>CALWHR010000055.1 GCA_944380455.1 uncultured Clostridia bacterium
GCAAAAGGTTTACCTCAAATGATATAAATTCTAAAAAGTATTTATTAAATTGCTTAAATGGTGTTTTAAGCTTTGAAGATGGCAGTATAAAGCTATTGCCGCACTCATCAGAGTACATTTTTGATTACTGTATTGAAGCTGAATATGAAGAAGGTGTTATTTGTGAAGCAGAAAATTTTGAAAGATTTTGTTTAACCTCTTTAGGTGGGGTTGAAAGCAAAAAGAAACTTCTTTTAGAGTTTTTTGGTTATTGTCTTAGTGACAGTAATGATGCTAAAAAAATACTGTTTTTAAATGGAAAGCCAAATTCAGGAAAAAGCATTGCATTAAAGTTTTTACAAAGATTGGTTGGTGAGGATAAAGTGTCAAATATACCAATTCATGAGTTAAGTACGCCTTTTAATCGTGCACAACTATTTGGAAAAAAGATTAACATACAGGCTGAAATGAAAACATCACCTCTTAATGATATTTCTATTATTAAAGCAATTACAGGCGGAGATAAAATTACAGCAGAGTACAAAGGACAAGATTCATTTTCTTTTATGCCAAAGTGCAAACTTATTTTTGCTGGAAATGCTTTGCCTGCTACAACTGATTTTGAGGCTACAAAAGCTTTTACAAACAGACTTGCAGTGTTGCTTTTTAACAAAAGTATTTCTGCCGAAGAACAAGACAAAGAACTTTTAGAAAAGCTTTGGGCTGAAAGAAATGAAATTTTTACATTATCTATAAAAGCGCTATTGGATTTAATTAATAGAGATTATGTTTTTACATCAAATGAAGATTCCGAAAGATTTATAGCTGCTTATTCTATGGATGCTGATCCTGTTGGGTGTTTTTTAAATGAAGAAATTAACTTTATACCAAGTGGTAATATTCCGGTAAGAGATTTTTATGAAAGTGTAAAGACATATTGTATACAAAACGGATTTTCTGTACCAAATGACAGGGATATAGGAAAGGCACTTTTGGAAAAATACAATATACCTAAAAAACGAATTAATAAAGACGGGTTAAACGTGTACAGATTTGTTGGCATAGACTATAAAGAAAGAGGTGAAAATAATGCCTAAAATTGAGTTTTTTATAGAAAAATGGATAGAAAAAAAGGAAGATTTTATATCTCCAAACACGCTGTTAAGTTATAAAAGAGCTTTAAGAATAATTGAAGGCTCAGAAGCACTTAATGTTTCCATTGATAAGATTTGTCCGTATAATCTTGAAATCTTTATAGAAGAGATTAAAGAAGTTTACAGCCCATCAACAATTAAAATTTGCACAGTAGTAGTTAAAGGCGGTCTTAATATTGCTAAAGAACAAGGATATATTGAAGATATTCCTGTTTGGAAGGCAAATATAAGTACAAATAACGAAAAAAGAGCTCTTGAAAAAGATGAGTTAGAAATATTTTTGAGTTTGATTAAAGGAAAAAGCTTTGGAAACTTACTTGCCTTTCAGGTATCAACAGGCATGAGGATAGGAGAAGTTATAGGGTTAACATGGGACTGCATAGATTTTGAAAGCCATGAAATAAATATTATTAAATCAGCACGTCGTGAACAAAACAAAGTAATATCAGTTTTGCCTAAAAATAATAAATGCAGAAAAATCCCATTAAATAATATGGCAGAAGAGATACTTCTTAATCAAAGGGCTGTATATAGAAAACTTTGCTGCAGAAAAGGCTTTTATGACAAAAATTTAGTATTTCCAACAAAAGCCGGAAAATGCTATGATACCTCTTTCTTAAATAAAAATTTAAAAGAAGTTTCCAGAAATATGGAAGAATATTATTTTAAGAAAGGTATTAATAAAAAATTCAGCTTGTCAACACATATACTTCGCCATACATATGCAACACGTTTAATGGAAAAAGGTGTTTCTCTAAAAACAATATCAGAGCTTCTTGGTCACTCTTCCATAGTTACAACATCTGATACATATTGCCACGTTTCTGAGCAGCAAAAGAGCTTAGCAGCAAATTTATTCCAAGTTTCAAGTCCATTATAAAACTATTTATAAAGATAGGATATAATTTCAATATGTTTTAAATTATTTATTGGTTTTTGGAATTTAGACCTTAAAATGTATGTATTTATAAGGGTTTTGCTGTGTTCCATAAATTTACAGCATATAGAAAAACCAGTACTCATGGAATTAAAGTTTATTGTAAAAATTAATATTAGTTAGGCATAAAGCATAATTTTAAATATAAGCTTTTGGACAAGGAGGGCATTGTTATGAAAAGCAAAAGCGTAAAATACATATTTCACGACGCAAATCCGCCCGAAATAACAGCCGAAAATTTACTTAAAGTTTTGGTTAAAGTTAATGCGGAGAAAGTTGAAAAAGTAATAAGTGAAAAGACAGCTAAAAAAGTTGTTTAAAGAAAGCTTCAAGCCACTTGCAAAAATGAGCGAGTGGCTTTTTATATAATGAGGTGATATTAATGAACATAGCAGCGTATTGCAGAGTTTCTACAGATAAAGAAGACCAGCTTAATAGTTTGGAAGCACAGAAGGAGTTTTTTATTGAATATGTAAATAGAACGGGTGATAACCTTGTAAAGCTATATGCTGATGAAGGGATATCCGGAACAAAAATTAAGAACAGGAAAGAGTTCCTTAAAATGATGTCAGATGCTGAAAAAGGGCTTTTTGATATGGTGGTAGTAAAAGATATTTCACGTTTTGCAAGAAATACCGTTGATTTGCTTCAAAATATAAGGAAGTTAAAGGCATTAGGAATAGAAACGCAGTTTTTAACAGCAAATATGACAAGTATGGGAAACAGTGAGTTTGTTCTTACAATATTTGGAGCTCTTGCACAGGAGGAAAGTGCAAATACCTCTAAAAGGGTTAAGTTTGGAAAGAAGCTTAATGCTGAAAAAGGCAGAGTGCCTAATATAGTATATGGCTATGATAAGACAATAGGTGATTACTTTAATCTTTCCATAAACAAAAAAGAAGCTGATGTAATTAAGCAGATTTTTAAATGGTATACTGAAGAAGGATATGGGGCTGCCAAAATATCAAATATGCTTAATGAAAAAGGTTTAAAGACAAAACGCAACTGTTCATGGAGCCAAAATGCTATATGTCGTATACTTACAAATGAGTTGTATACAGGGAAAGTTGTAAACGGTAAAGAGGAGATTATAGACTTTTTATCAGGCAGAAGGAAAGAAAAAGATGAAACCCAGTGGTTTGTAGTGGAAAAAGAAAATTTACGTATAATTGATGATGATACATTTAAAAAGGCACGGGATATACTTAATTCAAGACATAATGCTTTTAAAATTACCCATGAAAGGCAAAGCAATAAACATCTTTTTTCCACATTGATTAAGTGCAAGGAATGCGGCTGGTCTTTTAGAAGGGTTGTAAAGAAATATAAAAATACATATATAAGATGGGTGTGTTCAGGTCATAATGGACGTGGAGCAGACAGCTGCCCAAATGCCCAAACAATTGATGAGGACGAGCTTATAGAAGTTATTGAGGAATACTTTGCAGGAGTGCTCAAACAGAAGAAAAAAGTTATAGACAGTGTACTAATGGAGGGTAAAAAGGTATATAGGGAAAAAGATGAAAATATTGAGGGTGAAAAGGAAATAACACAAAGTATTGCTAAATTAAACAAAGCACGCCAAAAATATATGGATATGTATACCGATGATTTAATTACAAGGGAAGAACTTAATGAAAAAATAGGCGGAGCAAAAAAAGACATTGAAAAACTTGAAGCTGAGCTTAGAGTAATTTCGTACTACCTTACAAAAGGCGACCGGCTGGAAGAAATATTAAATGCTACATTTAAGGAAGTTGAGGATATTACTGATGTAAGACAGATGACAAATGCACAATTAAGGAGTATAATAAAGAAAATTGAAGTTGATAAAGAAGGTACTGTAAATATATATCTTAGACTATTTGATGATTTAGGTCTTGATGACACCGTTCTAATTAATAACAACCAAACATAAAGACATTACCGACCGTGTTGAGCATATAAATCCAAATCTGGCACGTCAGGTAAGAGGTGTTCTTGAGGTAAACAAAGCTGAAAGACACATAAGAGGCGGAATTGCCACAAAGAATAAATATCTGCATATGAAAAATTAACATAAAACCCGTGTGATTTTTAGTATCACACGGGTTTTTTAATGGTTTTAATTTAAGTAATTGATATAAGGCGCAGTATCGTTTATAATTAAGTAGGGTATTATTGGCATTTAATTTTGAAAGGACGGTATGGTTAATGCGTAAAGTTACACTTGGAAAGACAGGGATAACTGTAAATAAGAACGGTTTCGGAGCGCTGCCTATTCAAAGAGTTGATTTTGAAACAGCAGAGAAAATACTTAAAAAAGCTTATGACAACGGAATTGATTTTTTTGATACAGCAAGATTTTATACTGACAGCGAGGAGAAAATAGGTAAATTCCTTTCACCTGTAAGAGATAAAATTATCATAGCATCAAAAACAATGGCTAAAAATGCCGATGATTTTAATAAAGATTTGGAAACATCATTAAAATTACTTCAAACAGATTATATAGATATTTACCAGTTCCATGATGCCAGAGTATGTTATAAGTTTGGTGACGGTACAGGTCTTTGCGAGGCTATGGAACAGGCTAAAAAAGACGGTAAAATTAAACATATAGGTATTACAACGCACAGAATAAATGTAGCTAAAGAGGCTATTGAAACAGGATTTTTTGAAACCATACAGTATCCGTTTAACTACCTTGCTTCCGAAGATGATATGGAAGTTTACAACATGGCTGTTAAGGCTAATATGGGCTTTATATGTATGAAGGCTATGTCAGGCGGACTTATTACAAACTCAAAAGCATCCTACGCGTTTTTAGAGCAGTTTGATTCTCTTGTGCCTATTTGGGGAATACAAAGAGAGAGTGAACTTGATGAATTTTTAAGCTATGCCAAAGAGGATGTTAAGCTTACAGATGATTTAAAGGCTGTAATAGATAAAGATAAAAATGAGCTTTCAGGAAATTTCTGCCGCGGCTGCGGTTACTGCATGAGCTCATGTCCTGTTGGTATTAAAATAGATGACTGCGCAAGAATGTCACTTATGATAAGAAGAGCACCGTCTTACAGAATGCTTTCAGAAGTAAATCAGGCTAACATGAAAAAAATAGCCGAGTGTATACACTGCGGAGCTTGTGCCGCTAAATGTCCTTATGGTCTTGATACACCTAAGCTTTTGGAAGAAAACTATAAAGATTACATGGAAATTTTGGAAACAGGCAATATTAAGCCGCTTAAATAAAACTATAAAAAGAGCACTTTCAGGGTTTTGCTGAATGTGCTCTTTTTTAGTGTTTATTATGTTTTAAAATCAGAAGAATGTTAAGATTTTTAGGATTTAATTTATTTAAAACTTAAATATTATTACTGTCTGTTTTTATTTTTTTGTTTAATGGCTTTTACAATCAGCCATATAATCCATCCAATGACGCAGGAGAACAGCAGGAAAGCAGAATATACAGCTGATATTGTGCAGGCTAAGGAGTTTATGCCTGTTAAAGTAAAGGACAGGAATAGTAAAATTAAAAGTACAGCACTTAAAGCAAATATAGGTATAAGGCGTATTTTAAATGCTGAAGCCTTATAACAAAGCAAAAACTGCAGCGGCACAATTAGTATTGCTGAAAATATAAGTATTACTGCTGTAAGCTCAATTTCTCCTAAATAAATATCGAACATAATCTTTTACCTCTAACAAAAAACATCTTTATTTATCAATAGCCGTATTTTGCTTTTTTTGATATAAAAAACCAAACAGAAATGATTATGCCCAATACTTCAGCTGCCGGAACTGAAAGCCAAAGACCGGCGGAGTCCAAAAAATACGGCAGTATGATTATTGTACCTGTTAAAAACAAAAATGTGCGGGCAAATGATATAACAGCCGATACAAACCCATCTGAAAAGGCAGTAAACATTGACGAAGCAAATATACTTGTACCCATAAGCAAAAAGCTGAAGGAGTATATGCCAAAGCCGTCTAATGTAACATTCTTAACACTGCTTGCTCCGTGGCCTGTAAAAATATCAAGAACCAAGCTTATTGAAAGCCTTGAAAGCACAAAGGTTACAAAAGAGCCTAATACTACAAACAATATGCTGCTTTTAAATATGGTTTTAAGCTGAGGCTTATCTCCGCTGCCGTATTTATAGCTTATAACAGGTGCTATTCCGTTTGAGTAGCCGAAAAATATTGCCGTTAGTATAAACTGAAAGTACAGCACTATTGTTATTGAGGCTACACCGTCTTCTCCGTAGTATTTTAAAAAGCTGTAGTTAAAAAGAAATGTTGTAACAGAGTTTGAAAGATTTGTAACCATTTCTGAAGAACCATTTGAAAAAGACTTAATAAGTACACAAATATCAAGTTTTGGCTTTGAAAACCTAATGGGATTATTTTTTCCTACAGCGAAAAACACTAAGCCCCATACTGCTACAACACTGTAGCCTATTCCTGTGGCTATGGCTGCCCCGGCTATGCCCATATTAAAAGGGCTCATAAACAGATAGTCAAGAACTATATTAGATATGCCTGCTGCGGCCGTTACGCCAAGACCTAATCCCGGGCGTCCGGCTGTTACAAAAAACACCTGAAATGCTGTTTGCAGATAAAATGCCGGAGCAAACAAAAATAGTATTGCCATATATTCAATACACATTTCCTTTTGTGTGCTGCTTGCGCCTAAAAATGTTACAATTTGGTCTATAAATACATATCCAAACAATGCTGTAAGAATACCCAGAACAATTTCAGATGCTACCAGAAGGGACAAGGCGGACTTTGCCTCGTTCTGCCTGCCTTCTCCAAGGCGTGTGGCTATTATGGCACTTCCGCCGGAAGCTATCATAATTGATACAGCCATTTGCGCAGATATGGCTGGATAAACCATGTTTGTGGCCGAAAGAGCGTTGGTTCCCACAAAACGTGAAATAAACATTCCGTCAACTATTGTATACATTGACAGAAAAAGCATCATTATCATGTTTGGAAGAGCAAAAACAATAAGAGAGCCTATGTTATAATTTTTTGCCAAAGCGTTAGTCATTTAGCATCTCCTCCGTGAATATACGCTCAAACTCCACACAGTGGGTCATTGTGTTTTCAACAAGTTCTCTGCGCGTTTTCTCTCCAATATTATACATTGTTTTTTCTTCTATATAATTCACTTTTTCAAGTATGGAGTCAGCAAAAATTCTGCCTTCCGGTGTAAGATTAATGACTTTTTCGCGTTTATCGCTTTCGTACGGTTCAAGATATATATACCCTTTTTTTTCAAACTCTTTTAATATGGAATGAACCGTCTGTTTAGGTATAAGCCATCTTTGGCTTATGGCCTTTTGAGTACATATATCAAGCTCATACATGGTATAAAGAACCATAAGTGAGTTATAGTTTAAGCCGTATTTTTTGGCCAAGTTTTCGTAAACATTCATAACTCTGCTCATGGCTGAGTTTAAAATTTCAATCTGTTCTTTAACGGATTTTTTCATAATTAATCACCTCACAAACGAAAAAGGTACGAATTCGTACTATTGAGTATAGTATGATTTCGTACCTTTGTCAACCAAGCTGTTATATTTAATTTGTTTTTAATTGTTAGGCCATATCGGCTATATCAAGTATAAGCCTTTCGGTTTTTTCCCAGCCCAGGCATGGGTCGGTAATTGATTTGCCGTATACGCCTTCGCCTATTTTCTGACAGCCGTCTTCAATATAGCTTTCAATCATAAAGCCTTTAACCATTTTTTTTACGTCATCTGAATATTTACAGCTGTGAAGTACTTCTTTTGCGATTCTTATTTGCTCTATATATTTTTTAGATGAATTAGCGTGGTTGGTATCTACAATTACAGCAGGATTTTCCAGATTCCTTTCAGAATACATATCAAAAAGCCGAACCAAATCTTCGTAATGGTAGTTAGGTATGTTCTGGCCGTGTCTGTCAACAGCGCCCCGCAGTACGGCGTGAGTAAATTCGTTGCCCTTTGTTGTTACTTCCCAGCCGCGGTAGAGGAATGTATGGGAGCACTGCGCCGCTTCTATGGAGTTAAGCATTACAGAAAGGTCGCCGCTGGTAGGATTTTTCATTCCGCATGGTATGCCTATTCCGCTGGCGGTAAGCCTGTGCTGCTGGTCTTCGGCAGAACGTGCACCTACTGCGACATACGAAAGCAGGTCTGAAAGGTAGCGGTGATTTTCAGGGTAAAGCATTTCATCGGCAGTAGTAAGGCCGGTTTCCTCAACAGCTCTTTTATGAAGTTTTCGTATTGAAATAAGGCCTTCCAGCATATCTGGCTTCTTTTCAGGGTCTGGCTGGAGAGCCATGCCTTTATAGCCTTTGCCTGTAGTTCTTGGTTTGTTGGTGTAAATACGCGGTATAAGTATAAGCTTGTCTTTAACTTTATCATTTACATCGGCTAAACGGTGTATATAGTCTATAACAGGTTCTTCTCTGTCAGCGGAGCAAGGTCCGATAACAAGTATTAATTTATCACTTTTTCCAGCAAATACACTTTTTATTTCTTCGTCACGCTGTTTTTTTATCTCATGAACCTTTTCGTCAACAGGTATCATTTCTTTAATTTCTGCCGGTATAGGAAGTTTTCTTTTAAATTCCATTTCCATATATATTACCTCTTTTCATAATTTTAAACAGAGTTCAATTTCACTTTAAAGTGTTACAGTTTAAAGTATTATAGCATATTTTAATCTAATTGCAATATAAATTTTTAATTTAGGTAATTTAATTATATAGCTTTTTAATATTTCTGCCATATCTTATTATAATCTTTAGCTTTGTTATATTTATTCTTTGACGGTTTATGAATAATTTTAAAAAAATTTAATAAAATTTGTAAAATAAAATTCCATTATACAAATAAATGTAGTATTATCGAAGGTATAAAACAAATTTTGCTAAAAAGGAGGAAGATTCCATTGAGGCTGAACAATGCTACTGCTGTATACTTTTCTCCTACGGGAAACAGCAAGAAATGTGCCCTGTCTGCCGCAGGCGTTATAGGGCGTAATATTGAAGAAATAGATTTGACAAAGGCAGATTCTTTACCTGACGGCATGAGCTTTGATATAAACGATTTTATAGTTTTTTCTGCGCCGGTTTATGGAGGAAGGCTGTATAAGGGTTTTGCTGAAAAGCTTACCAGATTAAACGGTAATTTGGCTAAATGTATAGGTATTGTTACTTATGGCAACAGAGACTACGATGACGCTCTTCTTGAGATGAAAAACATACTTATTGACAGGGAATTTATACCCCTTGGATTTGGTGCTGTTGTAGGAAGGCATACTTATGGCCAGATACAGACACAAAGGCCTGACAACAACGATTTGGAAATCTGCCGTACATTATCCAAAGAAGTTTTGAACAAAATAGAAAAAGGTATTTTTACGATACCTGATGTAAAAGGCAATTTTCCGTATAAAGACGGCGGAAACGGCGGAAGTTTCTATCCTCAGACCAACAGTAAATGTAAAATGTGCGGGTTATGTGTTAAAAACTGTCCGCAGAATGCAATATCACATGAAGATTTTAAGACTATAGACAGTGAAAAATGTATTTCGTGTTTCAGATGTATTAGAATTTGTCCTTTTGGTGCCAAAGTTATGGAGACAAAGGAATATGTTGATTTTGCCAAGATGTTTTCTGAAAAATTAAGTATGCCTAAAGAGGACGAGATATTTATTTAAGGAGGTATTTTCTGTGCTTGAAACAGGACAAAAGGCAGTTGATTTTACTTTAAAAGACCAAAATGACAATGAGGTTAGGCTTTCTGATTTTTTGGGTAAAAAAGTTGTGCTGTATTTTTACCCTAAGGACATGACTCCTGGTTGTTCGGCTCAGGCTAAAGGCTTTGCGGAGCTTTTTAATGAGTTTTCCCAAAAAGGAGCTGTTATAATAGGCATCAGCAAAGATACCGTTAAAAGCCATAAAAAATTTGAGGAAAAATATTCCCTGCCGTTTCTGCTTCTTTCTGACCCGGAGCATACTGTTATGGAATCCTACGGCGTTTGGCAGGAGAAAAAGCTTTACGGCAAAGTAAGTATGGGTACAGTAAGAACTACGTATATTATTGATGAAAACGGAATTGTAGAGAAGGTATTTACAAAGGTTAAGGCGGCGCAGAATCCAAAGGATATGCTTGATGAGTTAGCAAACGGATAATAAAATCTATACTGCAAAAGACCCTGTTGATTTAAAAGCAGGGTCTTTTTATTAATTTTTAGTCATTAATAATTTATTTCATTGAAAAAAACAATGTATATGGTAAAATTATTGTATCAGGATATGATTTTAAAACTAAGTATTAAGTATAAAAGGAGGGTTAGAGCGATGAAAAAAAAGCTTTTTATTTTATCCGTTCTTTCTTTATCTATAGGTGCTAATTGTGTTAATGCCTTTGCCAAAACGGGTACTGAAAAAATAGACGCTGTATATAACGATATTAAAATTGTTGCTGACGGAAATACAGTATCAACAGATACAGAGCCTTTTATTTATAACGGCACTACTTATCTTCCTGTAAGGGCTATAAGCGAGGCTTTGGGTAAAGAAGTAAACTGGGATGCACAGACAAACACTGTTTATATCGGCTCTTCAAATACATTTACAAACACTCAGGCTGAAGAGGTTATATATGACAGCAATGATTTAAAGGTAACTTATACCGGTTTAAGTGTTAATGATTACGGAGAAATAAACATAAATCTGATTATTGAGAACAATTCACAAAATGACTATACTTTCCAGGTACAGGATTTTTCATTAAACGATATAATGTTTGAGCCTATATTCTCCTGTGATGTGGTAAACGGAAAAAAGGCCATTGACGGCATTTATCTGCCGCAGTGGAGCTTAAAGGATATAGGTATTACAGGTGCTGAACAGATAAAGAAGGCTGATTTTAAGCTTCGCATTTTTAATTCCAAAAACTGGGGCAGTGATTTTGACACCAAAGAAGTAAGCATAAGTTTTTAATACACAGCTTTTATTAAATACAGCGGCACAGGATTGAGTAAAAAGACTGAAATCTGTGCCGTTTTATTTTTTGTGTAATATTTTTTAAAAACCTGTGTATCTTAGGGCAAATTATACCAATATGCCGCAAAAACTGTATTGTTGTTGCTTTATTTGTGCGGTTTGGATATAATAAAACTGTATACTGTATAAATGATTTTATATTATGGTGAATTGTACATGGATAAGGTTTTAATTAAGGCTTATGCCAAAATTAATTTAACTCTTGATGTTTTAAGAAGGCTCGAAAACGGATATCATGAGCTGGAAATGATTATGCAGTCGGTAGGTTTGTGTGATTATGTAGAGGTTGAAAAAAATAATTCGGGTTCTGTGCGCATGTTTTCAAACAGCTCAAAGGTACCTTTGGGAATTGAAAATACCGCTTATAAAGCCGCTGACGGGTTAATGCAAAAATACGGACTTAAAAATGGTGTTGATATTAGAATAGAAAAGCATATACCTGTTGCCGCGGGCCTTGCGGGAGGAAGCGCAGATGCAGCGGCTGTTATTAAGGCCATGCGGGATATGTTTATGCCTTCAGAGCCGATAGAGAATTTTTTAGATTTTGCTTCGTCTATAGGCAAGGATGTTCCATTTTGTCTTAAAAACGGCACTGCTTTTGCATTCGGCCTGGGTGATAAACTGCTTTACATCAAAGATTGTCCTGATTTTTACGTAGTTATAGCCAAGCCGGATATTGATGTATCTACCGGAGAAGTTTATAAAGCTCTTAAAATTGATGAAATATCATTAAGGCCAGATACAAAAGCCATGATTAAGGCTATTGAATTATCCGATAAAAAGGCTGTATCAGAAAAAGTGCTTAATGTGCTTGAAACTGTTACAGCCGTTAAATACCCTGTAATATGCCGTATTAAGGAGTTTATGGTTAAAAATGGAGCTTTGGCAAGTGCCATGAGCGGAAGCGGACCGTCGGTTTTCGGCCTGTTTGAAAATGAAAACGATGCGCGGCAGGTGTGCGAAAGAATAAAGCAGGAGTTTGGCATAACAGAGGTTTATTCAACTCAAACGGTTAATCCGAGGGATTAAGGAGGAGTTTTGTATGGAATATAAGTTTGAAGTAAATGCTAATGAGTATCTTCCATTAAGAGAGGTTGTTTTTAATAATCTTAGGGATGCTATATTAAAAGGCCAGCTTAAACCAGGTGAAAGGCTTTTGGAAAATCATTTAGCCGATAAGCTTGGAGTCAGCCGTACACCTGTAAGGGAAGCTTTAAGAATGCTGGAGCAGGAAAATCTGGTTGAGCTTATACCACGCAGAGGAGCACAGGTGCTGGATATAAGTGCTGAGGATATTAAAAACATACTTGAAATAAGAAAGGCTCTTGAGGTTGTAAGCATACGCCACGCCTGCCAGAAAATGGACGAGGAGAGCCTTAAAGAGCTGAAGGCATACAATGCGGAATTTGAAAAGGCATTTGAAAATGAAGACTATGAGGGTGTAGCCACATCTGATGAAAAGTTCCATGATGTTTTATTCCGCGCTGCGGGAAATTTAAAGCTTGTGGCTATAATAAGCAATATACAGGCTCAGGTATACCGCTACAGAATGGCGTATCTTAAAGTATATGAAACAAAAACAGCCGTTATAAATCATCACAGAAACATTATTGAGGCAGTTGAAAAGCACAACGAAGAAATGGGCGAAAAAGTAATGGCTGAACATATAGAGCATCAGACACAGGTAATATTGGAATCACTTAAAAAGTGATTATGGCTTTTAAAAAGGAGGCGCGGGGTGTGAGTATAAGAAAAAAACCGTTGGATAAGCATAAAGCAAGAACCTACGGCGCCGAAAACCGCAGAGCTGCCAGAGAAAAAAAACAGAGAGAAAAAAAGACTAAGGCTGTTTTAGCCTTATGTATTATACTGGCGGTAATTATATTCGTTATTTTTCAGGTATTCTTTGGCAAAAACGCGTATAATGTAAAGGTAGGCCAAAATGTTGTATGCGTTATTGATAAATCAAAACTGACATCGGAAGATATTTTAAATACTGCTGCAGCGTCGTTAAGCAAAGACCTTAATACTAATGTGCGGATTAAAGATGAAATTACTCTTGAACCAGTTCATGCTTCATCTAAAGATAAGGTTACGGTGGAGTATGCTGTTACAAAAGTAAAAGAAGCGGCTGCTTATGAGGTTGAAGCTGGTATTATTATGATTGACAATAAAAAGGCTGTTGTTTTGGAAACTAAAAACGAAGCTGACAACCTTTTGGAAAGCATTAAAGGTAAATTTGCGCCTGAAAATGCCGATGTTACAAAATGCACTTTTGAGCAGGACGTAAATACTGTGACTGATTTTGTGGATTCTTCGGAAATACTGACTTTTGAAGAAGCGTATAAAAAACTGACATACACAACAGAGCAGGATGATGTATATACTATTGTTCAGGGTGACAGCGTTTGGTCTGTTGCCAACAAATTTGGAATGACTATAGACGCTCTTAAAAGCTTAAATTCAATGACAAGCGACACAATTAAAATAGGACAGGAAGTTAAAGTAAAAAAACAGGTGCCGTTTTTAACAGTTGAGTATAACCCTTAACAGCGGAGGTGTTTTTATATGGGCAGCAAAATACTTGTTGTTGATGATGAAAAAAATATTGTTGATATTATAAAATACAATTTAAAAAAAGAAGGCTACGATGTAATTACAGCAGGTGACGGCGAGGAGGCTATCAGGCTTAACGAAGAATTTGAGCCGGATTTAATACTTCTGGATTTAATGATGCCAAAGCTTGACGGTTATGCCGCATGCCGCAAAATACGTGAAAAATACGACACGCCTATTATTATGCTTACTGCCAGAGCCGAGGAAGTGGATAAGGTTCTGGGTTTGGAGCTTGGGGCGGACGATTATGTTACAAAGCCTTTTGGCACAAGAGAGCTTATGGCAAGAGTAAAAGCTAATTTAAGAAGGCGCGCTGTTAGTGACGAGGATACGGGGGATAAAGCCAAAAGCAAGGACGATTTGTCATTTGGCGGTTTAACTATTAATATGAAGCTTTTTGAGGTGAAGAAAAACGGCAAAACTATAGACCTTACATTAAGGGAATATGAGCTTTTAAAATTTCTGGCCTCGCAGAAAACGCAGGTGTTTTCAAGAGAAACTCTTTTGGAAAAAGTCTGGGGTTATGAATATTTCGGCGATGTGCGTACAGTAGACGTTACCGTAAGGCGGTTAAGAGAAAAAATCGAAGACGATCCGGGAAAACCTGTTTATATACTTACAAAGCGCGGTGTAGGGTACTATTTCGGGGCTTAGCCGGGGGTTATGATATATGATGAAAAGCATTAAGGCCAAGCTTATAGCAATGTATCTTGGCCTTGTTATGATTGTAATGATTGTATGCGGAAGCTTTATACTTATAAGCTTACAGGATATAGAGCTTAAACGGGCTGAAGAACAAATGCGTCTTTACAGCGAAAAAATAAAGGAGCAGGTTGTTCTAACATGCGAGGAATCTGGATTTCAGGATGGGCTTATACAGTTTACCCAAAACGGCTCTTCCTCGAATCAGCTTCAGGGTAATATTATTAACACAGAAGGAAAAACTCTGGCTTCTACAGCCGGTGGGAAGAGTTCTCAGCAGGAGTATAAAAACTCGGTAATTATAAGCGCCCTTTCGGGAAATCCGGCTTTTTCCAAAAAAAGCGCCGTTACTGAAAACGGAGATATTTATATCGAATACGCTGAGCCGGTGCTTATAAGCGGTGTTGTTAAGTACGTTATTTTTACACGCATGGACGCCTCAAGCATATATCAAAGCATAGACCAGACAAGGCGCACTCTTGTGTTTTCTGTTGCTATTGCCTTTGTTATGGCAGGAATTATGGGATATTTTTTCGCAAATACCATTACCGGGCCGATACTTACTCTTACTAACAAAGCCAAAGAGCTGGCAAAAGGCAAGCTCGACCAAACAGTAAGGGTTAATTCCGATGATGAAATAGGCCAGCTTTCCGAAAGCTTTAATTTTATGGCTATGGAGCTGAGCAATACGTTAAGCGAAATGGGCAAAGAGAAAAATAAGCTGGAAATAATACTTCATAATATGACAGACGGTGTAATTTCATTTGACAAATCCGGAGTGCTGACGCATTTTAACAGTGCCGCTATGGAGCTTTTAGGCGTTGACAAGCTTGAAAATGACATGCAGAGCTTTATAAATCATTATGATATTACAAGCGGCGTATATATTGATATGGTGGATTCAAAAACAACAAAGAAGATTAATTTCTGGGTAGGCGAAAAATACATTAACGCCACTTTTTCGCCGTATTTAAGCGAGAAAGACATATTTGCCGGGGTTGTCGTGGTTCTTCAGGATAATACTGAAATGAAGCGCCTTGATGATATGCGCAAGGAGTTTGTGGCTAATGTATCCCACGAGCTTAGAACACCGCTTACAACTGTTAAAAGCTATGCAGAAACACTTCTTGACGGCGCTCTTGATGACAGAGAAACAGCGGAAGAGTTTTTGGGAATTATAAACAATGAAGCTGACAGAATGTCGTTTCTTGTGCGTGACCTTTTGCAGCTTTCCCGCTTTGACAATAACCAGATTGAGCTTAGTTTAAGCAGAATAAATGTTGACAGCTTTATAGCTGAAAATGTAAAAGCCAGCCGTATTCTTGCCGAAAATAAAAAGCAGAATTTAATATTTGCTCCGTTAGGAAGAGATGTGTTTATATCTGCTGACAGAGGCAGAATAACACAGGTTATTAACAACGTAATTACAAATGCCATTAAATACAGTCCTGAAGGCAGCACAGTTAAGATATGGGCTGAGGAAGAAAAAGACAGGGTTAATATTATGGTTGAGGATAACGGTATTGGTATATCCAAAAACGATTTGCCAAGAATATTTGAAAGATTTTACAGAGTTGACAAAGCCAGAAGCCGTGCTATGGGCGGAACAGGTCTTGGTCTTGCTATTGCAAAAGAGATTATGGAGCGTCATGGAGGAAGTATAAGTGTTGAAAGTGAAATATTAAGAGGAACAAAAATGACACTGAGCTTTCTTAAAAATCCGGAAAAAAGCAGCGAAAATATTAAAAAAATATGATTAAACGCCATTTATGGCCTGTAAAAGGCAAAAAATACATTAGTGGCATATACTGTAATTTAAAAGTAACTGCCATGTAACAGAAATGTAATATATATAGTGTATAATACCATTTGTAACTGATAATATATATTTATATATTATTTTCCGGGTCTGGGGTATTAAAGACTTGGGCTGTTGGCGGCAAATTTGATTTGGAGGTGCATGGCAGTGAAAAAAATCCTGTTTGTTTTTATGCTTTGTTTTTCCGCTTTATTAGCTTGTCCGGCTGCCTATGCAAAGGAAGCCGATACAGATGCTTTTGAGATTACAAGCGGACTTGATTTCAGCAAAGATTCAGTATCTACTTTCGATGACTCTAAAACTATTTCTGGAACAGCGGAAAAAGATACTGAGATTAAAATAGAAGTTTACTCAGTTAATGCAGAGGATATGACATTGACAAACGACTACGCTCTTACAGTTGGTGTTTCGGGCATATTCTCCCAGATAGTTGATTTAAGTCTTGGTGAAAATTTTATTGTTGTTTCTTCCGGTGATTCGGAAGAAAGCAAAGCCGAAATTACAGTAAACCGTAAAACAGAAGCTGTTAAAAAAGCTCTGGAAAAAGGTGTATATCTTCCGTAATTAACGAAAAATAAAGTATATGGTGATTAAATATGGCAGGCAAAAAAAACAGTATGCTTAAAAATATCTTTGTTGCAGTGCTTTTTGTCTGCGCTGTTATTCAAACAGGTATGTTATGGCTTGATGGTAATTCAAGCCATAACTTTTTTTATTATTTGTTTGAACAGCCGTTTGCAAAAAGCATCACTAAAGGGCCTGTTGAGTCCATTGAGCCTAAGAACATGGCTGTAGGCAGCGGAAACAATTCATTTAAACTTTTATACGGCACAGATGAAAAGATAGACAGTATTATAAGCGGTATTATACAAAAAGCTGTTTCACAATCTGAATACGAGGAATTACCTGACTTTTTATGGCAGGAATGTCTTGGTTTAAAGTGCGCCGTTTATGAGTTTGGGATTACCGTTCCGTTTAATGAATATTTTACCGGAATAGGTATTTCAGAAAGTAAAGTGCCTAAGAGCATGAGCGGGTTTACAAGTATTGCTGTTTTACCTGCTGACAGCGAAAATAACAGCAGCAAGGTATATTTTATTGATGAGTCATCAAACGGCGGAGCGGCTGTAGTTTATACCTCAGACATATCTTCGGAGCTTTCAAATGAGATAGACAATATTTTAAGTTCCGGCACAAATGGTATTAGCTGTATATCAACTGCTGCAAGCGGGTTTAATATATTCAAAACAAACATATTTGTGCCGCAGTTTTCATCTGAAAAAGCCAATTTTTATAGTATTAAGGAAACACCGTGTATTGACTTAACCGAAAATGTAACTAAAGATTATATAGAAGATGTTACAGAGCAGTACTTCAGCTCTTACAGCAATAAAACTGTATCTTTTGAGCCTTCAGGAGTTTATACTGTTGCCGACAGCACTAATGTTGTTAAATGCTATCCATACGGTGTACTGGAGTATTTTAATTACAGTGCTGAAAATTTAGAGCAGCAGCAGAGCCTTTCATCAGCATATTATATATGCAAGGAGTTCCTTAAAAAGGATACTTCAATAAAAACAGATTACTATTTATCGGATATACGTATAACAGGCGAAGGAGCTTTATTCTGTTTTGATTACTGTGTTTCCGATTTGCCGGTGATTTTAGACGGGGATATTAAAAGCCAATATGGGATAGACCATGCCATGGAAGTTCTTGTTTCTGGAAATAATGTGCGGAAGTTTAAAAAATACAACTCCAACTTCTCTCAGGATACTGCTTTTAAGGAAAATGCTTATACAGACTTTCTTACTGCAGTTAACTATTCAATGGTTTTAAAGGGCGGGGACAATAACCAGATTGATGAAATTATATTCGGTTATTACGTAAATGACCAGTCTGACGAAGAAGAAACTGATAAAAGTCATATTTGCTGGTTTGTTAACATCGACACTACGGTCTATATTATAAATGCCGAGGACGGAAGCCTGAGAATTAAATAGTGTCTGCGGAGGTTGGCTATGGATTGGAACAAAGTTAAGAGCATATTTATATATATACTTATAATAATTAATATAGGACTTCTTGCACTTAATTATAAGGCAAGCCGGAAATACACTTTAACAAGTGACCAGGAGCGCGCCGTTTATCAGCTTTTAAGCAATAATAATATTGGAGTGTATACTGACCTTATAAAAAATTTCAGTCCCATGCGTCAGCTTGCTGTTACAACACCGTCTTTTGATAACGACAAAATAAGAAATGCGTTTTTTCAGCAGGACGAGGAAATTAAAATTACAATTGAATTTGATAAGACTGTATTTAAAAGCGAGAGCAAAACGGTTACTTTAGCAGAAAATATACTGTTTTTTGACTGTCCTGAGGGAACGGGAAATATTCAAAATTTTAATAAAAAAGACGCGGCTGAGTATGCCGAAGATTTTATTGATAATCCGGATTTTGACACAAAAAACAATATTAATCTTGAAAAGATATCCGAGTATCAGGACGGATATAAGGTGGAATTTAATGAGCTTTACGGCAAAAACAGTATATTTTGCAGTTCAAGAGAGGTGTATATTACCCATAAGGGAATTGTGTTTATGAGGGCTGAATTTTATAATGTTGAGGGATATACCGGAGAAAAGCGTCAGATTTGTTCCTGTGATGAAGCACTGCTTACCGTTCTTTATGCCATAAAAAACAGTGAACAGGAAATGCCTACAGGGGCATATATAGAAAAAATAGAGCTTGGATACGGACTACAGGAGCAAAGCGACATATCACAGATAAACACATTAAAACTCGTGCCTTGCTACAGGGTATTTGTTTCAGGCTTTGATAAGCCTTTTACCATAAACGCATACACAAATACTGTGACAGAGATAAAAAACATCTCTTTGGAGTCTGATTTGAGTATTGAATAAGTAATTAAAAATAAAAAGGGGTTGAAAAACCCCTGTTTTTTATACAGAAATTTAGATATATTTGGGTATTGAAAAAATTGCATTTACAGGTTATGATTGTTCATTATGTCCGGTTTCAGCATTGTTAAAAATGCTTTTCACAAATGGCATAACGTGTTATAATTATACTAACTATGTAAACTATACGGCATAGCCGTTTTGATATTATATTTGCATTTTGGAGAGGTTTGAATAAAAATATGGACAGGCTCGTAGTAAAGGGAAAGAAAAAACTTTCGGGCAGCGTAGTAATTAGCGGTGCTAAAAATGCCGCTGTTGCCGTTATACCGGCGGCTATAATGGCAGACGGCATATGTGTTATTGATAACCTTCCTTATATTGAGGATGTCAGATGCCTTTATACAACATTGAACAAAATAGGCATTAAATGCCAGTACCAAGACAAGCACACACTTAAAATAGACAGCATTAATGATATTTGCACAAAGGTTACATTTGATGAAGTGCGTAAAATGCGTGCCTCTTATTATCTTTTAGGTGCACTTTTGGCCAGGTTTAAAAAAGCCGAAGTTGCAATGCCTGGAGGATGCAATTTCGGTACAAGACCTATTGATTTGCATTTAAAGGGATTCAGAGCATTAGGCGCGCAGGTTGAGGTAAACGGCGAGATTGTATGTGTTAAAGCCGAAAAGCTTAAAGGTGCAAGCATTTACATGGACACTGTAAGTGTTGGTGCAACAATTAATATTATGCTCGCTGCTACAATGGCAGAGGGCACTACAACAATAGAAAATGCGGCCAAAGAACCGCATATTGTTGATGTGGCCAACTTCCTTAATATGATGGGGGCTAAAATAAAGGGTGCCGGTACAGATGTAATAAAAATTATAGGCGTAGAGCATCTTCATGGTGCAGAGTATACCATTATACCTGACCAGATTGAGGCCGGTACGTACATGATAGCGGCGGCTATTACAAAGGGCCGTGTTAAGGTTCAGAACATTATTCCAACACACATGGATTCATTAAGCGCCAAGCTGATAGAAATAGGAATAGGTATAGAAGAAGGCGACGATTACATAACCGTAGATGCTACAGAAGCGGATTTTAAAGCTACAAGCATACGTACAATGGCTTACCCGGGATTCCCTACTGATTTGCAGCCGCAGATGGCGGCGCTTTTAAGCGTATGCGAAGGCACAAGCATGATAACGGAAAATGTATGGGAAAAGCGGTATCAGTATATAGACGAGCTTAAAAAGCTTGGAGCTAAAATAACAGTTGAAGGACGAGTTGCTATTATTGAAGGCGTTAAGGAGCTTTCCGGTGCTACTGTTGAAGCTACCGATTTAAGAGCAGGTGCTGCTATGATTATAGCGGCTTTAAACGCACGTGGCGAAACTGTTATAGGCGAGGTAAAATATATCGACAGAGGCTATGAGGAAGTTGAAAACAAGTTTTTGGCTTTAGGTGCCGATATACGCAGAGTCTCTGTTTGATATGGAGGTATATTAAATGACTAAATTCTGCCCCCTTGTAAGCGGAAGCAGCGGCAACAGTATATTTATTAAAAGCGAAGGCACAAATATACTTATTGATGCCGGCGTAAGCGGTAAAAAAATACAGGACTGTCTTAAAAGCATAGGTGAAGATTGTGCAAAGCTGGATGCTATATTTATAACCCACGAGCATACTGACCATATAAAAGCCGCAGGTATACTTTCCAGAAGGTTTGATATACCTATTTACGCCACAGAGGGAACATGGGGAGCTATGCAGAGCCTTATAGGTGATATAGACAGAAGAAACAGAAATATTATATACAGCGGCGAAAAAACACAGCTTAATGACATGGTGCTTATGCCTTTTGCCATACCCCATGATGCATCTGAGCCGGTAGGATACAGTGTTTTTTCACAGGGCTTTAAAATGACTGTAGCAACGGATATAGGTCATGTAGATGACATAGTAAAAGAAGCAGTTGCCGACAGTGACGTGCTTTTGCTTGAGGCAAATCACGATATAGAAATGCTTAAACGAGGTCCTTATCCCTACAGCCTTAAACAGAGAATACTTGGTCTTTACGGCCATATGGCAAACAACAGTGCAGGAAGTCTTATAGGCGAGGTGTTTTCCGGCAGAATGAAAAATATATTTCTGGGGCATTTGAGTGCGGAAAACAATACTCCTGATTTAGCCTACAGTACAGTAACGGATATACTTGAAAAAAGCGGCATATGTCCTGGGAAAGATGTCGATATTAAACTGGCTCAAAGACACTGCCCAAGCCAGGCGGTTGTTTTTGGACTTTAACTGAGGACTGTAATATGAATATTAATATTGTATGTGTCGGACGGCTGAAAGAAAAATACTGGACCGATGCTGTAAACGAATATGTTAAGCGCCTTGGAAAATACGCCAAAATAAAAATAACTGAGTTAAGCGACGAAAAAGCCCCTGAAAATTTAAGCAATGCCCAGAAAATACAGGTAATGGAAAAAGAAGGCGAAAGAATACTTAAAAGTATTCCTTCAGGAAGCTTTGTTATAACTCTTGAAATCGGAGGCAAAAGCCTTAGCTCCGAGGAGTTGGCGGACTTTATTAAAAGCAAAATGGTAAACGGTATAAACGATATGACTTTTGTTATAGGCGGCTCATTAGGCCTCAGCGCCGAAGTTATACAAAAGGCGCAGTATCATTTGAGTTTTTCAAGAATGACTTTCCCACACCAAATGGCAAGGGTAATGCTTCTTGAACAGATATACAGGGCAGAAAGAATAATCTGCAATGAACCATATCATAAATAACTGGGAGGTTAAAGACATGATTAAAAAAGCAGGCTCATTAAACAAAGTGGAAATGAAAAACGCAAAAGGCGGATTAAACAGCATTTTTGCCGACCTTATACTTGAAGGCGATGAATTTATCAATGCTGGCAGACTTTTCAATTTTGTTACATTCCCTCCAAACTCATCAATGGGTTACCATGTTCATGAGGGTGAAAGCGAGACTTATGTAATACTTAAAGGCCGCGGTATTTACAACGACAACGGAACAGAGGTTGAGGTTTCTGCCGGAGATGTTACATACTGTGCTCCTGGCGAAGGTCATGGACTTTTAAATAATACAGACGAGGAGCTTGTTATAGTAGCTCTTATTATATACGATAAAAGATAATCAGCAGAATTAATTAAAGGCGGTCTTATTAGACCGCCTGTTTTAATCCGCTTTTTGCTGGATATAATAAATATATAAAGCTTGAAGCCGGGAGTGGTTATATGTTTTATTGGGCATACATGCTTGTTATGGTTTTGATTATGCCTGTAATTATGATTGTATTGGGCGCTTTGTTCTTACATAAACCGCCTAAAAATATTAATATGTTTTTTGGATACAGAACACCTATGTCTGTAAAAAATATTGATACATGGCGTTTTGCCCACAGAGTGATGGGTTAAATTTGGATAAAATTAGGTATAATAACATTTATTGCTGTATTTCTTATTATGGCATTTTCATCCGGAAAAGGTGAAAATGCTATAGGAACTGTTTGCGGTATTTTAAGTGCTGCAGAGATGGTTATTTTTATTATCCCGATTTTTATAACAGAAAAAGAGCTGAGAAAGAATTTTGACAAAACAGGTCGCAGGCGCTGATTTTTAAACAGTAAAAAAGAGCTTGGAAAAACAAGCTCTTTTTGCATATTTGTTTATAACTGTGCAGCATTTTCCTGCTGAGCCTTTTTAAGGTCTTTTTTCCACCAGCCGCGTTTTTTTGTATAGTAAAGAAAATATATAATAAAAAGAGTTGATGTTATTACCCATGAAAGTGGAAATGTAAAAAGTATGGTTTCCAATGTTTGGCTTTTAGGCACTGCTATGGCAAGCCAGAGCATACGCGGTATACATACGCCGGAGACGGCTAAAAGCATAGGCTTAAATGAGTTGCCTGTTCCGCGCAGTGTACCTGAAAGAACTTCTATACAAACATATGATGCAAAAAACGGCGGAAGATAGTGCATTATAACAACGCCGATGTCTATTACTGTTGGGTCTGTAATAAAAAGGCTTAAAAGATTGCTGCTGAATGTATACAGGCAGAAACTTATAAGCAGTGTGGCAGCAAATGAAAGTAAAAGACATTCTTTAACACTTTTCATTACACGGTCTTTGCGTCCTGCACCGTAGTTTTGCCCTGCGAAGGTTGTCATTGAGGTACTGAAAGATGATATTGTCATCCAGAATATGGTTTCTATTTTGCTGTATGTGCTCCATGCAGCTACAGTATCTGTTCCAAGAAGGTTTATGTAGAACTGTAAAAGAATGTTTGGTACATTAAACATAAGCGACTGTATACCGGCTGGAAGGCCGACTCTTAACATTCTAATAAGCAGGTTAAGACGTATTCCAAGATGATTTACGTATATTCTGTAGCAGTCTTTTGAAATTGCCAGTGTGCCAATAGCCATTATGGCGCTTATAAGTTGTGAAAGTATTGTGGCAAGAGCCGCACCGGCAACGCCTAAATTACATACAACAACAAAGAAAAGGTCAAGGCCTATGTTTATAAAGCATGTTATTACAAGGAATATAAGCGGCCTTTTAGAATCGCCAACAGCACGCAGTACTGAAGCGCCCATATTGTAAAGCATATTAGGAACCATGCCTAAAAAGTAAATTCTTAAATAAGTAATGGAAAGGTCTATTATATCATCCGGCGTAGCTATGGCTCTTAATATGGTTGGTGTAAGTATAAAGCCTAAGATACAAACTGCAAGACCGAAAAGAGCAGAAAAAGTAACTGCGGTATGAACAGAGCGCTGGGTGTGGATATAATTTTTAGCACCGTAAAACTGGGCTATTATAACTGACGCACCGCTTGTTATACCTATGGAGAAGTAAACTATAACATCTATTATTTTTCCTGTTGAGCCGCCTACGGCGGAAAGTGCTTCTTTGCCCAAATACCGTCCTACTATAATGGTATCGGCCATATTATACATCTGCTGGAAAAAAGCTCCGAAAAGCAATGGGAAAAAGAATATAAGAAGCTGTTTCCAGATAATGCCCTCAGTAATGGCGTTGCTTTTAATCAGTTTAGTGTTATCCATAATTACCTGCCTCCTAATGACGGTAAAAAGTTAAAATCTATTGATACAAATCCCGTTTGATAACTATACAATACAAAATATAAATATGCAATACATTACAATATTAAAATTTTATACTTAATATTGCATTTAAAATATTAATTATTATAAACGGTATAACCCCATTAATTGAAATAGCAACATTTGTATTTGAATTTTAATTATTTGTTTTACACATTTTATACAATAAAACAGGTTTTGATTAAAATTGAAGGGCAGGAATGTGTTTATAACATACTAAAACAGTAGTGTATGTAAAAATATACAAATGAAATATATTTAATTTGGTAAAAAATATTTCATAAAAAGTCTTTACTTTTGGAAAATACGGTGATATAATAATAATCACAAAAGGGAAACAGATTAATAAGCAGTTATAAATTTAAAGATATTAATTAATTTAATATCGGTTTATTTATTCCAAGCTTATTTAATCAGCTTTACATTTAATAATACCACAAAATGTTGAGCCATTGTTTTTCCTTAATCTAACTTAGGAAGGGGATGTCTGCTATGGTAATGAGCGAAGAACCATACTCAATAACTGAAACACAAATCCGCAGCAATGCTGTAGCAATAAGGAGAGGCGGTAAGGTAACAGTTTAATCTGTTTATATCCCTGAGTTAAATCTAATAAAATGTATGGTTTTAAATTTTATTTAAGGCTGTGCAAATAATTTAGTAACAGGTTTCAGGCGGTATAGATAAGATTCAAATAATCTAACCGCGTGAATTAAAATATAGTATATATATAAAAAGCTACACTGCTTGCGGTAATACCTGAATACATTAAATTAATAAAGTTTTTATCTACAGGCGGAAGTTAAGATTATATATTCCCCCTTAGGATATAGTTAAGGGTTGGCTTAAAAGTTAAAGCCATTAAATAATTTGTTTATCACCTTAAAGAAGTGAAATTCAAATTATCTGTATTTAAAGCTTAATTAATATGTATTAAATGGTATTAAATTAAAACTGAATATGGAAGTATCGAAGAATAGAACATTTTAACACTACTAAAAGTCAACCGTATAAAATAAAAATATAAGCATGTAAATGAATATTATTATTGAAAGAATATTATCTGCCGGATAATTTAAAACGGTTTACAATTTTGTTACAGAAGAAGTAGTTAAGAGCTAAGTGTACGTTTGGTATTTACAAAGCGTTGATTAATTATAATTCAGTAAACCGAATATATATGAAAATGTTTGTTGGGGCGGATAAAGATTCTTAAATTTAATTAAATAATTACCTTGCTTAATTTAATATGGTACTGCTTTTAGCCAGATAAGAAATGAAAATTTCTTCGGCTCAAGCCGTATAGAAACCTTTAAATTATCAGATAATATAAAAATATATAATTTAAAGTACGGCAGGGATTAACATAGATTAAACCTAAAAAATATTATAGCCATGGGATTAAAAACCCCATGGCTTTTTTATGTTAAAAAAGAACCCTTAAAATAGCTCTCAAGCAAGTATTATTTAAGTTTTTTTCGTAATATATATTTTACAGTTAATATTATACAAGATAAAGCGGTAACTGTTATTCCATAAAATATAAGTTCGTAGTACCAAGGCGCTGAATACAGGGCATAAATTTCAGGATTAATTCGGTAGTCCCAGAAAAGCCATATACCCCTGCCTAAAAATGTGCCTAATAAACCGCCTATTATGCAGTTTAAAACACGGTTAAGCTGTTTCATAGTTATCGCTCTCCTTAATGATAAAAACTTATTTGGCTCAGCGCAAATTTAAAATTTATATATTATTTTTCTATTATATACGACTGAAGGCTTCTTTTACAGCCGTTTTTTTCATAAAACTTTTCGGCTTCAGGCTGTGAGCCAAAATACAGCAAAGTAGGTGTGTTTTCTTTAGCCAGATGCAAAAGTTTACTGCCTATGCCGCATTTCTGATATTCAGGAAGAACAAGAAGCTCCGTAATTGTTCCGAAAAAGTATCCGTCAGTAAGGATACGAATACAGCCTACAAGTACGCCGTTGTTATAGCATGTGATATTAATTGTTTTAGATAAAGCCTCGTGGGTCTTTTTTAAGTCATAACTGCCTTTCCATATTTTATTGGCAAAAGAAATAAAGTCTAATGCTTTAAGTTCTTTATCATTTACTTTATAAATCATTTATTCTCACCTCTTTACTATAAATTCAGCCTGCGGCTAAAAGTGGATATAAAAACAGGCAGGGAAATTCCCTGCCTGAAATTTATTATAGTATTAATATCAGTGTGTTTTGTTGTATTCCTCAAGGTCAACAACTGCCTGATACATAAGCTCTTTTGTAATCTTGTAAGGTGAGCACTCGATATCATATTTTGTAACTGCGCTGTCAAGAGCTGGACCCATTTCCTCAAGCTTAACTTCCATATCAGCAAGTTTTGTAGGAAGGCCGATTGACTTCATGAATTTATAAATTCTGTCAAGAAGTTCCATCTGTTTGTCCATCATAAGCATGCAGAGTACGCCGTAGGATACAACTTCACCATGGAGATGTCTTTCCTCAATCTGTGGAAGAACTGTCATGCCGTAGAATATAGCGTGACCCATATTAGAGTTGTATTTATAAGAATCGATAAGGTAAGATACCATACCGCTTGTAACTACTACTGCAAGAACAACCTGCTCAAGAGCAAATGATGTTTTGCCTTCTTTAACGCCGTCGTAAGCTTCTTTACCGTACTGAAGAAGAGGCTCGCCTGTCATTTTGCTCATGCAAAGAGGAAGAGCATCTTTCATAGCAAGCTCGGACTCATGGCCTCTTGCTGAGAAAGGTACTTCTGTAAATTTAGCAAGTGTATCACCAATACCAGCCCAAAGATATATTGGAGGAGCCTGAGCGATTATGTCGAGGTTGATGAAGTTATGTATAGCTGGTCTTGGAGCGATAAATACGTCTTTCTGTACGCCGTTTGGATAGTACATAACGCCGATTGCTGTTGTAGAAGCACATGTAGCAGCAATTGTAGGGAATGTGAAGAATGGTTTGCCTGTCTGTGTTGCTGTGCACTTAGCGCAGTCAATTGCTTTACCGCCGCCTACAGCAAAAATCATATCAGCATTTTTAACTGTATCAAGAGCTTTAAGTCTGTCTACGTTCTCGTATGATGCAACACCGCCGTACCACTCGAAACCGAGAATTTCAAGGTCTGAATCCTTTACAGCCTCTGTAATGTATGGTTTTGCAGCTGCGAGAGCTTTCTCTCCGCCTATTACAACGATGTTTTTACCATATCTTGAGCAGATAGGTATGAGCTCTTCATATGTTTCCTGTCCATAGCCGACTGTATATCCGGCAAAAGTAACTGTTTGTACGCTCATTTATAACACTCCTTTGAATTTAATTTAACATAATTGAACTATATGTTTATATTATTATAATCCAAAGAGGTAAATATTTCAATTATTAATTTAGATTAGAAGGTTTTTTAATAGGAACAATCTGGTTTTAAAGACGCAATATTCTGTTTAAAATATACAATTTTTAAAAATTTTTGTTTGTGTGGTATTTAAAATAATACAATACTGGTGTAAAATTGATTTATAAATGAAACAAGGTGTTGTTTTTAATGATATTAAATTAACAATAAATTAATTTTAAACATAGAAATTTCAGACTGATGGTTAGGCCGCTTTACCGTGTTTTGTGTCGTTTAAGATGTATTTATGGGGGTTAGCATGGATTTAAGACTGGATTATTCAGATAAAATAAATTTTATTGCTTTTACTGCCTTTAATGCAGAGCAGATAGAGGGTGCTTTGTCTAAGGCGGGCTTAAAGGCAGATGTTTCTGTTTGCGATGAGGAGTATGTTTCAAGGCTGTGCAGGGAAAAAATGGAGCAGGGCAAAACGGTTTTCCTTTTTTACGGCATGGACAGCAGAATTGTGGAATACGGTCGGGATATCTGTGCTTTAATGGTCAGCAAAAGCACAGTGGATTTTTACAAAACGGATTTTGATAAAAGCAAATATAGCAAGGCTGTAATACTATTATATAATGGTGAGTATGCGGACTGTGAATTTTTAGCACAAAAATGGAATATGGATGTAGAGAGCTTTAATATTTCATGCAATGAAAGTGCCAGAAATACTTTTTTTGAAAGTGCTGACAAAAAAGCGGTATATATAGGTCCGGAGGAATTTGCCTATAGTTTAAGACGCCGCGGAGCAGCGTATAAAATATCTGCTTTAAGCGCCGAAAGCGTTTTAACGGCATTTGACAGCGCCAAAGAAATAGCCGGTGTTAAAGAGCGGGAAGAAGAAAAGAACAAAGAAAATGAACTGAGGCTGGAGCAGTACAAGGTCGTTTTTAACTTTACAAACGATGCAATACTTGCTATAGACGAAAACGGCATAATAATTGCCGCAAATGATATGGTTTATAAATTCCTTAAACGTGACAAAAGCGAGCGTTTGGAAGGAAAACACATTTATAATGTAATAAAAGGCACTAAAATGATTAAGGCTATGGAAAAAGACGGCGGAGACATAGGTGATATATTTGAGCTGCCTTATGGCACAGTGCTTACCCACAGGATACCAATTGAGATTGACGGGAAGAAAAAAGGTGTTGTTTCTACATTCCAGGATTTGGCTGTTTTGCAGGAGCACGAGAAAAATGCCCGTTTAAGTCTTACAAAAAACAAAAAAGGATTTTTCGCCAAATACGGCTTTGATGATATAAAAGGCTCTTCAATGGCTATTACAGAAACTAAAAATGTGGCTAAAAGCTATGCTTTTTCGGATTCTACAGTGCTTATACTGGGAGAAACGGGAACGGGCAAGGAGCTTTTTGCCCAAAGCATACATAATGCAGGGTTTAGAAGCGGCGGGCCGTTTGTTGCGGTAAACTGCGCGGCAATTCCTAAAAATCTTTTAGAGGCGGAGTTTTTCGGCTATGACGAAGGCTCTTTTACCGGCGCGAGCAAAGGCGGCAAAATGGGTGTTTTTGAAATGGCACATATGGGAACCATATTCCTTGATGAGATAGGCGAAATGCCCCTTGAAATGCAGGTTCAGCTTTTAAGGGTTATACAGGAAAAGGAAATACGCCGAATAGGAAGCGACAGGGTTATACCTGTTGATGTGCGGGTTATAGCCGCTACTAACAGGGATTTGCAAAAAGAAGTTGCAAAGGGTAACTTCAGAGAGGATTTATACTACAGGCTGGATGTTTTGGAGCTTAAAATTCCGCCTTTAAGAAAGCGCAAAGAGGATATTGAAGAAATAGCTGTTGAGTTTTTAAAGGATATAGACTACAGAAGCTTTAAAGCAAACGAAGCCCTGTGGCATGAGATTATAGATGAGCTTTCAAAATATGAACTGAGAGGAAATATACGTGAGTTAAGGAATATACTTGAGAGAATTACGGTTATGATGAAAAACAGCCGCATTAATACCAGCGCCCTTTTTACAGAAATAAGCAGAGGCCTTACATCTTCACAGCAGGCAGAACTGGGGTATAAACACAAAAGTACATCTGCCAAGTATGAGGATAATGACCTGCCTGAGGATACTACAGCTCATCAATGGGAGAAAAAAAGAATTATAGCGGCTCTTAAAAACAACGGACTTTCCAGAAAAAAAGCGGCAGAGGAGCTGGGTATAAGCCGCTCAACCCTTTGGAATAAAATGAAGTATTATAAAATAGAACTGTAAAAATGAATTTATAAAAAAATTAATATTATTGCTGTTTTCTGTATAGCATTTTATGGTATACTAAAAAAGCAATAGCTTTTTATCCGGATTAAAACCTTGTTTAAAAGGAGGGTTTTGTTTTTGGAGGATCTTAAAAGAATTAAAACTATGGTAAGCCTTGCTGTTTACGACAAGCATTATGGGGATAAAGACAGAAAAATTACATCTAAATACAGACGTGATTATGTTTATCTGCGCGGACTTAGTATGCGTATAGGCGTTGCCATTGGGTTTTTTATAGTATGCGGCATGTATTATCTGTATGAATTAATAGTTAAAAATGCCGATGTGTTTGAAATGATTAATAAAAGCACTATTATAGAAATTGGTGCGGCGCTTTTAATTGTTTTGATTTTATATACTGTAGTCTGCTCTTTTACATATAAAAGAGAGTATGAACAAGCCCAGAGAAGGCTCGATATTTACGAAGAAAGGCTTAAAAGGCTTAATGTATCGGGAGGACTTAAAGGCAGAAAAATATCTGTAAAGGGGAAGGATAATGGACGAGTTATTTCTGATGCGTCAAAAGATGATAGAAATTTATAAGCTGCATGAAGATAAAATTAATATTGCGGCAAGATTTTTAGCCGGAATAATAACTTTTTATTTTATGAGCTCCTTATCCGCAGGCAGTTTATCAGGCACAAAAAAGCTTATTATTGTGCTCTTAGGCGGTATATTTGCGTCTGTTTCGTCACCGGCTGTTTTTTTGGCAGTAGCAGCTTTAGCGGCCGTTATTTTTATAGCAGCGGCATCCATTGAAACTGCTGTTGCAGCTTTAATATTTTTCTTCCTTCTTTATGTATTTTATGGAAGAGTTTTTCCTAAAGAAAGCTTATTGTTTGTAGCTATGCTGGTATGCTTTAAAATAAAGGTGCCGTATTCTGCGGCGTTTATAGGCGGATTGTATTTTGGCGCAAAAGCTATATTTCCCGTTGCTGCGGCCATGTTTACAAATCAGTTAGCGCCTATTATGGCTGAGTTTATTAAAATGTCACCGGCATCTGAGTTTTCAACATCTACTATGCCGGATATACTTTATAATATGTATACATATATTTTTGCCGACGGTATGAAAGTTATATCAGGCGGGTTTTATGCATCTGCCGCCATGGTTTTAGCAGTAGTTACGGCCTGGGCCGTAAGCAGTGCTCATATAGACCACGAAAAGGAAATTGCTATTATAGTTTCGGCTGTAGTAACTGTTATTGCAATGTTTTTGGCGGTGATTATTGGCGGCAGTAAATTTTCTGTTGTTGGTCTGCCGTTTTTTGTATTCTTATCGGCTGTAATAACTTTTGTTATAAGACTTTTTGATGATTTACCGGACTACAGGCATACAGAGAGGGTAAGATTTCAGGATAAGAACTATATTTATTATGTTAAGGCTGTACCTAAAATGAAAATGCCTGAAAAAAAGCATAACAGGGGTGAGGACTAATGGATCATTATATAATAAACCTTTGGGATAGTTTCAGGTTTGCCAGTGTATCCATGCCCACAGTAGGTATAAGAGATGTCCTTGATATCCTTATAGTAGCCTATCTGATATATAAAATGATATTCTGGATTAAGGAAACGCGCGCCTGGGTTCTTTTTAAAGGAATACTTGTTATTGTTATATTTGCTTTGGCTTCATACATGCTGAGGCTTAACACCATATTGTGGATACTGCAAAATACCATATCTGTTGGTATTATAGCTGTTATAGTAGTTTTCCAGCCGGAGCTGAGAAAGGCTTTGGAGCAGCTGGGAAAGAGCAAGCATTTTTTTGCCGTTCTTAATTTTGATACACCGGAAAAAAGCCGTGAGTATACGGAAAAAACTGTTGAGGAAGTTATAAAGGCTTCTGAAAAAATGAGTGCTGCCAGAACAGGTGCACTTATGCTTATGGAACGTGATGTGCCTTTAGGCGATTTTGAAAGAACAGGCATTAATATAGATGCGGCTGTTACAAGTCAGCTTCTTATCAATATATTCGAAAAAAATACACCGCTGCACGACGGAGCTGTTATTATAAAAAACAACCGTGTAGCAGCAGCTACATGCTTTCTGCCGCTTACAGAAAGCAATGACATAAGCATGGATTTGGGCACAAGGCACAGGGCGGCTATAGGCGCCAGCGAGGTTTCGGATGCTTTTGTTGTTGTTGTTTCAGAAGAAACAGGTGCTATATCCATAGCTAACGGCGGAGTGCTTTACCGTAATTTAAGTGTTGACGCTATGCGCAGAATGCTTCTTCAGGGCAAAAAGAACAGAAACAGGAAAAAGAAAATATTCTGGAGGAGGGGCAAAAAAGATGAGTAAGTTTAAAGAAAACCTTACAAAAGATGCCGGTTGGAAACTGCTTTCCGTTTTTATAGCCATTTGCCTCTGGTTTGTCGTTATAAATATAGAAAACCCTGTTGAAACAAGGATTTTTACATCAAACTTGGATATTGTAAATGCCTCTTACGCGGAGGAAGCCGGAAAGACAATTACAAATGCGCAGGAGATAGAAGATACTAAAATCTCTGTTAGACTCAGAGGCAAAAGAATGGTGCTGGATAAAATACAGCAGAACAAATCATTTTCGGCATATATAGATATATCTTCTATTGATATGGATTCTTCGCCGGAGTCGGTAAGTCTGCCTGTTAAGATTAAAACCGGCCTTCTTGCCAGCGACTATGTTGATACGGAATATATCTCACCTTCTGATGTAGAGGTATATATGGATGAGAATGTATCGAAGGATTTTAAGGTAGAAACTATATTTAATGGAAGTGTTGAAAGCGGTGTTTCTGTAAGCAGTGAGACCATAGACCCTGAATATGTAAAGGTATATGGGGCTAAAGGCGATGTTGACAAAGTGGCCAGCGTTAAAGCTGTTGTTAATCTTGATTCGCCACACAATGGACAGAAGGTTAATTCTACACTTGCAGCATATGATGCCAATGGAAATCAGATTTCAGATGTTTATATAAGCCGAGATGTGGCAGTTGCAACTCTGAAAATGGAAACAGAACGTAAAATACCGGTGCAGGCTCAATATACAGGCGAGCCTGCTAATGGGTGCAGTGTCGGTGGTTTGACAATAAATCCTAATTATGTATTTGTCAGCGGAAGTCCTGATGTATTAGACAATATTATGTATATAACTTTGCCGGATATTGATATTACGGGAAGCTCCGCCGATGTAGTGAGGACTTATGATGTATCTGTTTTTCTCCCGACAGGTGCTGAAGTTTCAGGCGGCTCTGACGGCAGGATAACTGCTACTGTAGAAATAACAGGAAAAGAGAAGCACGATGTATCATTTGACTCCGATGACATAGAGATAACGGGAACAGCCCAGGGTGCGGCAGAAATTGAAAAAGACAGCTTTAATATTGAGGTAACGGGAAACGATTTATCTCTGGAAGAAATAAAATATTCTTTGGATGTAACAGGCCTTGCACCTGGAGAGCACAGAGTGCAGGTGGATATCTCACTGCCTGAGGACTGCTCACTTATAGGTCAGGCACCGTATGCTACGGTTATTATAGGTGATGAAACATCTCAGGATATTTTAGAAGAGGAAACTCAGTAAGAAAAATCGGCAGGCATGAAGAGCTAAAGTTTCATGCCTGTTTTTATGTTAAAGAACGCGAAAAGCTTAATTTTAATACTGAGTTCAAAACAACATTTTAATAAAGTGCAATGTTTTTTATTTTTCAAGGGGATATACCCAAAATAGCGGCGGCAAAACAGCAGAAATTATATTTTGGGGATAATTCTTATTGAAATACGGCAGGATTTGGTATATAATGTATTAGGTTTTGTCCATAAACTGCGCCCATTTTCAGGCAGATGACACTATTGTGCGCTAAAGGTGCAATGTTGTACTTGAGCCGTGGACTTTTTGCGGATATATTTCGCCAATGTTACAGTAAGATTACACTTCCGCCTGAATTGTTGACGTTGGTTTGGGACAATGCTATAATTCTATCTGTAAGTTGAGGGTGTGTAGCGAACCTTCAAAAACAGATTGAAAATACAAATTTAAAAAGGGAGGAAACAAAGACATGAGAAAGAAATTGGCTTTATTGCTCGCTGCTATCATGGTAATCGGCATGGTTCCTATGACAGCATTTGCAGCAACAACAAACCGTGTTTCTAAGGTTGTAACAGGAACAGATGACACAGAACTTACAGTTGCTAATGCTCCTGTTCTTAGAATGTATGAAAAAGATTTAGAGACAGCTTCAGGCGATCCAATCGCTTTTGAGCTTGATCTTACAAATGCAGAGTGGGCTCTTGACAGAGTAGCTGCAGATTACTCTGACATGATCACAGGTATGGAAGGCATAGTTATTACTGAGCTTACAGCTAAAAACATCGTTATCGAAGGTACTGTAACAGCAGATGGTGAGACTAATGGTATCGCTGTTGCATTAGTTACAGACCTTACAGATGAGGGTGAAGCTACTGTAACAATTAATCCATTACAGTCAATAATCACAGCAGGAACATATAAATTCGCTACTGTTGCTGACGGTGATGCTACTGTAACAATCGAGAAGAAAACAGACGTTTCTGAAAGCGGCGATACACTTAAGAGTATTGTAATTACAGAAACAACACCAGGCGCTTTTGATGAAACAGGCAAAATCAAACTCAAACTTTCAAATGACTGGTCATTTACACGTCTTCAGATTTCAGCATATCCAAATGCATTAAATAATGCTGGAGTATTTAATATTACAACATTGCAGGATGAAGACGCTGAAATCGAGTATGATTTCACACCAGGTGGTGTTGCTGACCTTAGAGGTGACGCTGCTGCTATCATCACAATTACAGCTTCTGTAGAGTATGATGATGATGAAGTAGAGCCAGGCGAAATCTGTGAAATGACAGTTTCTGGTGACAACATCACAAAGACAACTCTTGAAGTTGCTACAGCTGTAACATACGGCGTAACATGGGAAGCTGAAGACAAAGCTCTTCCAGTGTTCTATTCAGGCGAAATGGATGAGGACAAAGATACTCTTGAAGTAACAATGGAAGAAGTAGTTGCTGATTCTTGGTTAGAAAACAGAAAAACAAAAATTGCATTCCCAGACGGCGTTAGAGTTCTTGGTGTAGATATTGTTGAAACAGACAATATCGCTAACCCACAGGGAACTTTCAACATCAATGATGACGGCAATGAACTTACATTTACTGGCTGGACAAAAGCTGCTGCTAATGACGAAGCATCAATCACATTCCAGTTCCAGCTTTCAATAGCTCCTAACTTCACAGGTGACATCGTAGCTACACTTACAGGTAAAGGCGTAGATGAAGACATCGATGCAGTTATCGGTACAGTAGTTGCTCCTGTAACAGTTGAAGCTACAAAGACAGACGCTATAATCGACTACAGACATACACCAATCGGTGACATCACAATTACAGAGGCTGAGGCTGGCGTACTTAAGAAAGGTACAACATTCTCATTATCACTTAACGGCGGTCTTCAGTTTGATGATGACCCAACAGTAGAGGTTGTTTCTGGCGACCTTAAGATTGAAGACGTAAATGTTAATAACGGCGCAGTTGTAATTGAAATCGCAAGCGAGTCCGCTAAAGAGCCTGCAGTTATTAAACTTACAAACGTAGAGCTCTTCATGGAAAGAAATATTCCAGCTGGTGCTTATGCACTTAGACTCAGTGCTTCTAGCACAATCGGAAATGACCCAGCAACAGGCGCTTCAGGTGTTTGGAACGGTCTTTCATACCCTGTTACAGATGCAATAACAGACGACTGCTTATTCCAGAATGCTATAGCAAGCAACGTAAACAATGACGAATCACCTTACTTTGATGTAAGAAATGTAACAATTTACGACGATTATGTAAACGTTGTAACATCTGGTCGTGATCAGGGTGACAACACATTCACAACAACACTTAAAGTAACAATCGGTGCTACAGAAATGTATGCTAACGACAAAGCTATCGCTCTTGACGTTCCTGCTTACATCAGCAACGGTTACACAATGCTCCCAGTACGTGCTGTAACAGAAGCTCTTTCTGATTCAGCTATCGTAAGATGGGATGACGCTACAAAGACTGTTACAATCACATTTGGTGACAGAGTAATCAACATGGTTGTTGGCTCAAGCGTAATGGTAATCAACGGCGTTGAAGTTCCAATGCAGGCACAGTGCGAAATCACTGACAGCAGAGCATTCATTCCTCTTAGAGATATGGGATACGCTCTTGGTCTTAACGACAGCAAGATCAACTGGGACGACGCTACAAAGACAGCTACATTAAACTAATTCTTAACTGAATAGATTAATTAGTTATCAGGGGACTCCGTAAGGAGTCCCTTTTTTTGTATATTTAAGCAGGCAAAGGCATTGGCTGCGGAGGCTGGATATACTGATGTGTCTGAGTTTATATATTTCTTTAATTGATAAACTACAAGAAAATGTGATAGTAAAAAGATGGTAATTTTTAAAGAAGAATTTAAATTATAGCTAATTAACAGCTGATTGAAATATGATATAATACTGATTTAGGATAATAAAAATTTACATTTCAGGATATAAAAAATTAAGTTAAATTTAGAAAGATAAAAATTTCTTCTGTTTACAATTTATTAAAGAAATTACTATATTTTATACATAAAATTACAGTATCATATATTCAGAAACAAAATATTGATATGTTTAGTTTCCGCATATAATCCCCTTTTAAATAAAATAACCACATCAAATGCCGACAAGGCAGAACAATTTTTATGGAAAATAAGAAAGCGCTCCGACTTATAATGCTAAAGGGAGCGCTTTTTTATATGCAGTTTCAAACTGTATGAATTTATTTATGTGTTATGAAATAACATTGAACTTTTTCTAATTGCAGTTAAAAGAATAACTCAGACTCTTCAATCAATTTTTTATATATCACTGCAAACCTGGAAAATGTAGAATTTTAAATAATATGATTCATCGGCAGACCACAATATAGGGTGGTCTGGTGATTGTGTGCGGTATTCTATCTGTCTAAGGCGGCGATGTACATTTTTAGCAGCCTGAGCAATTGTTTGGGTAAAAAGTTCATATGTCATAAAGTGAGAGCATGAACATGTTACTAAAAATCCGTTGTCCCTAATTATTTTCATAGCTCTTAAATTAATTTCCCTGTATCCTTTAACGGCGTTTTTAACTGAGTTTCGGGATTTTGTAAATGCCGGAGGGTCAAGTATTACCATATCGAATTTTCTGCCCTGACTTTCAAGCTTTGGAAGCAAATCAAAAACATCACAGCACTCAAATTTTACTGTATCCTGTAAATTGTTTAACGCGGCGTTTTCACGAGCCTGATTAACAGCTAATTGTGACGCGTCAACGCCTAAAACGCTTTTTGCTCCGGCTATTCCTGCATTAAGGGCAAATGAGCCTGTATGGGTAAAACAGTCAAGGACATCAAGACCCTTGCAGAGTTTATGTATTGAAAGACGGTTGTATTTCTGGTCTAAGAAAAATCCGGTTTTCTGACCGTCCTGAACGTCTACCATATATTTAACTCCGTTTTCCGTAATATGAACTTTAGTGTCAAAACTTTGGCCAATAAAGCCTTTATAACGCTCCATTCCCTCAAGCTCGCGGACTTTGGCATCGCTTCTTTCGTATACGCCCCTGATGACTGTGCCGTCCTGTACTAAAAGCATTTTAAGGAAATCTATTATTTTAAGTTTAAGGCGGTCAATGCCAAGGCTCAAAGATTCAACAACAAGTACGTCTGAGTATTTATCAACTACTATACCTGGCAGATAATCAGCTTCACCGAATATTAAACGGCAGCTGGACATATCAGTAATGCGTTTGCGGTATTCATAAGCGTTTTTAACGCGGTTAAATATAAATTCATCATCTATACTGCAATTTATGTCCTTAGTAAGCATGCGGATTGTAATTGTGGAATTACGGTTAACAAAACCCTGGCCAAGGGGATATCCATCAAAATCACGCACGGCAATAATATCGCCATCGCTAAATGAGCCGGTAAAAGTATCTATTTCGTTATTATATATCCACAAACCGCCGGCTTTGAAGGCACGGCCTTCACCTTTTTTTAATACAGCGCAAGCTTGCTCCATTATAATTCTCCTTCTAAAATATAATTTTAATAATATTTTATTATTTTGTATTAATATTTTCAAGAGCGGCAGGCGTATTTTAATTTATGCGGTGTTGTTAGCCGGCTTATGTAATGATAAAATATAATTTAAAAGCGCACGGAAAGGGGAATTTTTATGGATATATGTATCTACGGAGCATCAAAAGAGAATATTGACAGCATATATATTGAAAAGAGCTATGAGTTTGGCAAACTAATGGCACAAAAAGGCCACAGGCTCATTTTCGGCGGCGGAGCAACAGGTCTTATGGGGGCAGTGGCAAGAGGAGTTATGGAATACAGAGGTAAAATTTTAGGTGTAGCGCCAAAATATTTTGACAGACCAGGAGTTTTAGTTAAAGACTATGGAGAGATGATTTATACTGACACAATAGCAGAAAGAAAAAACATATTAACTGAAAAATCAGATGCTTTTGTTGTGCTTCCAGGCGGAATAGGCACATTTGACGAGTTTTTTGTTACTCTTGTTATGAAACAGCTGAATGAGATAAACAAACCTATAGCGCTTTACAGCATTAACGGATATTATGATGCAACGGAGGAATTGTTAAATAAGGCCGAAAACGGCGGATTTTTATCAGCAAGAGTAAGAAAACTTTATGGAGTTTTTAACTCGGCCGAAGAAATATTTGAATACATAGAATTTAAAAATTAACAAATTTAACTGTAAATATTTATGGTAAATTTATGTTGAATAATTATGCTTTTTACGTATGTGTAAAAAAATCTGTTTTAAATCACTGAAAAAGCACTTACTATTTGTGATTTTGACTTGATTAATAGATTTTTAGTGCTAAAATATATAACGACAAGGGCAGCATTACAGTAAATGGTATTTGCCCGGCATATATTCGGCCTTTAGCTTTAAGACTGAAGAAATTAGCAAAAAAATTATACGAGGTGAAAGGCATTGATTAAGGATTTAACCACCGGTTCTCCCGGAAAAACTCTGCTGGCTTTTTCTGCACCGCTTCTTGTGAGCGCTGCTTTTCAGCAGTTTTATAACATGGCTGACAGCATTATAGCAGGAAAATTTGTAAGCACAGACGCTTTGGCAGCTATAGGAGCATCATACCCGGTAACAATGATTATAATGGCTATTGCTGTTGGTCTTAATACAGGCTGTTCGGTTATTATAAGCCAATATTTTGGAAGCAAAAAAATTGCAGCTATGAAATCGGCCGTTTATACATCGCTTGTTACAGCCCTTGTTATGGCGGCGGCACTTACCGTTTTTGGCGTTATATTCAGCTCTTTTATGCTGGGAGCGCTTAATACTCCGCAGAATATATTTGACGGTGCTAAAACTTATCTTGATATATACATATTTGGACTTTTCTCGCTTATAATGTATAATATATGCACAGGTGTATTTGCGGCATTAGGTGACAGCAAAACGCCGCTTTATTTTCTTGTGTGTTCTTCTATAGGCAATGTATTTCTTGACATATTTATGGCTGTAAGTCTTGATATGGGCATAGCCGGTTTGGCATGGGCTACATTTATCGCCCAGTCGGTTGCGGCACTTTTGGCGTTTGTTGTGCTTATGCGCAGGATTTCCTTTTTTAAAACGGAGGAAAAAGCCAAGGTGTTCTCAGGCAATATATTTAAGAGGCTTATGTCTGTAGCTATACCAAGTATTTTGCAGCAGAGCTTTGTTTCTGTGGGAACAATATTTATACAGGCGCTGGTTAACGGTTTCGGCTCTGATGTAATAGCCGGGTATTCGGCTGCTATTAAGCTTAACACATTTGCCGTTGTATGTGTTACAACTCTCGGAAGCGGTATATCCAGTTTTGCGGCACAGAACTACGGCGCCGGACGTATGGACAGAGTACACCAGGGATTTAAAGCCGGCCTTAAAATGATGGTGACAATAGCCGGAGCGATAGCGGTTGCTTACGTAGTTTTTGCAGCGCAGTTTATGACCCTTTTTGTGGATTCAGGGGAAGCTACGGTTATCCATGTAGGTGTTATGTTCATGCGCATTGTATCGCCGTTTTATATTGTGGTAGGTATAAAGCTTTTAAGTGACGGCACTTTAAGAGGCACAGGAAAAATGGCGGCATTTATGGTTTCAACTTTTACAGACCTTATATTAAGGGTTGTTCTTTCATATATACTTGTAATATTCTTTGAAGAAACAGGAATCTGGCTTTCATGGCCGTTTGGCTGGATTGCCGGAATGGCTGTAAGCCTTATATTCTATAAGGTTTATGTATTATCTGATAAAGCCGGTATGAAATCTGACGAAATGGTGGTTTAAATATGATAAAAAAGATTGCTGTAATAAATGATTTATCTGGGTTTGGTAAGTGCTCGCTTACGGCGGCTATCCCTGTAATTTCAGCTCTTAAAGTTCAGGCATGCCCAATGCCTACATCTGTGCTTTCAAATCAAACCTGCTACAGCAGTTTTTATATTAAAGAACTGACGGAAGAAATGCCTTTAATAGCTGCAAAGTGGCTTGAGCTGGGGTTTGAGTTTGACGGCATATATTCGGGTTTTTTATCCGAAGAAAAACAGGCAGATGAAGTAATTAGGGTTGTAGAGCTTTTTAAAAAGAAAAATACTTTGTTTATACTTGACCCTGTTATGGGTGATGAAAATGCGCCTTATGAGAATTATACAGAAGGTCTTAGGAATAAAATGCTGTATCTTGCTTCTAAGGCAGACATAGTTCTGCCTAATGTAACGGAACTGTGCCTTTTAAGCGGATTAAGCCCTTTAAGCTTTACTAAAAGCGACAAAACAGATAAAACAGATGAAATTACAGCGGCGGCGCAGGATTTTTCCCAAAAAAGCGGAGCAGATGTAATAGTTACAGGTGTTAATACCATTGAAGAAGGTAGAAAGTTTATTAACAATATTATTGTGTCAGGAAATACTATAAAAACAGTTAAAAAAGAAAAACTTAAAGGTGGATATTCCGGTACTGGAGATATTATGTCATCAATTGTTTCTGCTATGGCAGTAAGGGGATTCAGTATTGAAACAGCAGTAAAAACGGCAGCAGATTTTATTTATAGAGCTGTTGAAGATACTGCAAAATACGATATTAACATTAATGACGGGGTTAATTTTGAAAAATTTTTGGGCTCTCTTACAAATTTATAGGTATTTACAGCCACAGAAATTTATAAAAACTATGTTTTAAAAAATAATTATGTCAATTTACTACATAATATGTTATTATATAATAATATGAATTATATTATATATTTTTATAATTTAAAACATATATTAAGTGATAAATTTAACAAAGTCATATTTGATTGAATAAATATGACATCTAAAACGGCACAAGGCCGTAAAACGAGGAGGCGTTAAGTTATGAGTTTATCACATTCAGCTGCAAGGCTTGCTTATTCGGCAGCTATAGAAAGCGCCCTTAAATATATAGGCAAAGACCGTGAAAAAAACCTTATCAAGATTGTTGATTTAACAGAAAAATATATGGGTGACAATTTTAAGCAGAGTACTTACGACATAATAAGAAAAACCATAAATGATAAAAACAGTAAGTGGCTTAAATATACCGATAAGCTTTTGGCAGAATTAAGCCCTAATGTTATTAAAATGACTGCTTTAAATCTTGGGTATGAGGCTGCTTTTAACGGTACTAAAACTATAAGAGAAATGAGAGAAATGCATAAGTGCAATATTCCTTGGCTTATACTTATGGATCCTACATCTGCATGCAACCTGCACTGTACAGGCTGCTGGGCAGCCGAATACGGCAACAAGTTAAATCTTTCATTTGAAAAGCTTGATGATATAGTTACTCAGGGCAAAAAGCTTGGAATTTATTTTTATATGCTTACAGGCGGCGAGCCTTTGGTAAGAAAAGACGATATTATTAAGCTTTGCAAGAAGCATCATGACTGCGAGTTCCACGCTTTTACAAACGGCACTCTTATTGATGATGAATTTTGCAAACAAATGGATAAAGTGGGAAATTTATCCCTTTCATTAAGCCTTGAAGGCTTTGATGAGGTAAATGACTCAAGAAGAGGCCAGGGCGTGTTTAACAAAGTTATGCACGCTATGGACCTGCTTAAAAAATACGGCCAGCTTTTTGGTCTTTCAATCTGCTATACAAGCAAGAACTACAAAACTGTTACAAGCGATGAATTCCTTGATATGATTATTGAAAAAGGTTGCAGGTACATCTGGTATTTCCATTATATGCCGGTTGGAAACAGTGCCGCTGAGGAGCTTCTTTTAACACCGGAGCAGAGGGAATATATGTATCACAGAGTCAGAGAAATTCGCTCTGAGGAAAGCGACAAGCTTATATTTACATTTGATTTCCAAAACGACGGCGAGTATGTAGGAGGATGTATAGCCGGAGGAAGAAACTACTTCCATATTAACGCTAACGGTGACTGTGAGCCTTGTGTATTTATACACTACTCAAGTGCAAATATAAATGAGGTTTCTCTTCTTGATGCTCTTAAACAGCCGCTTTTCATGGCTTATCACGATAATCAGCCGTTTAACAGCAATCATTTAAGACCATGCCCAATGCTTGAAAATCCTGAAAAGCTTATGGAAATGGTTCATAAATGCGGTGCTAAGTCAACTGACCTTGAATCACCTGAAAGTGTAGAGCATTTGTGCGGCAAATGTCAGGCTTATTCCAAGCAGTGGGAAGAAAAAGCAAATGAGCTTTGGGCGAATAACAAGCACTTTGACGGTACAAAATATATAAACGAGCAGAATAAAGAAAAAGCTAAAAACGCATAATGGATTTATAAATAGCGGGGTGGGGTTATGGAAAAGTTTAAAGTCTTTATACCATATATAATTATTATGGCAGCAGCGTTTTATGTTATTCCTTTTATACCGGCAGTTTTCCCCAGCGTTAAGGAATCCTTTGGTGCAAACCTTTTAGTATCTCTTATTATTCCGCTTTCATGCCTTGTTTCGGCTTTTGTGTTTGCTGTAAGGAATAAAATGAGTTTTATTTATATATTTATTGTGCTTATTTTATACATACCGGAGGTTGTATATTATAAAACCCCGTCGGTAGCTGTTGTAGGATTTATATATCTTATATTTTCATTTATCGGTATGTATACAGGCGATAATATAGGCAGAACAATAAGAAGCAGAGACAAAAAAGATAATAAAGAATAATAATTATTAATATAAAACGGAGGATTATAAAATCCCCCGTTTTTTTATTTGGTTTGATTGCAAATAAAAAAGAACGGAGAAAAACTCCGTTCTTTAAGTTTTTAATTAATGTGTTTTGTTGTATTCCTCAAGTTTGTCAATTGCATCGTAAAGCATTTTTTCTGTAACTTTGTAAGGAACGAAGTTGATATCCTCAACAGAAAGGGCCTTTTCAATAACTGGTCCTAATTCTTCTCTTGTTACTTCAAGCTGAGAAAGCTTTGTAGGAAGGTTGATTGCTTTGTAAAGAGGATAAAGCTCGTCTACCTTGTCATCCTGTCCGTCTGCGAAAAGGAGTACAAGTGTGCAGTATGAAACTACCTCGCCGTGAAGGTGGTTCTTTTCAACCTGTGGAAGAACTGTAAGGCCGTAGCAAAGTGAATGAGCTATGTTGGAGTTGATTGTAACACCAACAAGAGCTGAAACAGTACCTGTTGTTATAATGTTTGTAAGAGCAATCTGCTCAAGCTCTTCTGAAGATGTGTTGTTTTTGCAGTCCTCAATAGCTTTAGCGCCGTATTTAACAAGTGGTTTGTAGCACATTGTACCGATTTCAACACCAAGAGCCTGTTTGAAGGAAACCTTTCTGTCTCTTGCTGCAAGCTCTGTTTCAAAATGCTTAGCCATTGTATCGCCGATACCTGCCCAAAGGTAAAGGTCAGGAGCCTGTGCGATAATGTCTGTATTAATGAAGATGTGCTCAGCAGGTCTGCCGCACTGATATGTATCTCTTGCTTCACCGTTTGGATAGTACATAATAGCCTCAGCTGAAGCAGGAGCGCATGTAGCTGCTATTGTAGGGAATGTGAATAAAGGTTTTTTGTCGATAATAGCACAAGCGTATTTGCATGTATCAAGAGCTTTTCCGCCGCCGAAACCAAATACCATGTCAGCATTTTTATAGCTTTCTGTGTTAGCTACCATTTCAGCATTCTCTAAAGAAGCTTCTCCGCCGTACCAAACATAGTCTATAATTTCAATACCGGAATCCTTTATTGCTTTTTCAATAAAAGGTTTAGCTGCTGCAAGAGCTCTGTGACCGCCTACAGCAACGGCTTTTTTGCCGTATTTAGCGCATACTTCAGGAACTCTTTCGTAAGCGTCAGGTCCTACTGTATAGCATGGAAGATACTGGAAAGTAAGGTTTGCCATGAATTTTCACTCCTTAAAATTATATAAGTTAGTTTAAAAAGATGTTCTAAATAATAGAACTTATTTCTGTTTATACACGTTCATTATATCATATCAATTATAAAAATCAATGATAAATTTAATTGATTTGATATGATTTAAATATTGTACAATTTGTTTCACTTTAATGTATACAGGCAGTATATAACTGTTATTTAATTGAAAAATAATATAAATTCATATAATATATACATAGACATTATTTGAAAAATGTTATAAAATTACGCTATAAGGTTTTTAACAGTATTTTTTTGTCTAAGTTTGAAAGGAGCGCTTTAAATGAAGTTTATTGAATTTCCAGAAATAAGCTTTCCGGTACAGGGCATAAACGATATTCCTATGCCTAAAATGGTCAGAATCAGAGAAAAATACGAGGACGACAAAATTGAGGATATTAAGAGCCATCTTATAAATGAGCTTGATAACCTTGATATTGATAAGGCATCTCTTAAAGGAAAATCTATAGCGATTACTGTAGGAAGCAGAGGTATTCCTTCACTTCCGCTTATGATTAGAACACTTTGTGATAAGCTCAAGGAATGGGGAGCAAAGCCTTTTATTATACCGGCTATGGGAAGCCATGGCGGCGGTACAGTTGAAGGAAATCTTGAGGTTATAAACGGCTACGGCATTACAGAAGAAGCCATGGGTGTGCCTATAAAGGCTACTATGGATGTTGTACTTATTGGACAGATGGATGATGCGGCTAAAACTCCTATCTACTGCGACAAATATGCCGCAGAGGCTGACGGAATTATACTTTTTAACAAGGTTAAGCCTCATACAGACTTTAAAGGCTATCACGAAAGCGGTATATGCAAAATGATAGCTATTGGCATAGCTAAGCATACAGGCTGTTCATGGTTCCACAAACAGGGATTTGATACTTTTGGCGAAAGAATTCCTATTGTGGCAAAGGAATTTCTTGAAAAAATGAATGTTGTTATGGGTATAGGCGTTGTTCAGAATGCTTATGACGAGATTTCAGAAATTATGGCTTTCCCTAAAGATAAAATTATGGAGGGCGACCACAAGCTTCTTGAAATAGCCAAAAGACGTCTGCCTAAAATGAAATTTGACAATATAGATGTGCTTGTAATAGACAGAATAGGCAAAAACATAAGCGGTGAAGGTGCTGACCCTAACGTAACAGGCCGCGGCTTTATGCCATATTTTAAAGACGATTTCCACTGCAAAAAGCTCTTTATAAGAGGCCTTACAGAGCAGAGTCACCACAATGCCTGTGGTCTTGGCCTTGCTGATATTACAACAAGAAGATGCCTTAACAGCTGTGACTGGGAAAGCACATGGATTAACCTTTCAACAAACACTATGATTGACGGAGGCAAAATACCTGTTTACCAGAACAATGACTTTGAGGCATTAAGGCTTGCTATAAGGACATGCACTAAGATTGATTATTCAAAAGCAAGAGTTGCCAGAATAAAAGATACCCTTACACTTAACGAGATAGAAATTTCCGAATCCCTTATTGATGATGTAAAAGACAGAGACGATGTTGAAATTCTTACAGAGCCTTATGAGCTTAAATTTGATAAAGACGGATACCTTGAGGATTTAGACGTATAAAACTAAAATCAGCCGCTTTCACTTATGTGAAGGCGGTTTTTATTTTAAATTTAAAATTTCTATTGACAATATGAAAAATAAGGTACAAAATATAAGTATAATAATTACGAAAACTGTTCGGTTATAACGAAAAAGGTGGTGCTTATGGCTAAATCGGAAGGTGTTACTATTCAGTCTGTTGTAAAAGCGGCAAATATACTTGATTTTTTTATTAAAAAAAGTGAAATGGGTATTTCCGAAATAGCCCAGCAGGCAGGTATGAGCAAAAGCACTGCTTATGGAATTGTTAATACACTTACTGAAACAGGCTTTCTTGAGCAGGATAGCGAAAGCAAAAAATACCGCCTGGGTCTTAAACTTTTTGAATTAGGCTCTGTTGTTCAAAGCCGAATGGACTTACGTGCCGAAGCGCGGCCGTTCTGTCAGGCTTTAAGTGAAAAATACGGACAGACGGTGCATTTGGCTACCCACAGCGAAGGAGAAGTTGTTTATATAGATAAATTTGATGTGCCGGATTTTCTTATTGTATATTCCCAGGTTGGCCGCAGAGCGCCAATGAGTCTTACAGGTGTTGGCAAGGCAATGCTGGCTTATTTAGGTAATGAATATGCCGAAAAGTACGTAGTTAATAATTTAAGCAGAAAAACTGAAAAGTCACTGGACACAAAAGAAAAGCTTTTTGAAAATTTAGAAGCAATTCGTCAAAAAGGCTATGCCATGGACGATGAGGAAATACAGCCGGGTTTAAGGTGTGTTGCTTCACCTATATTTTTAAAAGGCGGCAAAGTGACTGCTGCCGTAAGTCTTTCAGGTGTTACGGCATTTATGACAGATGACAAAATAGAAGATATAGCTAAAGATGTAAAAGAATGTGCTTTGAATATATCCCGCAGGCTGGGTTATTCAGAAAATATATTTTAACGGCTGCTGCCGGGAAGCTTAATTTAAGGAGGAGTTTGAACATGGACAAAATTAAAGTTGGTATTATCGGCCCTGGTAATATCGGAACAGACCTTATGTATAAGGTTATGAGAAGCAAATATCTTCAGATGGACTTTATGACAGGTATTGTTGAAAGTGAAGGCCTTAAAAGAGCTGCAAAGCTTGGATTTAAAACATCTACAGAAGGCGTTAAAGCTGTCGCTGAAGACCCGGAAGTAAAAATCGTATTCGATGCTACTCTTGCCAGTGCTCATTTGGCAAATGCTCCTGTGCTTAAAGCTGCCGGCAAAATAGCTATAGATATGACACCGGCTGCTGTAGGTCCTTACGTTGTACCTTGCTGTAATCTTGACGAGGTTAAGGACGCTGATAACTTTAATATGGTTACATGCGGCGGACAGGCAACTATCCCTATTGTAAATGCTATTAACGAGGTTGCAGATGTAGAGTATGCTGAAATAGTAGCCAGCCTTTCTTCCAAATCAGCAGGCCCAGGAACAAGAGCCAGCATAGACGAGTTTACACAGACCACAAGAAAAGGACTTGAAATTATAGGCCATGCCGACAGAGCAAAGGCTATTATTATACTTAATCCGGCTGAACCGCCTGTTATGATGTGCAATACTATTTACACACTTGTTAAAAATCCTGATGAAAAGGCTATTATTGAGGCTGTAAACAAGAGAATAAAAGAAGTTCAGCAGTATGTACCGGGATACCAGCTCCGTGTACCGCCTATTATAGACGGAAACAAAGTAACTGTTATCATACAGGTAGAAGGCGCTGGAGACTTCCTTCCTAAATATTCCGGAAACCTTGATATTATAAACTCAGCTGCTATTGCTGTAGCCGAGAAACTTGCTGCAAAAATGCTTAATAAATAATTTTGAAATAGGAAAAAGGGAGGATAACTGAAATGGATAACCGTAAAATTAATATAGTAGATACAACACTGCGTGACGGAAGCCATGCTGTAAGCCACAGCTTTTCACCAGAGCAGGTAACAGCTATAGCCGGCGGTCTTGATAAAACAGGTGTTGACATTATAGAGTGTGCTCATGGCGATGGAATAACAGGCTCAACATTTAATTATGGTTTTTCTAAATATAAAGAAATGGACCTCATAAATGCTGCAAGCAAAGTTATTAAAAATGCTAAACAGGCCATACTTCTTATACCTGGTATTGGCACAATAGAGGATTTGGAAGAAGCTTACGAAAACGGCGCAAGAGTAGTGCGTGTTGCAACTCACTGCACAGAGGCTGACGTTGGAATACAGCACATTCAGGCAGCTAAAAAAATGGGTATGATGGCATGCGGATTCCTTATGATGGTTCATATGGCAAGTCCTGAAAAGCTTCTTGAGCAGGCTAAAATATTCCAGGATGCCGGAGCAGATTATATAAACCTTGCAGACTCGGCAGGCTACCTTCTTCCGGATGATGTAAAGGCAAGAGTTGATAAGCTTGTAAATGGCCTTGATATACCTGTTGGATTCCATGCTCACAACAATTTAAGCCTTGCTGTTGCTAACTCAATAGCCGCTGTTGAGTCAGGTGCTACATATATCGACGCTACATGCCGTGGCCTTGGTGCCGGTGCAGGAAACACACAGATTGAAGTCTTAGCTGCTGTATTTAACAGACTTGGCTACAACACAGGTATGGATATGTACGCTATTCAGGATGTAGCAGAGGATATTGTAGAGCCTATTATGCACAGACCACAGGTTATTAAAACAGCTCCGCTTATGCTTGGATACGCCGGCGTATATTCCAGCTTCCTTCTTCATACATACAGAGCAGCTGAAAAATTCGGTCTTAACCCAAGAGATATACTTGTAGAGCTGGGCAGGAGAAGAATGGTAGGCGGACAGGAAGACATGATTGTTGATGTGGCTTATGCTCTTGCACAGGAAAAAAACAATAAATAAGCAATTTAAATAACCTAAAATTTATTATATAAAGAGAACCGTAATTTGCGGTTCTTTTTTTATATGTGTATTTTTACAACTGAATATATTAAATAAATATTGACATATATAAAAAATTGACTGAAAATCAAGACTGTTTTTTGGAGTGTTTTTAAGAGCTTTTAAAAGCATATAAAAAAGTAGATAAGAAAAATTATAACTATCCGTCAATATCGTATATTTTTTGCTTGTTTTATAATTTAAGTATATTTTGTTTCTATATTTAATAAAAATTAAATGATTGTATTAATAAAAATCAGCGAGAATAGAAAAAAATATACTTAATATAAAAATTTAAGTAAAAATATTACGGTTATTGATTGATTTCTTATTGTTAAATATACCGAAAATAATCACCTTTGCTAAAATAGTAAAAATCATACTGTATTTATGGCGTGAAGTGTGTTATACTTTTTTTATACAATAAATGCAGTTTTGCATTAATTGAAATGCTGTATCAGTGTTTGTTAAACAAAAGAAAAATTAATGTTAATTATCAAAAAACGTATAGTTAAAAATTTTTAGGGGGCAGCGGTTTTGGAAAAGAATGTCTTCACAGAAATCAGGGTTAAATATAATACACTTTCCAAAAACCAGAAAACAGTAGCTAATTACATTCTTAAAAACAGTAAAAAGTGTGTAAGAATGACATTAAGCGAGCTTGGAAGGGAATGTAACCTTAGCGAGACAACCATAATCAGGTTTATCAACAAGCTTGATTATACGTCATATCAGGCTTTCAGGCTGGACATGGCGCAGGATATAATTAAAGACGGCGGCACAATGGAGGAGGAAGACTGCGACATTAAGCCGGGTGACAGCATAAGTGAAATTAAGCGGAAGGTTATCAGAAACGCGGCCTCAGCTATTAATGACATTTCTAAGCTGGTGGATAACGATAAACTTACATCGGTTATGGAGCTTATAGAAAAATCCGAAAGAGTAATGTTCTTCGGTGCCGGCGGAAGCGGTGTTATAGCTATGGATGTGTACCATAAATTTCTGAAATGCGGCAAGAATGTAATCCATGAAAGCAATACACATCTTGCTCTTATACATGCGGCACATCTTACTGAAAGAGATGCTCTTGTGCTTATATCCCACGAAGGTGAAAGCAAAGATGTGCTTCAGTGTGCCCGTATAGCTCAGTCCTCAGGAGCAAAGGTTATAGGCATTACAAGCTATATGAATTCGGATTTGGCTAAAATGGCAGATATATGTATATTCTCATCAACCAATGATGCGGCTTATTATACTGAGGCTATGGTTTCAAGGCTTGTACAGCTGGTTATTATGGATATGCTTGTTGTAGCATATTCCACAAGAGCCGATGATGCTGGAACAAGAAAAGCCTTGGAGGCTTCTGACAAGGCACTTATTGAAATGAAAATCAAAAACGACGAAAAAGAAAAATAAAATTTATGAAACGGAGTGTTTTTATTGCTTGTAAATTTAAAAACAATACTTTCGGGTCTTAATAAAAAGGCCATTGGTTCTTTTAATATATACAGTTACGAAACAATACACGGTGTATGCAAGGCAGTTGAAAAAACAGGACAGCCTGCCATAATTTCTTTCGGTGCATCATATCTTAATAATATGAGTCTTAATACCGTTAAGTACATTGTTGAAGAGGCCGCAAAAGAGCTTCCGGCAGATGTGGCACTGCATCTTGACCACTGCAAGGACATGGATGTTATAAAGGCCGCTGTTGAGGCCGGTTTTACATCTGTTATGTACGACGGCTCAGCACTTCCTTTTGAGGAAAATGTAAAAAACAGCAGGACTGTAGCCAACATGGCGCACTCCAACGGTGTTTCAGTTGAAGCAGAGCTGGGAAGCCTTGCTTTAGGCGAGCATTCCAACGAAACAGATATTGACCACGGTGAGGCATATACAAATCCTGATAACGCCGCTGATTTTGTCAATATGACAGGTGTTGACGCTTTGGCTGTTTCTATAGGCACTGTTCACGGTATGTATAAGGCCAAGCCTAATATAAGAATAGATATATTAAAAGAAATTTCACAGCATGTTTCAATTCCTTTGGTGCTTCATGGCGGAAGCGGTACGCCTGAGGAAAAGATTATAGAGTGCATTGAAAACGGCATTAAAAAGATTAATGTTAATACCGAAATTTCACAATATACAGTTGCAAAGCTTTACGAAATTATAACAGAAGATAAAAACGTACACCTTTCCAAACTTACACTTTTGCAAAGCGATATAGTTTCGGAAATAGTGGAAAAATATATACGCCTTTTTGGCAGGATTTAAGCAAAGCAGTATTTTTGGTGTGGGTATGTTTTTATAGCGGTATTTTTGCCGCTAATAAATAGCTAAGGGGGATTAATAAAATGTTAAAAGCAGGATTTATTGGTTTAGGTATAATGGGAAGGCCTATGAGCAAGAACCTTCTTAAAGCAGGTGTTGAGCTTTGGGTTAATGACCTTAATAAAGAAGCTGTTGCAGATGTAGTTGCAGCTGGCGGAAAAGAAGCTACACAGGCAGAAATAGGCGCAAATTGTGATATTATAATCACAATTCTTCCTAACGGTGAAATTGTTAAAGGCGTTTTATTTGGTGAAAATGGCGTATTTTCCACAATTAAACCGGGTACACTTGTTTGCGATATGAGCTCTGTAACAGCTACAGACAGCCATTACTGCGCAGACAAGCTTGCAGAAAAAGGCTGTGCTTTCCTTGATGCACCTGTATCAGGCGGAGAGCCTGGCGCTATTAACGGTACACTTGCCATTATGGTAGGCGGCAAACAGGAAGATTTTGACAGAATGAAACCATACTTTGATATTTTAGGCAACTCTGCCGTTCTTATTGGACCAACAGGCAGCGGTTCTATTACAAAGCTTGTTAATCAGGCTATTGTAAACCTTAATATTGCTACTGTTTCAGAGGCGTTTGTACTTGCAGCTAAAGCAGGGGCTGACCCTGAAAAGGTTTACAACGCAATCTGCGGCGGTCTTGCAGGAAGCCAGGTTATGCACGATAAGATTCCTATGATTATTAACCGTAACTTCAAACCTGGCGGAAAAATTTCTATTAACCACAAAGACATTAAAAATGTTCTTGCTACAGCCCATGAGCTTGATGTGCCAATGCCTCTTACAGCTCAGCTTTTTGAAATTCAGCAGGCAATTAAAGTTGCAGGCGGCATGAACGATGACCACTGCGGTTATGTTAAATATTTTGAAAGACTTGCAGGTGTTGAAGTTAAGAAATTAAGCTGATTAAAAAATAAGGGCTTAAAATTCAGTTGTAATTATTTAATTTAAGGAGATTTTGATATGTCAGAAGTAAAACCATTAAATGTAAGCGTGCTTGAGGATGTAAAACCTGTTGATACAGCTAAAGTGGATGAAATGCTTAAAGAGGCTCTTGCCGGTCTTAACAAAAAGATTATAGCCCTTGATGATGACCCTACAGGAGTTCAGACCGTAAACAACGTGTATGTTTATACAGACTGGTCAGTTCCAACACTTGAACAGGCATTTAACGACGGAAAGAGTATTTCATTTGTGCTTACTAATTCAAGAGGATTTACAGTAGCTCAGACAACTGCCGCTCATCATGAAATGGCTGAAAATATTGCCGAAGTTTCCAAAAAGCTTGGCAAAGATTTTATAATTATAAGCAGAAGCGACTCTACATTAAGAGGCCACTTCCCACTTGAAACAAGTATATTAAGAGCTGATATTGAAAAGCTTACAGGCAAGAAAATAGACGGCGAAATTCTTCTCCCATTCTTTAAAGAAGGCGGAAGATTTACTATTAACAATACTCATTATGTAAAAGAAGGCGACCAGCTTACACCAGCAGGTATGACTGAGTTTGCAAAAGACAAGACATTTGGCTATAAGTCTTCCAATATGTGTGAGTATGTAGAGGAAAAAACAAAAGGCGAGTTTAAAGCTGCCGATGTAACATGTATCGCTCTTGAGGATATAAGAAATCTTGAAATAGACAAAATAGCTCAGCAGCTTATGGCTGTAAAAGACTTTAACAAGGTTATGGTTAACGCTGTTGACTATGTTGACGTTAAGATATTTGCCATTGCTTTCTGCAAGGCAGTAGCAGCAGGCAAAGAATTTATGTTCAGAAGCGCAGCTGCTATTACTAAGGTTTTAGGCGGTGTGCCTGACAAAGCACTCCTTACAAAAGAGGAGCTTGTTCCTGAAGGCAATACAAACGGCGGTATTGTTCTTATCGGTTCACATGTTAAGAAAACAACTATGCAGTTTGAAGAGCTTAAAAACTGCAAAAAACCTCTTAATTTTATAGAGTTCCATGCCGCAAGAGTTCTTGAAGAGGGCGGACTTGACAAAGAGGTTAAAGAAGTAATAGCAAAAGCAGAAGAGTACATATCAAACGGCCAGTCAGTAGTTGTTTATACAAGCCGTGAGCTTGTAAAGCTTGATACAGACGATAAGGATAAAATACTTCAGATTTCTGTAGATATTTCAAATGCTGTTGTAAGAGTTATAGGTGACCTTACAGTTAAACCATCATTTATAGTAGCTAAGGGCGGCATTACATCAAGCGATGTAGGTACAAAAGCCCTTAGAGTTAAAAAAGCTACTGTTATGGGACAGATTAAGCCGGGTATACCTGTATGGATGACAGGCGAAGAAAGCAAATTCCCTAATATGCCTTATGTAATATTCCCAGGCAATGTAGGTGAAGTAACAACACTGCGCGAAGCTGTGGAGATATTAATGGGTTAATTATATAAACAAAACCGTAAAAGCGGGCATATTTATATGCCTGCTTTTTGCTTAATTACGAAAGAATTATTAACTTAGACGGCTGATAAATAATTTTAAGTTTGAAAGTATTTATAACAAAATATTTAAAAGATAGAAAGAAGGTTTTGTGTTTAAATATGTTTAAACATAATTGAATTTAGACGTTTTTGAACATTAGAATGTTTGCTTTAATTACTTTTTTAAAATACAGACGTAATAATTTTACTTAATTTTGATATTTTTTAAACAAATGTTACATAAATTTTATTTTATTTTGTATACTTTTATCATAAATTTTTTGTTCCCATTAAAATGCTTTATTTTTGGCACATGCTTTGCTAATATATAAGTGTATGAAAATACATAAGCCGTTTGGTATACGGCTGAAATACAGTTTTTGGTGTGTTTTTATTCACTTGAAACAGAATAATGTTTTTTCAAATTTATGGTTTAATGTGAGGAGGAGCTTGAAATGAAAAAGAAAATTACAGTACCTGAAATCAGAGCCTCAAAGGGCGGAGACAAAGTAATAACAATGGTTACATGCTA
>CALWHR010000056.1 GCA_944380455.1 uncultured Clostridia bacterium
ATAATCCGCTTTTGAGTGACAAAAACATCAGAAAAGCTATTGCCTGTGCTGTGCCTATTGATAACATAATAGAAAGCGTATATCTTTCAAATGCTGTTAAAACATCATCTCCGGTTAATCCGGCAAGCTTCTTATACGACTCAAATATAGCGTCTGTTAAGTATGACTTATCTCAGGCCAAAGAATACCTTTTAGCCGCAGGATATAAATATGACAATAACAGCAATGTTTTTATAAAAACAGATGAAAGCGGAACACATGATATCAGTTTTAGAATACTTGTTAATAAAGAAAGCAAGGAGCGCAGACAGATTGCGCTTAAATTAGCTGATGAGCTTACTACTCTTGGTATTAAATCAACTGTTGATGCTGTGGACTTTAACACATATAAAACAAAGCTTGAAACAGGAGATTTTGATTTGTTTATTGGCGGCTGGGAGCTTTCGGTTTCGCCGTATTTCGGGTTTATGTTTGAATCGTCAAACAGTACAGGATATAATTATATATCCTACAGTGATGAAAAAATGGATACACTTATAGATGCGGCATATAATGCTGTTAATGAGGCTGACATGATTAAGGCATATTCTGACTTGGAGGCGTATACGGCTGAAGAACTGCCGTATATTAGCCTGCTGTTCAGAAAATCGGCTCTTTTTGTTAACGGCAGAATTGAGGGAACATTTGACCCTGTGCCCTATGATTATTTCAGAAATGTAGAAAGCTGGCATATAGGCTCAAAAGAAGATACTGACTAATTTTAGCGGGGTGGTTACATGTCTCAGATGAGAAAGGATATTTTTTCCGGTGAATGGGTGATTTTTGCCTCAAACAGAAAAAATAAGCCTTATAATTATAAAAGAGGCTCTGGAATAGAAGAAAAAGAAGATAATATATGCCCATTTTGTCCGAAAAATGAAAAAATGACTCCGCCGGCAGTTTTTGAGCTTAAAAATTCACAAGGCTGGGAGATACGTGTTTTTGACAATATGTATCCGGCACTTAACGATTATGAATTTGAAAAGGATTGCGACAGCTTTTATGAGTCGTTTGACGGATTTGGAATACATGAGGTAATAGTTGACACTCCTGAACATACAATGGATATTGCAAATGCCAGTGAGGAGCATTTATACAGGCTTTTGTGTGTAATAAAGCAAAGGCTTGACAAAGTGTTTTCCAACAAAATGATAGAATATGTTCAGGTTTTTAAAAACAACGGGCCTTATGCCGGAGCTTCTATTTCTCATTCCCATTGGCAGGTTTTGGGTGTGCCTGTGCTTACAAGCGAGCAGGAAGCGGCGTTTAAGGCTTTTGAAGAATACAAAGCCAAGACAGGCAGATGTATAATGTGTGATATGGTTGAGCACGAAACAGAAGCCGTAAAAAGAATAATAAAAGAAAATGAGTCTTTTGTTTCTTTTGCACCTTACGCCTCAAGACAAAGCTTTGAAATGTGGATAGTACCTAAAAGGCATGTTCAGACAATGAGGGAATTAACAGAAGATGAGCTTAAAAGTTTAGCTGGATTTTTAAAGGAAATGCTTACAAAGGTTGAAGGTATAAGAAAAGGCATAAGCTTTAATATTTGTATACAGGAAAAGGCTAAGTCAACAAAAGACGGACTGTTTCACTGGTATATACGTATATTGCCGAGGATTGGCTCTTGGGCAGGGTTTGAGTATGCCACAAGGTGTTTTATAAACCCTATACTGCCGGAATATGCGGCAGAATTTTACAGAAAGGCCGGAAATTAATTATACGTATACAGTTTTGAAATTTTGAGGTGTGCATCAGGTTTGTTTAAAAATATAATGATAAAATATAGAATAAGATTAGTTATAGTGGTATTATTAATATTGTCTGTAATGTATACTTATGCCAATATAAAATATCAAAATGGATACAATATAATTATAACAAACAGCTCTGAAAACAGTATTAATGATATAACAATTTTCTTTGGCCGTTCAGAAAATAAAGTTGTTAGCATTAACTGCCTTAAAGCTGGTGAAAAATTAGTTTTAAAAGGCAGTTTTAAAGGCACAGGAGAAAATTTGTATGCTGTAATGCCTACAGTAGAAAACGCTGAAGAAATTATGCCTTTAGCGTATATATATATGGAGAATTATATTAATTTAGTAAAAATAAATATAACTGATGTTTCAAAAGAAAATAAAGCAGAGCATGTTGTAATTGAATCTTTTGATAATTTTCCATCGCTAATGCCGCCATGGTGGATTAGAATTTTATATGATTATTCCGTTGCAACATATTAATAAAAAAGCTGAGCATATAAAAACATTATGTTCAGCTTTTTTTATTATAGCAAATCTGTTATTTATGTTTATGGTTTAATTTTTTAAACCCTGTAATTTCTGAAAAAACACCTGTGAATGTTACTCCGGCTAAATATATTAAGCCCATAAAGCACATTTGATAGAATATGTTGCCTAATGGCATTAACCTTGACACAAAGGCCGCTAAAATGGCGCACATGCCGCATAAAAAATAATACTTTAATATAGCGCGCTTTATTTTGAAATATTTTGAGCTTATAACAACTGATGGCACAACGGAAGCTGATGTTGATATAAAAGCGCCTGCTATAAATGCTGATATTCCCATTAAAGGCATTAAAAAATAAATAGTGCCTATGCTTAAAAGGGAAGATATAATGCCGGTTATAAATAAATGAAAATGCTTTCCAAGGCTGTTTAAAATGCCGTTTAATGTAATTTGAGAATACATAAGCGGGCAAAGCAGAGCAAGAGGTTTTAAAATATTTCCAAGCTCAGGCATGGAATATACAATCTGGCATATATCATTTGAAAACGCATAAAAGAAAACTGCAGCAGCACATGATGTGGCGGCGGTAAAGCAAATGCTTCTGTTTACTGTGGCTTCAGCAATACTTTTGTTAGTGTATGTTCTTTGTTTTGAAACAGCCGGTATTATGCTTACAGATACTGCACCAAGCATTGATGATGGAAAATGCACAAGCGGCAGAACCATTCCGGAAAGATTTCCGTATTGGCTCAAAGCATCAGTGCTTTTTGGATATAACGAAAGGCGCAGAGGTATAAGTATGTTCTCGACTGCCATTAAAAACGATGAAGCTGCCCTTGAAGCTGAAAGTGGCAGAGCCATAGAGATTATTTTTTTGCAGCATGACGAAACGGAAATGCTGCGCTTGTTTTTTATGTATTCGCTTTTATCAGTTGAAAAAAACAAAAATGCCGCTGTAAGCAGAAATGAAAATGTTTCACCAAGCACAACACCTACGGTTGCAGCAGAGCAGGCACTTTCTATCGTATCCGGCGAGTAAACTGCCATAATGGCTGCTAATGATATCATTCTTACTGCCTGCTCAAAAATTTGAGATAAAGCCGGGAAAATGTTATTTTGGCGGCCTAAAAAATAACCTTTTATACATGAGCCGGCAGCCATAAAAGGCAGGCACAGGCTTAATATCTTTAAAGGCGCTGCGCCGCGTATATCTTTTATAAAATATTCCGCAGCAAAGCCGGCATTAAAATACATCAGAATACTAATTGCAATACTTAAAGAAAGGCTTATGCCAAGGGCTGCTTTAAGTATTGTAAGTGAGTTTGAAAGTGAGTTTTCTTTTGTCTGTTCAGCTGTAAGTTTTGAAACAGTAGTTGTTATGCCTGAAGCTGTTATAGAGTAGCACAATATATATAAAGGTGCTGGTTTTTATTAGGGAAAATTTGAGCAAAACAAAAACAGACAGGGTGGGCTGTCTGTTTTTATAATTAAAACATAAATTTAAAGCGGAATAATAAATTATGTTTAATTCGGTATTAATTTAGTCCATAAATACTGCGCCTGTATTTGCACTTGTTACAAGCTGTCTGTAGCGTTTAAGGTAGCCGTTAGGAACTTCTTTAAGTATTGGCTTAAAGCTTTCACGGCGTTTAGCAAGGGTTGCATCGTCAACTTCTACATTAAGAGTGTTGTTGTTCATATCTATTGATATAATGTCGCCTTCTTCAATAAGACCTATAGGTCCGCCTGCTGCCGCTTCAGGTGAAATATGCCCTATTGAAGCACCCCTTGAAGCGCCTGAAAAACGTCCGTCCGTTATAAGAGCAACTGAGCTGTCAAGACCAAGACCGGCAAGGGTTGCTGTAGGCGCAAGCATTTCTCTCATGCCTGGACCGCCTTTAGGGCCTTCGTATCTTATAACAATTACATCACCCGGAACAATTTTGCCTGCTGTCATAGCATCTATACATTCTTCCTCGCTGTTAAATACTCTTGCTGGACCTTTATGTACAAGCATTTCAGGAAGAACAGCGCCTTTTTTAACAACAGCGCCGTCTGGAGCTATATTGCCCCATAAAACAGCAAGTCCGCCGTCTGGTGAGTAAGCCGTTTCTTTGCTTCTTATAACCTGTGGATTGCGTATTTTGGCGTTTTTAATATTTTCTGCTATTGTTTTGCATGTGCATGTAATAAGGCTTGTGTCGAAAAGACCATAGCTTTCAAGCTCCTTCATAAGTGCGCTTAAACCGCCGGCTTCTTCAAGGTCAACAAGGCAGTCAGCACCAGCAGGAGCCAATTTAACCAAATGCGGTGTTTCTTTGCTTATTCTGTTAATGTCCTCAAAATTAATTGTAAGACCGGCCTCATGAGCTATGGCAGGAAGGTGCAGAGCCGTATTTGTGGAACAGCCTAAAGCCATATCAGCGTGAAGGGCGTTTTCAAGAGCTTTTGCCGTAACAATATCTCTTGGCCTTAAATCTTTTTCGAGAATTTCCATTATTTTCATTCCGGCTTCTTTAGCAAGGCGTATTCTTCCGGAGTTTACGGCAGGAATTGTGCCGTTTCCTGGAAGGCCCATGCCTATAATCTCTGTAAGGCAGTTCATTGAGTTAGCCGTAAACATGCCGGCACAGCTTCCGCAGCCAGGACAAGTGTTGTTTTCAACATCTAAAGCTTCTTCTTGAGTGCATAAGCCCTGTTCAAGCTTTGGTATAAACTCGTAACCGTTGGAGTACGTGGTTTTTGAGCCGTCCATAAGCTTGCCCGGCATCATAGGGCCGCCGCTTACAAATATACTTGGAAGGTTAAGCCTTAAAGCAGCCATAAGCATACCCGGAACTATTTTGTCGCAGTTAGGTATAAAAACAAGAGCGTCGAATGGGTGAGCGTTAGCCATAATTTCAACACTGTCGGCAATATGCTCACGGCTTATAAGTGAATAGTGCATACCGTTGTGACCCATAGCAAGGCCATCGCATACGCCTATAGCAGGAAACTCGAAAGGTGTGCCGCCGGCAAGGCGGATACCGTCTTTAACAGCCTGAGATATTAAGCCAAGGTGCATGTGGCCGGGTATAATGTCGTTTTTGGCGCTTACAACACCTATAAGAGGCCTTTCTATTTCAGCATCTGTAAGGCCAAGCGCCTTTAATAATGTTCTGTGAGGGAGTTTTTTTGGTCCTTTTTTAATAGCGTCGCTTCGCATTTGAACATCTCCTTTATTTATAATTTGTCATACAACTTTTAATTGATATTAACTAAAAATTACCGAAATGTCAATACTGCATAGACAAATTAATTGTTATTTGTTAAAATTAGTCATACAACTTTTGAAATTATAATTTTAAAGGGTGATAAAATGAACGGAGAATTTATACCAGTAAGCCAGACAATAGCAAACAGAATCAGCGATATGATTTTTCTTGATAAAAAATATATGCCTGGAAGCAAACTTCCTAACGAGTATGATTTAAGCTCGGAATTGGGAGTAAGCCGTGCTTCTTTAAGAGAGGCTATTAAAATTTTAGCCGCCAAAGGCGTTCTTGTTATTAAAAGGGGAAGCGGTACGTTTGTATGTGAGTCTTTGGACGAAAACGATGATATCTACGGAATGAAATATCTTGAGGATAAGAAAAAGCTTGTTAAGCACTGGTTTGAGTTCCGTTTGATTTTAGAGCCTAAAAGCGCGCGGCTTGCAGCTGAAAATGCAGACGAAAAGCAGATAGAGGAAATATGTTTTATGTCAGAAAGAATAATTGAGTTAATCAAAAACGGAAAACCTTTTACAAAAGAAGACCAGCAGTTTCATGCACTTATTGCAAAAGCAACTAAAAACGATGTAATTAAGCTTACAATGCCGTCTATAGAAAGTGCCGTAAGCGATGCTATACAGACATCAAGCAAAACAGGGCACAGCGAAAAATCCAACGAAAACGCTCTTTTGTATCATCCGTCAATTGCCAGATTTATAAAATACCGCGACGGAGACGGAGCCGAAATGGCAATGAGATTTCATATTTTAAGAGGATTAAAGGATTTGGAATAGACTTAGATTCGGTGATGATGAATATAATATAAAAAAAGTTAAGGACATAGTATGCCGTTAAATAATTGCCGTATGATAGCTCTTTATATGCGTATTTCAGCACAGGACGATAAAGAGGGAGAAAGCGAAAGTATATTTAACCAAAGAAAGTTGCTGTACGAATTTATTAAGTCCAAAAGTGAATTTAAAAACTGCCGTATTGTGGAATTTACCGATGACGGCTATACAGGTACAAGTACCCGACGGCCTGGACTAAAAAAGCTTACAGAATGTATAAAAAGAAAAGAAATAGATTGTGTTGTGGTTAAAGATTTTTCAAGGCTTTCAAGAAATTATATAGATTTAGGAAGTTTTATTGAGTACTTTTTTCCTGTTTATAAAACAAGATTTATATCGGTAAATGATTGTTACGACAGCTTGAATAATGAAAACAGAAATTTGGATATACCCTTTAAAGGAATAATGAACGATTTTTACAGCCGCGATTTGTCTGATAAAATTAAAACGGCAAAAAGAGAAATGATTAAAAGCGGTGAATTAAAAATCAGCCGTACATTTTACGGCTACAAAAAGAACGGTAGGGAAAATAATTATGTTATTGATGAAAAAACAGGAAATGTTGTCAAAGATATTTTTAATATGGCTCAAAACGGTTTAACACCGGGCAAAATAGCCGATTTGCTTAACAAAAAGCAAATTCCTACGCCATACGAAAATATTTACGGAGTAAACAAAAAAGCTAAGCGTTTCTGGAATACGACAAAAATAAGAGATATACTAAAAGACGAAAGGTATACAGGTACGCTTATATTAGGTCGGTATGAAAATAAAAATATTAAAATGCCGGAAAAAACTTCTGAAGAAAAATGGCATAAATTTTACAGGCGTTTTGAGCCTTTGATTAATGAAAGGCTTTTTTTTGATGTTCAGAAAAAACTGAATAAAGCAGTTAATGATTCAAAAAGAAAAGACTTTCATCCGTTTTACGGCAAAGTTTTTTGCGGAAACTGCGGAAAAACTCTTTATCATGCCGGAACAGGGCAAAAACAATATTTTTACTGTAAATATGTCAGAATTGATAATGAAAGCAAGTGTTTTAAAGAAACTTTAAAATACTGCGCTTTAGAGAGGACAGTATTAAAAGCGATAATTATAAACGCCTGCTTTTTTGGCTTGGATAGGTATTTTAAGGAAAATAACAGTTTAAATATTAATAAAGAAACAGAAAATTATAGTTTGAATACAAAAAATACTGTCAAACAAAAAGCTGAATTTTATAAAATGTTTAAAAATGGAGAAATTACTGCTGAGAATTTTTATGAGAAAATGCAAAGCATTGAAGATAATAATCTAACTGAAAAGATAAAAAATGACAAAACAGAAATATCAAACAAAACTGAATTAAATAATACTGTTTTAAAGCAGTGCATAAAAGCTTTTATAGACAAAATCACCGTATATAGTCAATATGAAATAGAAATAGCATTTTGTTTTTCCAATCCGTTTAAGCATCATCAGCAGTATTACACATATTTTATTTCAAAAAAAATATAATTAACTGAACAAAAATATAAGGATTAGGTTTATGGAAAAACAAAAAGGCAGCAAATCAGATAATAATTTATATTCCGTTAATGAATTAGTGGATATAGAAAATTTTGAATTTACAGCCGGAACAGACAAGGAAGAAAGAATTACTGAATTTTTGGAAAAAACAGGAAATCCGTATATTTTTAAATGCGGCGAAATAACTGTAAGAATTAAGTATGCTGAAAATGGGCCGTCATTTGAAGAATGTTTTAAAGAATATATGGATTCGCTGGATATTTAAAATGACGGATATATACAGGGCAGCAGCTTATTTAAGACTGTCAAAAGATGACGGGAATACGGACGAAAGCAACAGCATACAAAGCCAAAGAAAAATAATAAATGAATTTATTAAAACAAAAACGGGTATTGTACTTGTAAATGAAAGAGCAGATGACGGATACTCGGGAGTGAATTTTGAAAGACCGGCTTTTAAAAAAATGCTGAGGGACATAGAAAACGGAGTTATAAACTGCGTTATAGTAAAAGATTTATCCCGTCTTGGCAGGAATTATATTGAAGCCGGATATTATATTGAAAGATATTTTCCGTCAGCTAATGTAAGGTTTATTGCTGTAACAGACTGTATTGACAGTTTAAAAAACGGATACGGTGACAGCCTGATAATACCTTTTAAAAATCTTCTTAATGATTCCTACAGCGCCGATATTTCGGCTAAAATTAAGGCCAGCCTTGATATGAAGCGTAAAAACGGCCAGTTTATAGGTGCTTTTGCTCCTTACGGATATAAAAAAGATATAAACAATAAAAACCATCTTGTTAAAGATAAATATTCATCTTTTGTGGTTTGTGAAATTTTTACACTGTCATTTTTAGGCATCAGCTGTACAAGAATAGCGGAAAAGCTTAATAATACAGGAGTGCTGCCGCCTAAAGAATATGCAAGAGAAGAATTTGGTTTTAAAATTGAAAATACCGCCTCTAAATGGAGCGGTGCTGAGGTACGGGCAATACTTAAAAATGAGGTATATACAGGTTTGCTTGTTCAGGGCAGGAAAAGCAGACCTAAAAAAAAAAAAAAAAAATACTCCTTAAAACCGGAAAAAATGTGGTTTAAATCATATGATACCCATGAGGCTGTTATAAACAAAAGCCTGTTTAATGTTGTTAACCGTACAATAAAAATACTTGCAAGAACAGCGTTAGACAGAACAGAATTCTACCAGTTCTCAGGACTTTTATACTGCGGAATTTGCGGAAATAAAATGGTTCATCACAATATTACATCCGGCGGAAAGAAATACGAGTATTGCATGTGTTCCGGCTATAAAAAAGGAATATGCCCAAACAAAACAGCTGACAGCAAAATAATTACTAATGCTGTAAGAACAGTTTTTAATCTTTATGCGCGTATATACTTAGGCGATAAACGTATAAAGCAGGTTAATCGTAAGCTTTATGAATTAAGCAGTTTTTTAAATACGGAACAGGAATTATCAGAACTTAATAAAAAGAAACAAAATATTGAAGATATTTTAAGCTCAATTGACTTTGACTGTAAACAAGGAATTATATCTAAGAAAGACGCAGAAGATATTAATAAGTTTTATTTAAGAGAAAAGACGAAAGCTGAAAAAAGAATAACAGGATGCCTGAAAGATGAAAAAATATATGATTTGATTTGCCAAAGGACTGCCGCCGCTGAAGTTATAAATAAAATAATAATTTATAACAAAAACTTGATTGAAATTGAAATGAAATTCAGTTTTTAAGCAGAGGTGAATTATGTATAATGCAGGTATATACATACGTGTTTCTGTACTTGACAGTTATGATGAAAATGAGTGTCAAAGCGCTGAAAACCAAGTTAATATAATAAAGACTTATTTAAAAACCAAAAATGAAATAAACCTATATAAAATATATTCGGATTTGGGAAAAAGCGGTATGACTGATAAAAGGGAAGGCCTTAAAGAACTGCTTTCTGATATTTACTCCGGTACAATAAACTGTGTTATTGTAAAAGATGTATCTCGTTTGGGAAGAAACTACAGCCAAACAGGAAGTTTAATTGAAAATGTATTTCCTTTCTGGGGCGTTAGGTTTATTTCTGTTAATGATAATTACGACAGCAAAAGTGTTTTCAATGATAATAATATAATTGGCCTTAAAAACATACTTAATGAGGGATATGTGCGGGACATTTCTAAAAAAGAAAAAACTGCATTGAGGGTATTAATGAAAGAAGGAAAGTTTTTAGGCTCATCAGCGCCATACGGCTATATTAAAAACGGTAAAAAGCTTGATGTAGATACCGATGCGGCACAGGTGGTTAGGCGCATTTTTAATATGGCAATTAGTAATGTAAGCTGCTATAAAACAGCAAAGATATTAAATGAAGAAAAAGTGCCGCCGCCTTATGCTTATAAGGTGAGCAAGGGTATTTTAAAACAAAAAAATAATATTTCGGGTTTGTGGCGTGAAGAAACCATAAAAAGAATATTAAATAACAGAGCTTATGTTGGAGATACTGTTCAGTCTGTTACTACTACATTAATGCCTAAAGGAAAGTCTGTGCGCCTTCCTGAAGAAAAATGGATAATCGCAGAAAATACCCACGAAGCAATAATAAGCCGTAGCGATTTTGAAACAGCTGAAAGAATTTTGAAAAATAGTAAAACAGCTTCATTTAAAGCAAAAAATAAATCTGAAAATAAAAAATTAAATATATACTGCGGCAGATGCGGTTTAAAAATGAGCTTAAAAAATATAAATACCAAAAACGGAAAGACAGGTTATTATGTCTGCTCTTTAAGTTCCTCAGGAGGACTATGCCGAAAGGGCGGAATTAAAAGCCGGATTATAATTAAAACTGCGGTTAAAATTTTGAATTTATACTGCGGAATTTATTGTGATTTAATTAATTTTCAGGAAGCTAAAACAATAAATAAAATACAGCGTAAAAAGAATTACGAGGTTTTAAAAAAAGCAATACTGTATGAAAAAATGAAAAGCCGGAAAATAAGCTGTGATGAATTTGAATATAAAAAAATGGACATATGTTTAAAGGAAGAAATGCTGGATAAAAAAATTAATTTAATGTTAAGTAAGGAGAATATAAACGCATATAATTTTGAACATATGCTAAGTGCGTTAACTGAAAGGATAACGGTTAGTCAAAATAATGAAATTGAGTTTAAAATGAGATTTAATAATCCTTTTATATTATAAAAGCTGTTTTTGTTGCCTGTTAATTTATAAGGAATTATAATAATTATTAAGAGTATTTTCCCTTGTGAAAAACAGCAGGCATTATCAGTTGGTAAAGACCCATACCTCCGGCGCCTATTGTTTTAGACATATACACCCTGTAGAAAAAGCCCATAAACCGGGTTATGATATTAGCGCCCATTAGTATAATACAGCCAACGGCAAAGCTGTTTTTACGCATAAAATCAATCCTTTTGAGATATTCTTTATAATATTATGTAGACTTTGGGTTTTAAATTACTTGTTTGTTTGCGGAGAAAAAACTATGTTTGATATTAATGAGGAATTAAAAAAACTTCCCTCTAAACCGGGCGTATACATAATGAAAAACGCTGATGACGAAATTATATATGTAGGAAAGGCAATAAGCCTTAAAAACCGTGTGCGTCAGTATTTTCAATCTAACAAAAACCATTCGGCTAAGGTTATAAGCATGGTTAAGCATATAGCCGAGTTTGAGTATATTGTAACCGACAGCGAAATGGAAGCTCTTATTTTGGAGTGCAACCTTATAAAAGAGCACAGGCCGAAGTATAATATAATGCTTAAAGACGATAAAATGTACCCATATGTTAAAGTTACCGTTAACGAAGACTTTCCGAGGGTTTTTATGGTGCGTAAGGTATTAAAAGACGGAGCAAAATACTTCGGACCTATTACAGACGCTTATGCGGTTAAAGAAACAATAGAAATGATTAATAAAATGTGGCCTTTAAGAAAATGCCGAAAGGTGCTTCCAAGAGATTCGGGAAAAGAAAGACCGTGCCTCAACTATCACATAGGCCAGTGCTGTGCGCCTTGTCAGGGAAACATAAAAAAAGAGGATTATGCTGTATATGTTAATGAGGCTCTTGATTTTCTTGAAGGAAAGCACAAAGATATTATTGACAAAATGCAGGAAAAAATGGAGGAAGCATCGGAAAATCTTGAATTTGAAAAAGCGGCTCAGTACCGTGACAAAATAAAATACATTAAAAGCGTGGAGCAGAGGCAGAAAATGGCCAATACCGGTTTTAACGACAGCGATGTTATAGCTTTTGTACGTGCCTTTGATGAGGCTCTTATACAGGTATTCTTTATAAGAGGCGGAAAAGTAATGGGACGTGAGCACTTTTTAATAAACAATACCGAAGGAATGACAAGAAACGAGATTATAACGGAGTTTATAAAGCAGTTTTACAGCGGAACGGCATTTGTGCCTAAAGAGCTTATACTTTCAGAAGACATTGTAGCGGAAGAAAAAGAGGTTATATTGGGCTTTTTGTCTAATTTAAAAGGAAGCAAAGTAACTGTTACTGTGCCTGTAAAAGGAGAGAAAAAGCAGCTTGTTGAGCTTGCATACAAAAACGCTTCAATTACATTTGAGCAGTTTGGAGAAAAGCTTAAAAAAGACAATGCCAGAACAAAAGGGGCTGTTGAGGAAATAAGCAATGCCCTTGGACTTGAAAATATACCGGAAAGAATAGAGGCTTATGATATTTCAAACATACAGGGATTTTTCTCTGTTGGTGCAATGGTTGTATTTGAAAATGGCATGCCGAAAAGAAGTGATTACAGGAAGTTTAAAATAAAAACCGTTGCCGGTGCAAACGATTTTGCCAGCATGCAGGAAGTTTTGACAAGGAGAATAAACCACAGCATTAAAGATAAAATGGATAACAAAACGGGCGGCTTTGCAAGGCTTCCGGATTTAATACTTATGGACGGCGGAAAGGCTCAGGTTAAGGCGGCAAAGCTTGTTTTGGCTTCTTTTGGTATGGATATACCTGTATGCGGTATGTTTAAAGATGACAGACACAGGACAAAAGGTTTGCTTTTTGAGGACAGGGAAATATTGCTTCCTTCAAATTCAGAAGGCTTTAAGCTGGCAACACGTATACAGGACGAGGTTCACAGGTTTGCTATTGAGTACCACAGAAAATTAAGAGAGTCATCACAGGTTGACTCAATTTTAAATCATATACCTACAATCGGCCCGGCAAGAAGGAAAGCACTGCTTAAACATTTTGGTGATATTGAAAAAATTAAAAATGCTGAAGTAAGCGATTTGCTTGAAGCAGAGGGTATGAACATACGCTCGGCTGAAACTGTTTACAGTTTTTTCAGGCAGGAAAATCCGGATATGAAATAAAATATAAATTAAATAGTGTTATAATTTTCTAATCAAGTTGACAAATATGTTTGATTTTATATATCTGGTGTGTTAATATTTGGAATATAAATATGTATTTAAGTTGATTTTTTGGTATTTTTTACCTTAAATCCGGATAATATTTCGGAATTTTATGGAGGTATTAAAATGTATTCTGTATCTGTTGAGAAACTATCCGACGAGTTTAAGCTTAAAAATGAGCTTCCTGAAATTTCTCTTGAGGACAGGATAATTAAAAACTCGGCGGTAAACAGACCGGCTTTGCAGCTTGCCGGTTTTTTTGATTATTTTGAAAGTGATGCAATTCAGGTAATAGGCAAAGTTGAGCACGCGTATTTGGAAAGGCTTGAACCTGTTTTCAGAGAGCAGATTCTAAGAGAGCTGTTCTCTTACGAGTTCCCTTGCTTTATTGTCTGCGGCGGACTTGAGATTTTTCCTGAGATACTTGTTTTCAGCGAAGAATTTAATGTACCTGTTTTTTCCACAGAGGTAGCCGAGTCTGACTTTATTGAAAATGCTACAAGATGGCTTAAAAATGAACTGGCACAAAGGGTTACAATTCATGGAGTATTAGTTGATATATACGGTGTTGGAGTGCTTATTATAGGTGACAGCGGTATTGGAAAAAGTGAAACGGCGCTGGAACTTATTAAGCGCGGGCACAGGCTTGTAGCCGATGATGCTGTTGAAATTAAAAAGCTGTCTTACGACAATCTTCAGGGTACATGTCCGGAGCTTATAAAGCATTTTATAGAAATAAGGGGTATTGGTGTTATTGATGTTAAAGAGCTTTTTGGTGTAGGCTCTGTTAAGCAGATAAAAAATATTGAGCTTGTAATTAAGCTTGAAATGTGGGAAAATGGCAAGGTTTATTCAAGAATAGGGCTTAACGGCGAATTTTACGATATTATGGGTGTTAAAATACCTTCAAACACTATACCTGTAAGACCTGGAAGAAATACGGCTGTTATATGTGAGGTTGCAGCTATGAATTTAAGGCAGAGACTTGTTGGTTACAGCGCTGAAGAAATACTTAACGAAAGATTAAAGGCTATATCAGAAAATAAAAACAACGGAGGTGCGGAATAAATGTATAGACTGGGTGTAAATTTCGACTTGACATATATTACTGCCGGTATTGTGGATGAAACGGGCAAAATACTTATTAAAGAATCAATACCAACCCTTAAATACAGAAAATTTGATGACATAATTAAAGATATGGCGCATCTTTGCATAAGGATAGTTAATAAATACGGCCTTGATATGGATAAGGATATAGAATTGATAGGAATTGGATGTTACGGAAGCATTGACTGGCATACAGGAGTTATGATTTATTCAAGTTATTTCGGCTTTAGAAACGCGCCTATAGCTGATGAAATGAAGAAATATGTTAAAATACCGGTTATATGCGATAATGACGCTAACTGCTATGCTTTGGCTGAAAGCCGCATAGGTGCTACAAAAGGATTAAAGAATACTATAATTATCACAATAGGTACAGCCATAAGCGGCGGAATAATTATAGACAACAATATATATCATGGAATGGCTTATGGCGCAGGCGAATTTGGCCATCACGTAATTATATTCGGCGGAGAACAGTGTGAATGCGGCAGAAAAGGCTGCTGGGCAGCGTATGCTTCAACAAATGCACTTGTCCGGGATTCCAGGATTATGGCTGTAAGACACCCTGAAAGCATGCTTTTTAAAATGGTAAACGGAGATATACGTCTTATGTCTTTCAGAACACCTTTTGAAGCTGCTAAAAAAGGCGATATTTATGCAAAAGAGATTATTGAAGCCTACACAAAATATGTAGCTCTTGGCCTTATTAATGTAGTTAATGTTCTCCAGCCAGAGGCTATTGCTATTGGCGGAAAGATAAGAAAAATCGGTCAGGAATTTATAAATGATGTTAATAAAATAGTTGACGAAAAAACATTCGGACAATATGAGGATGACAAGAGAACTAAGGTTTTAATGTGTGATTTGGACTATGATGCCGTTATTATAGGCGCTACTATGCTTAAACACTGATTTTGGAGGCCTTGTAAATGGATATTTTTGAAAAGCTTGTTAATTTGGCGGGAGAAGGAGCTGTTTTAAAAAATGAGCCGATGAAAAATCATACTTCGTTTAAAACCGGAGGCTGTGCAGATTATTTTATAATGCCAAAAATCGGGAAAAATATAATTGAAATAATAAAGGTGCTTGATGAAAGCAATATAAATTATTATATTTTTGGTAATGGAAGCAATATGCTTGTTTCTGACAGGGGTATTGAAGGAGCTGTTATTTATATAGGTGAAAATTTATCTGGTGTTCAAATTGAAAATAGCAAAATTACAATAGGAGCAGGAACTCTTCTGTCTTCTGTGTCCAGTGCTGCGCAGAAAGTAGGCCTTGCAGGGTTTGAATTTGCTTCAGGAATACCGGGAAGCTTCGGCGGAGCTGTTTTTATGAATGCCGGGGCTTATGGCAGTGAAATAAAAGATGTTATTGAATGGGTAAATATTATTGACGATAATCTTAATGAAAGAAAGCTTTATAAAGATGAGCTGGAGATGGGATACAGAAGCAGTATTTTTCAGCGTAAAAGATATATAATTTTAAGCGGGTGCATAAATTTAAAAAAGGACTGTCCTAATAAAATCCTGCTGCGGATGAATGAGCTTTCTTCAAAGCGCAGGGAAAAACAGCCATTAAATTATCCAAGTGCGGGAAGCACATTTAAAAGACCCGATGGATATTTTGCCGGAAAGCTTATAGAAGACAGCGGCCTTAAAGGCAAAACAATAGGCGGTGCCCAGGTATCAGAAAAGCATGCCGGTTTTATAGTTAATACAGGAAATGCCACAACAGATGATATTTTAGAGCTTATAAAGTACTGCCAGGATGCTGTATTAAAAAAATTCGGCGTAAAAATAGAACCTGAGGTTAGGTTTGTGGGAAGGCAGTAGCATCAAAAGAGGTGGTTGATATGAAGTTTATTATTGTAACGGGAATGTCCGGAGCAGGAAAAACGACGGTGCTTAAATTTCTTGAAGATATAAATTACTTTTGTGCCGATAATATACCGCCTATGCTGCTTTTAAAGTTTGCTGAGCTTTTTGAGCAGAGCAACGAGATAGATAAAATTGCATTAGGTGTTGATATTAGAGGCGGAAAGATGTTTAAAGACCTTTTTGAAGGCTTAAAACAGCTTACAGACAGCGGTTTTGAATATGAGATACTGTTTCTTGACGCCTCAGACAGGACACTGATAAACAGGTTTAAAGAATCAAGGCGCAGCCATCCTCTTTCAAAAAACGGCTCTATTGAAGACGGAATTAAAATGGAGCGAGAAATTTTAAAAGAGGTTAAAAAGCAGTCGGACTATATTATAGATACTTCTAAAACTCTTACAAAAGAGCTTAAAGAGCAGATAAACAATATTTTTCTTTTAAACGGAAATTATGAAGGACTTATTATTACGGTTTGTTCTTTTGGGTTTAAATACGGCATACCTAATGATGCTGATTTGGTGTTTGATGTTAGGTTTTTGCCAAACCCGTATTATCTGCCGGAACTTAAAGAATATACCGGAAATGACAAGCCTGTATATGATTATGTAATGAGTTTTGAAGAAAGCAGGATATTTATTGATAAATTAATGGATATGCTTGAGTTTCTTATTCCTCAGTATGTTAAAGAGGGAAAAACAAGGCTTGTTATTGCCATTGGCTGTACGGGAGGAAAACACCGCTCTGTTACAATAGCAAATGCGCTGTTTGAAAAAATTTCACAAAACAGAAAGAATATTACAATTAAGCATTTGGAAATAGGTGAAGGCGGAAGAATACGGCGGTAAACTATTTTTAATCTGATGTTCTGAATATATGGAGGTGCATAATTTTTGTCATTTTCTTCTAATGTTAAAAGTGAATTACTTCATTGTTTTGGAGAAGAAGAACATTGTGATTTGCTTGAGTTGACAGCTATATTGAATTTATGTGGTCAAATTATAGAAAATGAAAATAAAATTTGTATAAAAGTTCAGACCGAAAATGTAGTGGTTGCAAGAAAGACCTTTACATTAATTAAAAAAAATTTTATGATAGAGTGTAGTATTACTGTAAGAAGAAACAGCCAGTTAAAAAAGAACAGGATTTATATTCTTACAGCTGGCGGGAACAAGTCTAAATCAGAAATGCTTGAATTATTAAGAAAATGCGGTGCAGATATATGTAATTCAGAAGGACAAAGATTTGTTCCGGCTCAAAACAGCTTGTTTTATGATTTTTGCTGTAAAAAGGCATACATAAGGGGAGCGTTTCTTGCCTCAGGCTCAATTAACGACCCTGAAAAAACATACCATATGGAATTTGTATCCCCAACCGAAAATTTTGGCTTGCGCCTTATGGATGTTATAAACTCTTTTGGTATTGAATCAAAGTGCATCCAGCGTAAAGAACATTTTGTTGTATACATAAAAGATGGTGAACAAATTTCGGACTTACTCAATATAATGGGGGCGCATGTGTCGCTTATGGAGTTTGAAAACATAAGAATACTTAAAGACATGCGTAATAATGTAAACAGGAAAGTAAATTGTGAAACTGCGAATTTAAACAAAACTGTTAATGCGGCAGTAAAACAGATTGAAGATATAGAGTTTATCCGTGATAATTATGGACTTTCATATCTTCCGCCGGCATTATATGCTACAGCTGTGGCAAGACTTGAATTTCCAGAAGCAAGTTTAAAAGAATTAGGAGAAAAAATGTCGCCGCATGTTGGCAAATCAGGTATTAATCACAGGCTTCACAAAATAAGTGAAATTGCAAAAGAGCTTATGAAGGGAATGGGATGACAAAAATGACTGAAAAATCTGTTATTGTTAAAAAGACATTAGACACACGGACAGCCGCGCTTTTTGTTCAAACAGCAAGCAAATTTGAAAGTATGGTTAAAGTTTCTCTTGATGACAAAATTGTAAACGCAAAAAGCCTTATGTGCATAATTTCTTTAGGTATTAATCCTGACACAGAAATTAAGATTACAGCAGACGGAGCAGACGAGAAGATGGCTGTAGATGAGGTTGCAGGAATTTTGGAATAATAATTAAAGGGGTTAATAGAACATAAATAGTTTTAGATTACGATATTAATTAAAATATAAAAATAAGGCTGAGTTTTGTGTGCTCAGCCTTTTATTTTTTGTTCTATAATTTTTGATATTTCCAAAGCAGTATCTTTTGAAAAAATCATGTACTGGTTAACAAATGATATCTTCTTCTGTAACTGTGCTTCTGCAGAGGATGTAGTTATCTGTACTGTGTAAACATTAAATATCTTTTCTAATGTGTTTTGATGTATTTGGCATTTGTAAATATCCGAATATTCTACAGAAGTGGACTTGTTCCGGCCAAAGCCTAAATTAAGTGTCAGTGACTTTTCATCAAACTGAATATTTGCGTTTTTTGCAGTTACTATCATGTAAATTGAGCCTATAACTGCAAGAGGTATAAATATTCTTAAATAAAAAATTGCGGTATAGATTTTTGCAGGTGATATTAATATCGCTATTAAATAAAACACTGCAAGGGCAAGTATAATTTTTATTATTGGAAAGACCGGCTGTATTTTGTTTGTTTTAAAATTCATTTTTGCAACCTCGTATTATAGTTTAGTGTTTATATTATTTTAGCAATTCATTTTCCCATGAGCAATAGATTTGAAATAATTTTACAAAAATTTTGGTTGACGCAAATTGAAGAAAATAATATACTGTTAATGATATTTGTTGTCTAATTGTTTTTTAATAATCTTGGAGGTGAATTTTTATGGATAATGGTGAAAGTTATTCTGCGGAACCTGTTCCTTTATGCAGTTTTAAACTTAAACAGAAACTTTATAGCTATGGCATAAAAATTCAGCTCAAGGTATAACAAATTTGTATACCTTCCGTTTTTGTGTCACAGCGGTTTTACGCTGTTTTTTTATGCCCAAAATTCAAAAACGGAGGTAACTTAATATGGAAGAAAGCAATGCAGATTTCAGAGAGTGGCTTGAGCTTCTTGACGAATGCAAGTACGCTCAGCTTAAAGAAGAAATAAACGAAGAAAATGCCGCTAACCTTGCGGAATTTTTTGAAGAAGTGCCGGAAGAAAAGAGACTTCTTGTTTTCAGGCTTTTAACAAAGGATAATGCTGCTGAAACATTTTCGTATATGGACAGCGACATGCAGGAGGATATTTTAAACTCCGTTACTGACAACGAGGTTCAGACTATTATTAACGAGTTAAGCGTGGATGATGCAGTTGACTTTTTAGGCGAGCTCCCGGCTAATGTAATTACAAGAATACTTAAAAATGTTGACGAGGACAGAAGAAAGATTATAAACCGTTTCCTTAACTATCCTGAAGACAGTGCCGGCTCTATTATGACAATAGAATTTATGGAGCTTCACTGGGATTATACTGTAGGTAAGGCTATGGAGCTTATAAGAAAAACAGGTATAGACAAGGAAACAATTTATTCATGTTATGTTGTAGACAGCCGCAGAAAGCTTGTTGGAATGGTATCATTAAGAACGCTTCTTTTGTCAAAAGACGATGAAAACGTGTCGGATATTATGGAAGACGATGTTATATTTGTGCGTACCCTTGATGACCAGGAGGATATCGCCAATATTTTCAAAAAATATAATCTTATAGCTCTTCCGGTAGTAGACAATGAGCAAAGACTTGTAGGTATCATTACAGTCGATGATATCGTAGATGTTATCGAGGAAGAGAATACAGAGGATATTGAGAAAATGTCCGCCTTGCTTCCTTCTGAAGACGAGTATCTTAAAACAAGTGTATTCCATCTTGCCAAAAACAGAATTGTTTGGCTTCTTGTGCTTATGATATCAGGCACATTATCAAGTGCTATAATAAGCGGATATAACGAGGTTTTATCCTCATCTGTTCTGCTTGCGGCATTTATTCCAATACTTATGGATACAGGCGGAAATGCCGGCTCACAGTCGTCAACACTTATTATCCGCGGTATGGCCGTAGGTGAAATTGAGCTTAGCGATGTTGCAAGTGTTATATGGAAAGAGATTAGAGTTGGTATAATTTGCGGCATAATTTTAAGCCTTGTTAATTTTATCAGAATTTTGGTTTTAGGCGGAACGCCGCTTATGGTTAATTTAACGGTAAGTTTAAGCCTTTGTGTTACAGTTATTATATCCAAAACAATAGGCTGTCTGCTGCCTATGGCTGCAAGAAGGCTGCATTTTGACCCTGCTATAATGGCCGGTCCGCTGATTACAACTGTTGTAGATTCTATATCACTTGTTGTGTTTTTTAATGTGGCAAAACTGTTTGTGTTTTGAAATAAAAAGGCATCAAAAGTTATTTCATACTTTTGATGCCTTTTTTGTGTGGTTAAATTATTTAAAGCTTTGACATTAGTTTTAATATAACTGGTCTTTTGATATCAACAGCCTTTTGCGGGCACAGTTCCTGACAGCAGAAACAGTGTATACACTTTCTTAAATCTGCTTTGGCACGTTTGTTTTTAATTGTAATTATTTTAGCCGGACAGTTTTCGGCACATATTCCGCAGCCTACACATTTTTTGGTAAAAACAGGGTGAGGATGTATGTGTGTGCTGGCAAAATTAAGAACGAATTTAGGTGTGTTTTTGCCGAAAAAGTGTACGCTTTTGTTTTCAGGTACGGCAAAATCTTTTATAACACCGTCTGATAACGGCTCTCCGAAAAACTCCGTTTTGCTTAAATCCATAGAGCAAAGCCTGCGGTCTATGGCGCATTTTAAAAGAGGTATTTCTTCCGGCGGTGTATTAATAACTTTTGCTGCCGCCATATCCAGTTCAAAGGGGTTGTCACCTGCCATTATAAGGCCGATATGTCTTGCTTTTCCGGCTGTAGGGCCATTGCCTTCCATGCCCGTTACGGCATCTAAGAAGGAAAGCACAGGGTTTACAAATGCGCATATATCACACAAACAGTTTGCAAAGCTTTCTATATCCTGACAGTTAAAGTGATATTCTGCCTTTTTTGTTCCAGGTACTGCACCAAACATATTTTTTACAGCACCTGTCATTCTTGTCATACAATGGGTTTTAAGTTTGCCAACAGAAATAACTTTATCAGCTTTTAAAACCATGTTTGTAAGTGTAAGTTCTTTAAGTTTGGCGCCGTACGGGTTTTTAACCGTTTTTGATGTTGTATCAAACGACAGTGAAGCTCCGGATTTTCTGGCGGCGCTTTCCATGCCGGTGTGTTTATATATGCTTTTTAAAATAACTTCGTTAAAGGGACCGCCGGGACTGTCGCCTATTTCAACATATGCGCCGTAATCAGTAAGTATTTCCGCAATAGCCGCAGTAACGGCAGGGTGGGTTGTAGCGGCTTCTTTTGGCTCTTTGCGCATTACAAGGTTAGTCTTTAAAAGAACGCGTTCACCTTTTTTGATATATTTTTCTATACCGCCTAAGTTTTCAAAACACTGTTCAACGGATTTTTTAACTTTTTCATAGTTATAATTATCACACTTTTTTATTGAAACAGAAATATGTATCATCTCCTATATTTTAAATTAATGTTAGGATACCACAGTTTATAATTTTAAACTATACTATATTTTAACTCTTTGTGCTAAAATAAGTATAATGTTTTCTAAAAGGAGATAACTGCATATGAAGGAAAATTTTATACTTAACAGAAAAAAGTTTTTAGATAAACTGGAAAATAATGATTTGGCTGTTTTATATGCCGGAAAAGCGCCTGTTAAGCGCGGAGATGAATTTTACCCATTTACTCCTGACAGAAATTTTTATTATGTAACAGGCATAGACAGAGAAAACTTAATACTTGTTTTGGGTAAAACTGAAACCGGATGTTTTGAAAGGCTTTATATTGAACCGGATAACGGCCAGATGGCACGCTGGGTAGGTGCTAACATTACAGCGAAAGAAGCCCAAGAAATAAGCGGAATTGAAGATATAAAGCTTTTAGATGAGTTATCGGATGATTTAAAAAGCTTGGCTTTAAGCACAAAGCGGCTTTTTATGGATTTTGAAAGAAAAGATTTAAACATAAAAGAATTAACGGCAGAAATGCGCGGTGTTTTCGGCGGAATACCTTTTGAGGATTTATTCCCTGTATTTGCGCAAATGAGAGTTATTAAAGAAAAATGGGAGATAGAGCTTATCCGCAAAGCTGGTGATATAACAAGGCTTGGTATTGAAGAGATGATGAAAAACGCCAGACCGGGAATGATGGAGTACGAAATAGAGGCTTACTACGACTATGTATTAAGAAAAAACGGTGTTAAAGACAGGGCTTTTCAGACTATAGCGGCTTCCGGAATAAACGGAACAGTGCTCCATTACATTAATAACAGCAGAAAGACAGAAGAAAACGACCTTATATTAATTGACGCAGGAGCACAGTGGGGATATTACAGCGGAGATATTTCAAGAACATTCCCTGTAAACGGCAAATTTACGCCTTTGCAGAAAACGGTTTACAATATTGTTTTAAAAGGCCAGCAGCTTATTATAGACAACATTAAGCCGGGAGTAATGTATCCAGAGCTTAATGAAATGCTTAAAGAGTATTATTTTGATGAGCTTAAAAAGCTTGGTCTTGTAAAAACAAAAGATGAAGTGTTTAATTATTACTTCCATGGTGTAAGCCACTTTATAGGTGCCGAAACTCATGATGTAGGTGACAGAAGCCAAAGCCTAAAGCCTGGTATGGTTATAAGTGTTGAACCGGGACTTTATATTCAGGAATGGAGAATTGGTATAAGGATAGAAGATGACGCCCTTGTAACTGAAAACGGCTGTGAGATACTTACCCAAAATATGATTAAAACTGTTGAAGATATAGAAAAATTTATGTCGGAGAATAGAAATGCCTGATTTTAAAGAAACGGATTTGTATTTGCCGGTTAAGAGTTTATTTGAGGATTTGGGTTTTACAGTTAAATCAGAAGTTAAAGACTGCGACATATTTGCTGTTAAAGATGACAAAACAGTTGTGGCGGAGCTAAAAAAAAGCTTTAACATTACTCTTGTATATCAGCTTTTAAACCGGCAGACATTCTGCAAAAATGTATATGCAGTTATACCTAGGCCTAAAAAAGGCGCTAAAGATAATAACTTTAAAAGTATGGTTAAACTATGCAAAAAACTGGACTTCGGTTTAATAACTGTTGCTTTGGACAGTCCTGTAATGTTTGCGGAAATTATACTCTCGCCAAATGAAATAAACAGCATTACAAATTACAAAAAGAAAATATCAGTAGAAAAAGAGGCTGTTTTAAGAAGCGGAGATTATAACACCGGCGGAAGCACAGGCAAAAAAATAATTACTGCCTACAGAGAAAAATCTCTTGAACTTTTATGTCTTATTAGTGTTTACGGGCCTTTCAGCGGTGCTAAACTGCGCCAAATGGGTTATGAAAAAGGTGCATACTCAATTTTGTATAAAAACTATTATAAATGGTTTGAAAAAACCGGAAAAGGGGTATACGGTATTTCAAAAACGGGAGAAAATGCACTTGAAGATGAACAGTACAAAAGCATTGTTGGTTATTATTTGGATAAATTCAATAATGAAATTAAATTAAAGGAGCCGTAAGGCTCCTTTTAATCTGTATATAATAAAACTTCCGAGGACTTATCTATTAAAGAACCTTCTTTTGGAAACTGGTTTATAATCGTTTCGCCGTTTCCTAAAATTTGACAGTTTATGCCAATGGACAAAAGCTCGGTTTTTACTTTTTCTGCATTTTGCGATATATAGTTTTTTATTGCAGTGCCTTCGGAAATGTTTTTATTTTCTGTATAATAAGAAGGCTCTATGTTTAAATATTCAATGGCTTTTTCCATTATGTTTTTAAATACAGGTGCCGCAGTTGTAACTCCGTCTGCATATTTTTCAGGCTTGTTAATAACTACTATTGCAGCTAAGGAAGGATTTTCTGCCGGAAGGAATCCTGCAAAGGTTATTGTATACATATCATTGCTTCTGTCGCCTTGTTCGCCTGTACCGGATTTTGCAGCAATGTTGTAGCCGTCAATTTTGGCTTTTTTGCCTGTGCCCGAATCAACAACATTTACCATATATTTGGTGACAAGACGGCAGGAGCTTTCGGAAAGAACATATCTGCGTATTTTGGGCTTGTTTTCTTTAACAATATTTCCTTCATTGTCTGCAATTGCCGAAACGGTGTAAGGCGTCATTAATTTCCCGCCGTTTGCTACTGCACAAAGAGCAGTTAATGACTGAAGAGCCGTGGCGTTAAATGACTGGCCGAAAGAGCTTGTGGCAAGCTCAACAGGTCCAAGCTCATCTTTTGAATAAATAAGAGATGAAGCACTTTCTTCTGCCGGTAAATCTATACCTGTGCTTTCTCCAAATCCAAAATCCATTTGATATTTGTAAAATGTATCCCGGCCCATTATTTGAACAATATCCATCATGGCGCAGTTGCATGAGTTGGATATTGCTTCTTCAAGTGTCTCAGTAAAATGTCCTGTTCTTCTAATGCAGTGAATTTTCCTGTCTTCTACCTGTTTATATCCTTCGCAGTAAAATTTTGTGGAATCAGTTATGCTGTTTTCGTCAAGAGCAGCGCCGACCAAAAGAGGTTTAAATATAGAGCCAGGCTCAAATGTAGAACTGATGTTGTAATTTTTCCACATAAGACTTAAATAATCTGTCAGTTCCTGAGGTGTTAAAGAGGTATATTCTTCTTCCGTTATGTTTACGGGTGAAGCTGGATTATTCAAATCAAAATCATATGAATCTGCCATAGCTAAAATTTCTCCTGTCATTGGATTCATCATTATAACAGAAGAGTACTGGCATGGGAATAATTCCATTGCTTCTTTAACACCTTCCGATGCTGCCTTTTGGAGGTTTATATCAATTGTAGAAATAACAGTACATCCGTTTTCCGGAGGGACAGTTACTGTTTCAAAATCAGAATTATTTACTTGCCGAAAAATCCTGCCGTCTTTTCCGGTTAAATAAGAATTATATGTATTTTCAATGCCATATAGATTTCCGCCGTGGCTGAAACCTATTACTTTTGATGCCGAGTCGTTATAGGGATAGAAGCGTTTTTGTTCTTCTTCCAAATATACTCCTTTTAAATTAAGGGAGCGTATTTCTTCTGCCGTGCCGCTGTCAATAGATTTGGCTATTACCTGATAGTACGGACTGTATTTTAAAGAGCCGTCGGTGTTAAGAGTAAGATATTCTTTAAGGTCTTCTTTAGGTATTGATAATATGGTGCTTAAACTGTTAAGAGTTTTTTCTGTTTCTTCATTTTTCGATAAAGAATTAAGTTCCAAAAGGGTCTGAGGTTCAAGGACTACATCGTAAACAGCCATGCTTTGAGCCAAAATATTACCGTTTCTGTCGTGTATTTCCCCTCGCTTTGCAGTTAATGTTATATCATATCCGTTTATTTGCTGATTTATTGCCGTTTGGGTATATTCTTTGCCATAGCAGATTT
>CALWHR010000057.1 GCA_944380455.1 uncultured Clostridia bacterium
TTATTGCTTTAATGTACCACTTTGGCAAAAAAAACTATGCCAAAAACCTTGAGGCACAGTCTTTTATAAACCAGTATAAAACCGTAACGCCTATACTTGTTATAGATAAAAGATTAGAAAAGCCTTCGCCGCAGAACCTGCCTAAAAACATATACGAAAAACTGCCTAAAACAGCGCATATACGTAAAATGCCTATTATAAAGGCAAAGGTAGGTCCTCAGATTACTACTCTTTTATGCGACAAAAATGTTTACGACGTTCTGCCGAATAAAAAAACAATTAAGGTTGAGCTTGCCGGTATCTACATATCACGTGTAATAGGTATGAACCTTGAGGACAAAAAGAAAAAAACCATCGGACAGAAAATATCCTTATGGCTCAGAAAAAATCAGCCTAAGCAGTAATTTTAAACTGTATAATAAAATATAAGCCACGGAAATTCCATATTTCCGTGGCTCTTTTATTTTCTTATTTTTTATGAAAGCAGCTTAAAATATAAAATACGCGGCAGGCTGTTAAGCCGTACCGCGTATTTTTATTATATCTGAACTGCTTTTCTGCCGCTTAAAGGCACTCTTATTACATTGGAGCTGTTTGTCTCCTCAATCTTATCAAGGTTCTTGCGTGCGGCATCCATCATAAGCTTAATTCTGTTAAGCTGGTTTACTTCGCTGGCACCTGGGTCATAGTCAACAGCAACAATATTGGCAAGAGGATTCTTCCTCTTAATTTCCTTAATAACACCTTTGCCTACTATGTGGTTAGGCAGGCACGCAAAAGGCTGTGTACATACAATATTGTTTACACCGTCGTGTATAAGCTCCATCATTTCGCCTGTAAGGAACCAGCCTTCACCTGTCTGGTTGCAAAGTGAAACTATAGGCTCGGCATATTTTCCAAGTGTTTCTATTCTTGCCGGAGCGTTAAACCTGCGGCTCTTTTTAAGAGCGTCTATCATTGGTTTTCTGTAATGCTCAATAAGAGCAATAACACTCTTTCCTGCAATGCTCGACTTAGAACTTACGCCAAGGTATTTATGCTTCTGCACCGAGTTATAAGCACTGTAAAGGCCAAAGCCAAGAAGGTCAGGAACAACAGCCTCTGCACCTTCTTTTTCTATTAAGCCTACCAAGTCGTTATTGGCTGTAGGATGGAACTTAACAAGTATCTCTCCTACAACGCCTACTTTAGGTTTTTTAATATCAGTGTTTATATCTAAATTATCAAAATCACGTATTATGCCTTCGATATTGGCTTTAAAGTTGCTGCCTGTTCTTACATCAAACTTAACCTTTTCATTCCACTTTCTGTATAAAGCATTAGCGGAGCCTTTAACTTTTTCGTAAGGACGCACTTTATAAAGCACACGCATAAACAAATCGCCGTATACAAAGGCCTGAAGGGCTCTTTTAAGCAAAGGCAAAGAATACTTCCAGCCCGGATTCTTTTCAAGTCCGGCACTTACTGATATAACAGGCACATTTTCCATACCAGCATTTTTAAGTGCTTTACGAATAAAACCTATATAATTTGAGGCACGGCAGCCGCCGCCTGTCTGGCTCATTAAAACAGCTGTTTTGTTTATATCATACTTACCGCTTTTAAGGGCATTTATAATCTGGCCAACAACTATAAGTGCCGGATAGCATGCGTCATTATTAACATATTTAAGACCAGTATCTATAGAGCTTTTGTCTATAGCCGGCATTACATCTATTTTATAACCGCTGGCTACAAAAGCTTCTTTTAATATGTCAAAGTGTATAGGCGCCATCTGCGGGCATAAAAGTGTATAGTCCTTTTTCATCTGGGATGTAAAGACTTTACGTCTTAAAGCAGCATTGCCCTTAACCGGTTTTACGCCTCTTTCGTCCCTGTCCTCCATAGCAGCTATAAGGGAGCGTATTCTTATTCTTGCGGCACCAAGGTTATTAACTTCGTCTATTTTAAGTGTAGTATAAATCTTTCCGGAAGCATTAAGTATGTCCTTAACTTCGTCTGTTGTAACGGCGTCAAGTCCGCAGCCAAAAGAATTCAGCTGTATATATTCCAAATCACTTCTTGTTTTAACAAAAGCTGCCGCCTCGTATAATCTTGAATGGTACATCCACTGGTCACGTACAACAAGCGGTCTTTCAACTTCGCCCATCCACGCTACGCTGTCCTCTGTAAGTACAGCAAGGCCAAAGCCTGTAATAAGCTCAGGTATACCGTGGTTTATCTCAGGGTCTATATGATAAGGTCTGCCGCCCAGTACAATACCCTTAATATGATTCTTTTCTATATACTCAAGAACCTCTGTACCCTTGCGGTGCATATCTTCACGGAAACGAGTCCATTCGTCCCAGCCCATTTCAAGAGCTTCTTTTATCTCCTGCTTTGTTACATCAAAAGGCGCGAATACATCTGCAAGTCTGTCAGCAAGAGCTTCTTTATTTTTAAAGGAAATAAAAGGATTCATAAATGTTATGTTCTTTTCCCTTAAATCCTCTACGTTATTTTTAATATTTTCGGAATATGACGCAACAATAGGGCAGTTATAACATTCATCTGAATTTTTAATGTCCGGCCTTTCATACACAACCGCCGGATAGAATATTGTTTTAACGCCTTCGTTTATAAGGTGCATTATATGGCCGTGAACAATCTTAGCCGGATAACAAGCCGACTCGCTCGGTATTGATTCTATGCCTTCTTCATAAACTTCCTTGCTTGAAAACGGTGAAAGCCTAACCGAAAATCCCAGATTTGTAAGGAATGTATGCCAGAACGGGTAATCCTCGTACATATTAAGAACCCTTGGAATACCTATAACGCCTCTGCGGGACTCTTCCGGTGTTAATGACTCATAATTAAAGAGTCTGTTTTTCTTATATTCAAAAAGGTTAGGCACTTCTTTTTTACTGTCATGTCTGCCTTCGCCTTTTTCACAGCGGTTGCCTGTAATAAATCTTCTGCTGCCGTCAAACACATTGATTGTAAGCAAACAGTTATTTGCACATCCGCCGCAGCGGGTATGAGTTGTTTTTATTTTAAGGCTGTTCATTGCTTCTCTTGAAATAAGAGTTGTTTCGTAGCCTTCATAATACTTTTCTTTAGCTATAAGTCCGCAGCCGAAAGCACCCATAAGACCTGCTATATCCGGGCGTACAGCCTCTCTTTCACTTATAAACTCAAAGCTTCTTAAAACAGCATCATTATAGAATGTACCGCCCTGAACTACTATGCTCTTTCCAAGAGCCTTAGGGTCTGAAATCTTAATAACTTTAAGCAGTGCATTTTTAATAACAGAATAAGCAAGACCTGCTGAAATATCCCCAACCTGCGCGCCTTCTTTCTGCGCCTGCTTAACTCGTGAGTTCATAAAAACCGTACATCTTGAACCTAAATCAATAGGGTTTTCGGCAAAAAGTGCAATTTTGGCAAAGTCCTCAACTGAGTAGTTAAGGGATTTTGCAAATGTTTCTATAAAAGAGCCGCAACCCGATGAGCATGCCTCATTTAAAAGCACGCTGTCTATAACACCGTCTTTAATTCTAAGACACTTCATGTCCTGGCCGCCAATATCCAGTATAAAATCAACATCAGGTCTGAAAAATGCCGCCGCCTTGTAATGAGCAACTGTCTCTATGTATCCTAAATCCACCATAAGGGCTTCTTTAATAAGACCCTCTCCGTAGCCCGTAACACAGGAATTACGTATTTTTATTCCCTGCGGCATTACAGCATAAAGAGCGTTTAATGCGTTTATAACTACATCAAGAGGACTGCCTTCATTTGAAGCATAAAAGGAATAAAGGAGTTTTCCTTCATCTGAAATAAGGGCAATTTTGGTTGTAGTACTTCCGCAGTCTATACCCAAAAATGCGTCGCCTGTATATGTTTTTAAATCGCTACGTCCGACTTTTTCTTCATTATGGCGCTTCTTAAAAGCGTTGTACTCAGTTTCGTCTCTGAAAAGCGGTGCTAAACGGCTCACTTCTGTTTTAAGAGCCGTCATAGAAGAAAGCTTTCCTTCTAAAGTTTCAAAATCCATAACAGCGCTTTCCTGCCTTGCGCTTAATGCAGCACCATAAGAAGCAAAAAGATGGCTGTTTTCAGGTATAATAGCCGTTTCATCTGTCAGTTTTAAAGTTTCTATAAATCTCTGTCTTAATTCTGATAAAAAGTGAAGCGGGCCGCCTAAAAATGCTACATTACCCCTTATAGGCTTGCCGCAGGCAAGACCGCTTATGGTCTGATTTACAACTGCCTGAAATATTGAAGCCGCCAAATCCTCTTTAGCCGCACCCTCATTAATAAGCGGCTGAATATCTGTTTTGGCAAAAACACCGCATCTTGATGCTATAGGGTAAATTACATTATATTTTTTAGCATATTCATTAAGACCTGAAGCATCTGTCTGCAAAAGAGTTGCCATCTGGTCTATAAAAGAGCCAGTTCCGCCGGCACAGACGCCGTTCATTCTCTGTTCAATTCCGCCTTTAAAATATATAATTTTGGCGTCCTCGCCGCCAAGCTCAATAGCTACATCAGTTTTAGGCGCGGCTTGTTCTATAGCATTAGCTGTTGCCACAACCTCCTGTATAAATTCAATGCCAAGTACATCGGATATTGCTACTCCTCCGCTTCCTGTCATCATAGCTGAAAAAGAAACATCCCCAACAGCTTCATGTGCCTGATGAATTAAATCTTCAAGGGTTTCTTTTATTTCTGAAAAATGCCTTTTGTACTGTGAAAATAGTATCTCACCTTTTTGAGAAACAACAACTACCTTAACAGTTGTGGAGCCTATATCAATACCAATGCGCATTCTATTAAAAAAGCTCATTGTATTTCCTCCTAAAATTTCATTCCTTTTTAAAATATAATAATTATTATTTAAAAGCTATTTGAGTTTTAATTATAGCTTAACATTTACAAATTATCAAGTAAACAGAAGTGTAAATAGAGTTAGAATAACATTAAAATACTGGTAAAACTGCAAACAAAAAAGGCGCATAGCGCCGTTATTTAAATATATAACACCGTAATTTAAATTGTTTTGGTCATTTATATTCTTAAAAAGTCAGGGGTTTCAAAGCATAAAGCCAAGAAACCCAAATTCACAAACAGTTTTATTATCTGCCGTTTAGCCTTAAATCTTTTGCCAGCTCTGTTATATCCTCTATTTTATTCAGTTCATGGGCTATAATATGCTGGTTTGTCATAATACAAAGTATATCTTTATCGTTCTTGCCTATTATCTCGCCTTCGATAATACGCTTTTGGAATGTAGTAATTCTTACTTTCATTCCTGTTGTAAAAACCTTTCCTCTGAAATTAACTGTTTCCAAAGGGAACATACTCCTGCATTGTTTAATAACAGCTATTCTTTCAGCCTCATTTTGTGCATTAAGTCCATTTTTTGATTGCCGAAAATTACGTTTAAGCCAGCCAAAGCTGAGTATCATCTGCGTAATAACAAAAGCCGCAAGAGCCGCATATATATAATCCATATAAGTAAGATTCATAAAACCTTTGAGCATAGCAATACCTCCGTTTCATTAACTTTTCAGCTAAGTTTAAAAACTTTATAAATCATACATTAACTCAAAACCCGCAATTTTTCAAGCCTTTGATACTTACCCCCTGTTATTTAAACACCACTTTCATACAAAAGCCGTATATTTTCCAATGCTTCTTCTGTAATAAGCTCTCCCGGGGAGACAACAGGTATTCCCGGCGGATATGGTATTAAAAATTCTGCGCTTACTCTGCCTGCTGCTTCGTTATACGGCACATCTTCAGCTTTGGAATAGTACGCGTTTCTTAAAGAAACAACTCTGTTAAGGCTTATAAAATTCAGGTTGTTTATTTCCCGCTCGTTAGGCACAATATTTTTATCAATTTCAATAATAGCATTTATAAGGTCTTTTATTTTCTCTTTTTCATCGCTTATTGTGCATATGGCCATAAAATGACCTCGGCAGCCCATTTCCATTTCCATATTATATTTGCGCCGCAGTATATCAGCTATTTCAACACAGTTTACATTTTGCGACGATATAACTATTTTGGATATATCTATATCTTTTATACCGTATTTTCCGCATACATCTTTATCTAAAAGATGCAGATTTTTAAGTACTAAAAGGCGTTTGCGCTCATTAATTAAAAATTCCGTAAACTCAGGATATATTTTTCCGCCTTCTCTTTCAAGATATTCCCTGCACCAGTCCAATGTTCCCATAAAAACATAGGACGGACTTGAAGTTTCTATAATAGAAAGAGCCTCTCGAACTTTTTCACTGTCAACCAAATTTGAGCCTATATGTATAACAGAGCTCTGAGTAGGGCACGGCAGTGTTTTATGGGCACTTTGAACCACAATATCAGCACCCATTTTAAGAGCCGTATCTGGAAAGTTTTCACTGAATTTAAAATGTGCACCATGTGCCTCATCAGCAATTAAAACCATATTGTTTCTGTGGGCAATTTCAGCTATTTTTTCTATATCCGAAACAACACCCTCAGCAGTAGGGCTTGTTATAATAATTGCTTTGGCATCAGGGTTTTCATTAACGGCTTCTTCAACACTTTCCGGTGTTATGCCGCCGGGAAGGTCGCTTACACCGCAGTACTGCGGCATAACATAAACTGTTCTTGCGCCTGTTAAAATCATAGCGCTGTAAACACTTCTGTGGCAGTTTCTGGCCATTATAACCTTGTCATCAGGTCCGCATACAGACATCACAGCCACCTGCAAAGCGCCTGTTGCGCCGTTTACAGCAAAAAATGTATGCTTTGCGCCGAATAAAGCGGCATAATCATCCTGTGCCTGTTTAATTATGCCTGTTGGATTATGCAGGTTATCAAAACCTTCTATTTCTGTTATGTCCATAGCAAAAATATTTTTTATATCCACTCCTCGGCCCATTTTATGACCCGGCATATGAAAAGGATATCTTCCGTTTTTGCTGTAGTCTACAAGTTTATCGTATAATTTAGCAGTCAATTTAATTCCTCTCTTATTTGTTTCCTTTTAATATTGAATAAATATCCCTTTTGGCAATGCCCCTGTCTTTAGCCGCCTGTTTCATTGCTTCTTTTTCGCTCATGCCGTCACCTATATATTTCTTAACATGCTCCTCAACAGGTATGTTTTCCCAAAATGATATTTGTTCTTTTTTAATTTCTTCCGGGTCTAAGCCTTCTATTAAAATTACAAACTCGCCTTTAGGCTCGTTTAATGAATAATGCTCAATTAAATTTTCAAGGCTGTCCTTTTTTACTTCTTCAAATTTTTTTGTAATTTCACGGACACAAGCCGCCTGCCTGTTTCCAACACTTTGATATATTTCTTTAAGTGTTGCTTTAAGACGGTGAGGCGCTTCGTAGAAAATAACCGTTCTTTCTTCTTTTTCTATTGATTTAAGAACATGTGCCTTTTCCTTTTTATCAACCGGCAGAAAGCCTTCAAACACAAATCTTCTTGAATCCATGCCCGAAAGCACAAGAGCCGTTGCAAAAGCTGTTGGCCCTGGGCATGCAGTTACAGGCACGCCTTCTTTTTGGCAAAGGCGTACTAAATCGCTTCCCGGGTCGGAAATTCCCGGCATTCCGGCATCCGTCACAAGGGCTATGTTAAGACCGCTTTTAAGCTTTTCAATAAGCTCCGGGCCTTTTTGAGTTTTGTTGTGCTCATGATAGCTTACAAGGCTTTTTTGTATGTCGAAATGATTTAAAAGCTTTAGGGTGTTTCTTGTATCCTCAGCCGCAATTAAATCACAGGTTTTAAGGGTTTCTATCGTCCTAAGAGTTATATCACCTAAATTGCCTATAGGCGTTCCGCATAAGTATAATGTACCGTACAAATTAATACTCTCCCTTTTGTGCTTTGGTGCATCAGTTATAGTAAATATCAATTATTTCATCTGTATATGTGCCGTCATCTTTATATATAACAAGAGATGGCATAACCTTAACCATAGGCTTGCCGCTTCTTACAGCCTCAATAAGCACCATATTTGGCTCACGGTTTATATACGGCTGAACAAAGCGTATTCTTTTAGGCTCAAGCTTATGTTCTCTTAAAGTGCACATTATATCCGTAAGACGATGAGGTCTGTGAACCATAAACAGCTTTCCGCCGAACTTTAAAAGCTTCTGCGCCGCAAAAGCAATATCGTCAAGAGTACATAACACCTCATGGCGTGCTATTGTTTTAGGGTCGTAGCTGTTTTTAAGTCCACCTTCAAAATTCATATACGGCGGGTTGGTTGTAATTACATCAAAATATGACGGCTTAAATATTTCAGCCGCCTTTTTGATGTCGCCCTCTATAATATCTATTTTATCCTGCAAATCGTTAAGAAGTACGCTTCGACGAGCCATTTCAGCGCTTTCCGGCTGTATTTCAAGGGCAGAAAAATGCTCCGCATTGGTTTTTGCACTCATTAATATAGGTATAACTCCTGTACCCGTACCCAAATCAAGCACTTTATCGCCTTTTTTGGCCGATGCAAAGCCGCTTAACAAAACGGCGTCTACACCGAAACAAAATCTTTTTGGGTTTTGTATCAAAAGATATCCGTTGCGGTGCAAATCGTCTACTCTTTCATAGTCTTTTATTTCAATCTTCATAATTATAAATCATTCCAAATCCAGTTCTTCTTCACAGATTTCATCTGTTTCATGGTTTTCAAATTTTTTGTCGTTTGATTTTGCTTTTTTTGGCTTTATTACCTTAATTTCGTCTACGGCATAATAATTAATTGTAGGTGCATCGTTTTCCTGTTTTTTAACAGCAGCTTTTACATTTTGCATAATCACATTAAGAGAAAGTATTTCACCCGTTCCGTCTGGTGTGGATATTATATCTCCTACATCAGGCATATTTTTATTAAGCTCTTCATATGCTTCTTCCTCATATTTAAGACAGCACATAAGCCTGCCGCATATACCGCTTATTTTAGTAGGATTAAGGGAAAGATTCTGCTCCTTGGCCATTTTAATGGACACCGGATGAAAATCACCTAAAAATGTGGCACAGCAAAGAGGTCTGCCGCATATTCCTATGCCGTTAAGCATTTTAGCCTCGTCTCTAACACCTATCTGCCTTAACTCTATTCTTGTTCTGAATATTGAGGCAAGCTCCTTTACCAATTCTCTGAAGTCCACACGTCCGTCTGATGTAAAATAGAAAATAAGCTTGTTGTGGTCAAATGTAATTTCCACATCAACCAGTTTCATATCAAGGCCGTGTTTTAATATTTTTTCCTCACATATGGAAAAAGCTTCTTTCTCTTTTTCTCTGTCCTCTGCCTGCTGAAGAGCATCCTCCTCAGTTGCCGGCCTTATTACTTTTTTCAAAGGCTGAAAAACTTCCGAATCCTCAACAAACATGTTTTTCTTTACTACCTGTCCGTACTCTACACCTCTTGCTGTTTCAACAATAGCGCAGCTTCCGTCTTCAAATATATGTCCGTCTGGGTCGAAATAATAAACCTTTCCGGCTTTTTTAAACCTAATACCAACTACTTCTGTCATTTTAGTTCTCCTTCATATTAATAAAAAGCACCTCTGCAGAAAGCTGAAAAGGTGTATTTTGCTTTATCTGCTTTTTTACGTTTAAAATTGCTTCAAGGCGCTTTGATACAGCTTTTTCATCAAGCAGTTTTGCCTGCTTTTTAATATCCTCGGTTTTGTCTTTTTCTATTATTCTTTCTTCATCTTTAAGCACTTTATAACAGAGTACATCTCTGTAAAACATATACATTATGTCAAAAAGCTCCGGGTAGAGCTTGTATTTTTCAATATCCTTTGCCATAAGCATAACCGATGCCGTATCAAGACTATCCAGTTTGATAAGGCAGTTTATAACATCCTGCCGCATGGTATAAAAATCCTCGTCTTTTGAAAGCCTTATAGCTTCGCCTATGCTTCCGCCGCAGTACTGGGAATAAAACCTGGCATTGGTTTCGTTAAATCCAAGTTTTATCATATATTCTTTTATTTTATGGGCGCTTATAGGCCGCAGCTTCATTACAACACAGCGTGAAAGAACAGTTGGCAGAAAGCTTTCCATGCTTTGGCTTAAAAGCATTATTACAACATATTTCGGCGGTTCTTCCAGTGTTTTAAGAAGCGCATTCTGGGCTTGTACGGTAAGTGTATCGGCCTTATCTATAATAAATATTTTATAATTATAGCTGTACGGCTTTGTTTTTACTTTTTCTATTACCTGCTCTCTTATGTCATCTACACTTATGCTTTTTGTTTTCGTGGCCTTTACATAAAACACATCAGGATTGTTTCGGCTTTCAAACTGTATACAGGAATGGCATTTTCCGCAGCCTTCTTCATTTTGCATATTCCGGCAGTTTAAAACCTTTGCAAAAGCGTCTGCAACAAGTTTTTTGCCGGAGCCTTTAAGTCCGCAGAAAATATAAGCGTGTGACACCATATTGTTTTTAATGCTTTCTTTAAGGCTTTTAACAATCTGCTCATGGCCTGTTATATCTTTAAAATCAGCCATTCTGTCACCTCATAGCATCAATAATATTTTTTACATCCAAAAACACCTGTTCAACAGGAAGTGATGCGTCTATGGATTTTATTCTGTCTTTATTGGAAGCAGCTAAACTTAAATAGCCGTTATACACTTTATTATGAAAACTCAACCCTTCAAGCTCTATTCTGTCCAGCTTCTTTTGATTATTCTTTCTTAATATTCCCTTTTCAGGCGGCAGATTAAAAAACAGTGTTATATCCGGCATACATTTTTCAATAGCAAAGCTGTTTATGCTTTCTATTTTTTCCTGCCCCAGTCCTCTGCCAAAACCCTGATAAGCTATGCTTGAATCCACATATCTGTCGCAGACTACAATTTTTCCTTCTTCAAGTGACGGAAGTATAACCTCTTTTACAAGCTGTATGCGGCATGCGGCATATAACAGCGCTTCCGTTTCATCAGTCATTGCGGTATTTTTGGTATCAAGTATTAAAGAGCGTATTTTCTCGCCGATTTCGGTAGACCCCGGCTCTCTTACAAAAACAGCCTCTTTATTAATCTCGTTAAAATAATCCTTTAAAAGCTCAATCTGAGTGCTTTTTCCAGAACCGTCTGTGCCTTCTATAGTTATAAACTTTCCTGTTTTTTTCATATTAAAAACCCTTTCAGTCTTTAAGTAGTTCTATTTCATCAAAGGGATAAATTTTAAATAAAACAAGTCCTTGAATATCGCTTTTGTCTACAGGCCCAAAATATCTGCTGTCAATACTCTCCTCTGCATTATCCCCAAGTACATAAAACTCATTTTCCGACAGCACAAATGCTGCATCTTCTGTCTCACTGCATAAATAACCTTCTATCAGCTTTTCGTTTATGTACAGCTTGCCGCCGCTTACAGTAACTGTATCGCCTTGAGAGGCGGCTATTCTTTTAACAATTTCTATGTCTTCTGTACCATTGTTATATTTCATTATAACAATGTCATTTTTTCCGTATAAATTCAAATACGAAGCCGCACGGCTTATAAGCACTCTGTCACCGTTATGCAAAGTATCCGTCATTGAATTTCCGGTAATCTTTACCGGGAATATAACATAATACAGTATGAGCACTATTACAGCCGCCTCAAAAAGCTCTCCGGACAGTTTAATAATTAAATCTTTTTTCAAGTTTTATTCAGCTCCAATTGGCGGTAAATTATAATCAAAAACATAAGTTTGCAATAAGCCTATATTATATTAGTATATATCCTTTTCAGGGTATCTTTCAATAGATTTATAACTTATAATGCAAAAAAAGCACTTATTAATTTATGGCAGATAAAAAGCATACAACCATTATAAAATTCCAGCAAAAAAGGCATACCTTCCGGTATGCCTTTTAATGTTAAACTTAAATTATTTAGCTGGGTGAACAGCGTCTTTGAAATCTTCTCTCTGAGGACCTCTCTGGTCTTTCTTAGCGATGTAAAGAGAACCTGTAGCCTCGCCGCAAAGTACAGGAGGTACGCAAGCTGTAGCTGCTGTATGCTCAATACCTGTCATATCAGCATCTGTTCTGTCAAGCATTGTAGCAACTTTCCAAGCCTCGAAATGGCATGTGTATGACTGATTGCCAACTTTTTCAATCCAGCCATGATATTCCATAAAGTCACCAACATATACAGGAGCTGTAAATTTAATGTTCTTGTATCCAAGGAAAAGGCTGATGTCACCGTCTACATAAACCATAAGCTCTGTACCAACATCGCCCCACATATCAACGATTCTTGCACCATTTACAAGGCCGCCTACATAATGTCCGTCTGCGCCTCTCATCATTACGTGATGTACTACTTTTGATCCAACCATTTTTATTCCTCCTTAAACAGGTTAATAATCGTATTTTTATAAAAATCAGGTTTTAGAAAAATCAAGCTTTTTTAACAGTGTGCTCATGAACGAAAGCAGGGTCTGTTTCGCCTCTCTGGTCTTTTTTAGCTATGTAAAGAGAACCTGTACCTGTACCGCAGAGTATAGGAGGTACACAAGCTGTAGCAGCTGTGTGCTCTACACCTGTCATATCCATGTCTGTTCTGTCGCACATTGTAGCAACTTTCCAAGCCTCGAATTTGCATGTATATGATGTGTTGCCTACTTTTTCAATCCAGCCATGGTATTCCATGAAATCGCCTACATATACAGGAGCTGTAAAGTTGATTTCATCGTAGCCAAGGAAAAGGCTGATGTCACCGTCTACACGAACCATAAGTTCTGTTCCAACATCACCCCAGTAATGAACGATTCTCGCACCGTTTACCAAACCGCCAACATAATGTCCATCGCTGCCCTTCATCATAGCATGAAGTACTACTTTCTCTCCAACCATCTTTATTCCTCCTCATTATAAAATAATTAAGTCAGACGGCAGCGTACGCCGTCTTTAGTTAAAGTTGAATATTAATAGCCTTTAATAAGGCTTTATGAGCCATATAAAAAACAGGCTGTAAGCATTTCAACCATAACTGCATTATAAGCCATTCTACCAAAAGAGAGTCAACCTGTTTTTTTAAAAAAGATTTTTGATATTTTGGCTTAAAAGAGAAAAAACTACCTTTGCTATATAGTTTTCACATTTATTTATATTTGTGACAATACACAATTAAATTAAATCAAAAATTTTAAATATATGCACATTTTATATAATGGATACTCTTTTCTGATATTTAGAATTATTAGCACGCTATCTATATTAAATTAACTGGAATGTTTTAGATTAAATTTTACTTATATTTTGGATTATTCTATTGTCTTTAACAAAAAGCGATAGTATAATCATCAGCAAAAATGGGGATTAAATAAGAAACGGGGGTTTTCTTATGGCAAAAAAAGTTTTATTCGTGCTTAACCCTAAGGCGGGTAAAGGTCTTATAAAAAACAAAATACTTGATATATTGGACATGCTTGTGAAAAACGGTCTTGAGGTAACTGTTCATACCACTCAAAGAAAGCTTGACGGTTATGAAAAAGTAAAAAATCACGGCAAAAAGTACCAATATTTGTTAATAAGCGGAGGCGACGGTACATTAAGCGAGTGTATTAAAGGCCTTATGGAGATAGAAGACAAAAAGCGTCCTGTAGTTGGATACATTCCTGCAGGCTCTACAAACGATTTTGCTCAAAGCCTTAAGCTTCCTAAAAATATGATTACTGCCGCTAATAATTTAGTTGCCGGCAATCTTTTCAAATGTGATATTGGTAAATTTAATAATGACTATTTTATTTATATTGCCGCATTCGGAGCATTTACAGATGTTTCTTACGATACACCGCAGGATTTGAAAAACCTTTTAGGCCATACTGCATATATACTTGAAGGAATTAAGCGTGTCGCATCTCTTCAGAAATACAGCATGACTATAGAGCACGACGGCACATCAGTATCCGGCGAGTATATTTACGGAATGATTTCAAATACTATTTCCGTAGGCGGACTAAAAAGTCTTGGGAAAGAAAAAGTAAAGCTTGATGACGGACTGTTTGAAGTAATACTTGTTAAATACCCCCACAGTCCTATTGAAATTCAGATGATAGTAACAGGAATACTTACAAGCGATTTTTCATCAAAAGTTTTCACTACATTTAAAACAAGCAGAGCTGTATTTAAATCCCAGTCAGAAGTACGCTGGACTTTAGACGGCGAGGACGGCGGTGCATATAAAGAAACAGTTATAGAAAATATATCAAAGGCCATACCCATTATGGTTTCTCCTAAAAAGTCAAAGCCAGCTCCTGAAAAGTGGCTTATTCATGACAGGTATAAAATATTTATTCTGGAAGACGAATAAAATGTTTGACATACACCGCTTACTGTGATATAATGACTCTTGCAGTAAGCGTTTGGAGAAATACTCAAGAGGCTGAAGAGGCGCCCCTGCTAAGGGTGTAGGTCGCGTGAGCGGCGCGAGGGTTCAAATCCCTCTTTCTCCGTTCATTCATAAATACCCTTTTTGGTGTTTATGTGCTGGAAAGACAGACTGGAAATTGCTTATGGGTGGTGAATTTCCTGTTTGTCTTTTTTTTATGCCATAAGCGCATAAGATTTTTTCTCTGTATTTTGCTTGCCAAAAGTATAGGTAATAGATATGTCGAAGGATTTTTCCCCATTTTCTTCATAGCATTCAGAAACGTCAATGTGATCAATTAGACTTACTAATAAATCTCTTGACAGCACATCTGTTTCACAGCATAATTTTAGCTTTTTCAACCAGTTGGACACATCGTTTTTC
>CALWHR010000058.1 GCA_944380455.1 uncultured Clostridia bacterium
ACGAAGTGAAAGCCAGCGTCATTTAGGCGCTGGCTCTTAATAAGCCCTTATAGGGCTAGTGCAAACCACGTCTTTTAGGCGTGGTTATGATTGGTGTTTTTAATACATCAAATATCAAGGTTGCCTTCGGAATTAAAATAAAGCTCTTCTGGCTGGGATACTATTTCCAAATTAGGGTTAATTTTAACTTCGCTTGCCATGGATTCGGAAACGTATATATATTCCATATCGAGGGTATTTTTTATACGGATTATACGTACTTTTTCTTTGTCTATTTCAGTGCATGTTTTGATACATACTTGGAATGTTTCTTTGTCGTTTGCCATAATCATAGGTATTTTAGAAAATTCCAGAACGGTTGAAGTTATGCTGTTTGGATAAGTTATTTCCAAATCCAAATCATCATAAAATTTTTTACTTATTACATCAACCATTCCAAGACCGTGAGCGTTGCCATGGGTCTGCTCCGTAAGGCGCAGTATGGCACGCTTTTGGGCTTTTATTCCGCCTGTGGCATAAGGTGTGGCAAATGTGCCTGTAATGTTAGGGTCCATGCCTTCACCGCTTATGTTTTTACCGAATTCGTCTACAATAAGAACATCACAGTCATCAAAGTATATTTTAGGCAGATAATTAAAAGACTCTTTAAGGAGTTTAGGTTCTTCTGTATCTATTTCCTCCGGTGTTAAAGCTACAAGTTTGCAGGTTTCATCAAAGCTGTTTTCAAGTATGGCAAGGCCGAAAAGAACAGGGGCATTCTTCATTATAATTCTGCCGAATGTAGGAACAAGATAAGCCATGTATTTAAAGCCGTTTTTATGGCAGCTTTCGGCACCCTGCTGTTTGCCAAGGCCAATGGTCATCATTTTCATAAGACCGCTTTCATATTCCCCGCGGAAAGCTGTATGTGCTTTTATTCTGCCGCAGAGTATAATGCCATCGGCTTCGGCGGCATTTTTGTCTATACGTACCTCAACTTCCTCCGGGCGTATATCGCCTACTACTGTGTGGCCGACAACAACGGTTTCCATTGATGACTTAATTGGGCAGCCTACGCTTTCAGGTGTGACGCCTAAAGATTCAAGTATTTCCAACTGACCTTCAGCTGTAGCACCGCCATGGCTTCCCATAGCCGGAACAACAAAAGGACGCGCGCCTTTTGATTTGCAGAAATCGGCTATAGTCTTTATTATAAGCGGTATATTGCTTATCCCTCGGCTTCCGCAGGTTATGCAGATGTTCATGCCAGGCTTTATTTTTGAAGCAAATTTTTCCTGTCTGAACTGGGATATTATTGTTTCGGGTATATCTTTTGGCTCTATTTTAGGCCTTTCAAATTTTTGGTGCACTTTAATCATTTTAGGTATTTTAACGTCTTTTAAAAGGCTGGTAATAACTCTCTCAGGCATTTTGTTTGCCTCCTTCCTCACGTTTTACAAACTGTTACACACCTCTTGCGCCGAAAAGCCGAGGTATAAAGAGTGATACTTCCGGTACATAAGTAATAATCATAAGAGCAATAAGTGTTGCTACTAAAAGCGGCATCAAAGCTTTTACAATTTCGCTTATATTGATTTTTGCTATGTTGCAGGCTACAAACAAGTCTAAGCCTACCGGTGGCGTAATAAGACCTATTGCAAGGTTTACAACCATTATAATGCCGAAGTGAAGCGGATTTACGCCTACAGCTGTAGCTAAAGGAAGCAGAAGCGGAACAAGAACTATAATAGCTGAGCTTGCATCTAAGAAACATCCGGCTATAAGAAGAAGTATATTTATAAGCAAAAGAACTATTACCTTGTTGCTTGTTGCTGAGCTTACAAAGTTAACAAGAGCAGCCGGAACACCTTGGCTAACTATTATGTAAGAGAAGGCTGAGGCGCCCATTATAATGAAAAGCACTGTAGCTGAGCCTATGGCGGCTTTTACAAGCATTTGAGGTATATCTTTAAATTTAAGCTCTCTGTAAAAGAAGGCACCAACAACAAAACCGTAAACAACAGATACGCCTGCTGCCTCTGTCGGTGTGAATACACCGCCGTAAATACCGCCTAATATTATAACTGGCATAAGCAGTGCAAAAAATGCACTTTTAAAAGCTTTTAATATAGTCTTTAAATTACGCTCTTTCTGAACGCCTTTGTAACCGTGTTTTTTGGATATGATATAGTTAAGTATTATAAGTACACCGCCGAATATAAAGCCCGGGGCAAAACCACCCATGAACATATTTCCTACAGAAACTTCGGCCTGAACGGCATAAACTATCATTGGTATACTTGGTGGAATAATAATACCTATAGCTCCGGCTGTTGCCATAAGAGCTGCTGCATAGCGTTTGTCATAATTGGCTTCTTCCATAGCAGGAATAAGAATACCGCCTAAGGCCGCAACAGTTGCGGGACCTGAGCCGGAAATAGCGGCAAAGAACATACTTGTTATAATGGCTATAACGCCAAGTCCGCCGGGAACGGCACCCACAATCTCATCGGCAAAATCTATAAGCCTTTTTGAAAGACCGCCGGTTTCCATAAGTGAGCCTGCCAGCATGAAAAACGGAATGGCTATAAGTGAGTATGAGTCCGAAGCGGCATATATAAGCTGCGGAACAAGTGTAGGCGGAAGTTTTCCTACGGCTATTATTGATATCAGGGCTGAAAAACCTAAGCTTACAGCTATTGGAACATTTATTACAAGAAATATAACAAAGGTAATTAAAATAATCGGTACCATCTGTGACATTAAAAGCACCCCTTTCAATTAAAGCAGGCCTTCGGAAATATGACCTTCTTCTTGTTTTTTGTTTTTAAAGTCATCAATCATAACCTGTATAACCCTTACGATAGTAAGGCCAAAGCCTATGATAAGGGATACTGAAATATAGGCTATAGGCATGCCTACGGCTATTGTCTTTTGGTTTGTAGTGAACTGGTAGCTTGTAACGCTTATTGAGTAGTAGATTACAACTATACAAAATGCTATAACTATTAAATAAGATAATATGGATAATATCTTTTTGTATTTTAATGGAAATAAATTTGTTATTGCATCTACTCCAAGATGACTTCTTGTCCTAAAGCCAAGACTTATACCAAGGCATGAACTCCATACAAACAGTGCTCTAAGGACTTCTTCAGACCATGGCAGTGAAAAGTGAAAAATATATCTGGTTAAAACCTGTATAAAACAAATAGCTGTCATAACAACAAATGTTACCGAAAGGAGAGCTTCTTCAATGTGGTTAAATGCTTTTATAAGTATATTGTTTTTCACGCTTTTTCCCTCCATTTTTGTAAAATATATCCCAGCGGCAATTTACAGCCGCCGGGACAAAAATATAGTTTTTATAAATCAGCTGTTCTGAGCTGCCTCAACAGCCTCGATTAAACCATCAACTAAATCAGCGCCAAGAATTTCTCTATACTCATCATAAACAGGCAGAGCCATTTCTTTAAATACAGCTTCCTGCTCTGGTGTAAGAGTAGTTATTTCGCAGCCATATTCTTTAAAGCCTTCAATCTTAGCAGCATCGTCTTCTTCTATAAGCTTATTGATGTAATCAGCAGCATCTTTAGAAGCTTGAACGAATATTTCTTTATCTTCTGCTGAAAGGCCGTCTATAAATGCTTTGTTCCACATTATAAATGCAGGATCCCAGCAGTATGTCCAATCTGTAATATATGGACATACTTCGTAAAGCTTGTTTGAATCGATTGCGGCTACAGGGTTTTCCTGACCGTCAACAGTTCCCTGCTGGATTGATGTGTAAACCTCGGACATATTAAGTATTGTAGGGTCAGCACCCCAAAGCTTAAATGAGTCAACAAGCGAGTTAGCCTCAGGAACTCTTATTTTAAGGCCTTTAAGGTCATCTGGTGTTTCAACTTTGCGTTTTGAGTTGGTAAGCCATCTCATACCGTTTTCGCAGATTGAAAATGATATGCAGCCATTATCCTCAAGCCAAGTCATGGCTTCCTGACCTATTTCGCTTTCGTTAAGAACTTTAAAGCCTGTTTCTCTGTCAGGAAACATAAACGGAAGTGAGAATACGGCGTATTTCTCGTTAAATCCCTGATAGCTGAGACCTGAGTGAATCATAATCTGAAGTGCTCCTGTACCGGTCATTTCAACAATAGAACGGTTACTGCCGCCTGAAAGAGAACCTGAAGGATAAGCTTCTACGTCATACCTTCCGCCTGTTCTTTCATAAAGAATATCACCAAGGTACTCAAGGCCAAGCTGCCACGGATGTGTATCATTAAATGGATGAGATGCTAAAAGAACCTCGGTTTTAGTATCGCCTCCTTGAGCTGTTGAACCTGAAGCAGAAGAACTTGATGATGAGCCACAGCCGGCTAAAGAAGAAGCCATAAGTACAAGCGATGCGGCAATAGCCAAAAATCTAACTCTTTTTTTCATAAAACTTAATCCCCCTTTATAATGGTTTACCCTAATAGTACGACATAATATCTCACTTGCTAAATTTTTTAGGTGATACTATGTATATGACTAAAATATCATAGGACACATACTATGTCAATTGGTTTTTGATAAAATGTGTATTTTTGGAAAAGTTGATATTTTAATATAGTTTTTTTGTCTAAAATAACCAGTTTACAGGCGATTTGTGATGTGTTACTATATTTTGTAAGTAAAAATATATGTTGATTTTAATCTTAATTTAATTTAACACATAGTATGAATTGAAATGCTTAATGCGATAAACATATGATGTCGTATAAATAAAGATAGTATGTCTAAGGGGGTATACTTATGGTTGGCTACGTTACTGTTTCTAAAGAAGCAGCAGATAAAATAAGAGATATGATTTTTATAGATAAGCGTTTTGCACCAGGAAGTAAGCTGCCTAATGAAAAGGAACTTATGAAAGAACTTAGAATAAGCCGTACAAGCCTTAGAGAGGCTATAAAGATACTTATAGCTAACAAAATACTTTATATCAAAAGAGGTACAGGAACTTTTGTATGCGATTTTGATGGTGAAAATGAAAACATATTTAATGTGTTTTATCCCGTTAAAAATATGGCTATGGTTAAAAATTCTTTTGAGCTCAGGCTTATACTTGAACCTGAAATGGCTTATCAGTCGGTATCCTCTGTTAGAGAAGAAGATATAGAATTTTTAATTCGACTTGAGGAAGAATGCCGTAAAAAAATTTTGAATAATGAGGATTATGCAGAAGAGGACAAAAAATTTCATGCGGCAATTGCTCGTTTTTCTAAAAACAGAATATTTGAAGAGCTTTTGCCTTACTTTTATGTTTCAATTGCAAGTACAGAAGATGCTAAAAAACTCAGTAAAAAAGAGGCTGATTATGTCATTCAGCAGCTGAATGAAAATGCTGTTATGTATCATAAAAAGATTGTAGAGTGCTTTATAAATAAAGACCCTATGGGAGTGAGAATTTCTATGGAAACACATATCTATAATTCATTGAATATATTTAATAATTTAATTGCAGCAAAACCAAAACTTGCTGATTTGTGAATATAAATGCTGCGAGCCGAAACAAAAAAAATAACATTTTTTATTTAAAAATAAACATTGTTTTCCATCAGCGGCGATACAGCAAGTAAAATGTTGAAATTATACATTTCACGATGTATAATAATTGTAAAAATTTGGAAGGAATGAATAGTTTGAGCAAATATATTTCGCTTGCGGAGGAAACAGCCGAGAAGCTAAAGCGCATGATATTAGATGATAAAATATATAAACCGGGAGAAAGGCTGCCTAATGAATCCGGACTTTCCGAAATACTGCAAGTGAGCCGTACCTCTATAAGGGAAGCGGTTAAAATACTCATTGCCGGAAATATTCTGGAAATACGCCGTGGGGTAGGTACTTTTGTTAAAGAAAATCCTGGTATGTCATCTAATTTATTTGATATGATTTATTTAAGCGATAAAAAACAGGACTTAAAAGATGCGCTGAAGCTAAGACTTATACTTGAACCTGCCTTGGTCAAGAATACAATTGAGTTAATGACAGAATCAGAGTTTGAAAAGATATGTTATTATGAAGAGCAATGCCGGATATCTGCTGATAATCTTGAAAAGTTTTATGAGTATGACGCTAAATTCCATGAAGCATTAGCGGCAGCTTCTCATAATAAGATATTCGAGCAGCTAACACCGCTTCTCCATCAGTCTATAACAATTATAAGCCATTCGATAAAGGACGAAAGTGTTATAGCGGCTTTCAGAGAAAACGCAGTTGTGTATCATAAGAAGATTACTGACTGTATAAAAAATAGAGACTATGTTGGAGCGGAGTTATACTCCAAGATTCATGTATATAATGCACTGAAAATAATGAACATTGATTGAATGATTTTTAATATTTTTTAACTGGATTAAGTAAAAAATAAAATGGCGTTTTCAAACGCCATTTTTGTTTGTTGTTATATTAAAATTTAAATATTCCCTGAAGGAAAACAACAATTATTAATATAGGAAGTATAAATGCACAGTAAAATCTTAAACACTTAGGCATTTTAACACCGTCACCTGTATTAACTTCTTTTATGTAATTATCCCATCCCCAGCCATAACGGCTTACGCAGAAAATAAGATATATAAGTGAGCCTAAAGGAAGAAGAAGATTACTTACAAGGAAGTCTTCCAAATCAAGTACAGCACTGCCTGGTCCTAAAGGCTGGAATGATGACCATAAATTGTAGCCTAAAACACAAGGAAGGCTTAAAAGTATAACAGCGACAGTATTTATAATGGCTGTTTTTTTGCGGCTCCAGCCAAAAAGGTCTATACCGAATGAAATAATGTTTTCGAATACTGCAAGAACAGTTGAAAATGCGGCGAAAGCCATAAACAGGAAGAACAGAGCACCCCAAATTCTGCCGCCTGCCATTGAGTTAAATACATTAGGCAGTGTAACAAAAATAAGGCTTGGGCCTGAGTCAGGACTTATGCCGTATGCAGAGCATGCCGGGAATATAATAAGACCGGCTACAAAAGCAACAAATGTGTCAAGAACGCCAATTCTTAATGATTCACCTAAAAGAGCATGGTCTTTGCCAATATAGCTTCCAAATATAGCCATAGCGCCTATACCAAGGCTTAATGTAAAGAATGACTGATTCATGGCAGCTACTATTGTTGGCCAAATGCCTACTTCAACCATTCTGTCAAAATCAGGTATGATGTAGAATTTAAGACCTTCAGTGCTTCCAGGGATAATAATGCTGTGTATAGCAAGTATTATCATAATTACTATAAGAGAAAGCATCATTATTTTTGTAATACGTTCAACTCCGCTTTGAAGTCCGGCAGAGCAAATAGCAAAGCCTACTATAACAACAAGTATCATCCAAAAGGCCATTACCCCTGGCTGTGAAAGCATTGTTGAAAATGCCGAGGATACCTGTTCAGTAGTTTGACCGGTAAAATTACCTTTAAGTGTTAAATAAAAATAGTGAAGCATCCAGCCGGCTACTGTTGTGTAGAACATCATAAGTATGTAGTTTCCGGCCATAGCAAAAAAACTGTGATAGTGCCATTTCTGGCCCGGTTTTTCAAGAGCCACATAAGATTTTGCTATACTTTTCTGGCTTGCGCGGCCTACGGCAAATTCCATGCTCATTATAGGCATACCCATAACAACAAGGAAGAACAAATAGATTATAACAAACGCACCGCCGCCGTAAACGCCTGTAATATAAGGAAAACGCCATACATTTCCTATACCAATGGCACATCCGGCGCTTAAAAGCAGAAACCCAAGCCTTGAACCGAGTTTTTCCCTTTCCATAATTAAAACCTCTCCTTTAAAAATATAACTTTTATTTGTTTTGCTTTTATTTAAGGCACATTAAAAATAACCGGCAGGCGCTTTAATCCTGTCGGTTAAATTCACACTGTAATTAAAACCTTATAAAAACTGGCAAACAAATAACACAGCCATCATTTTAATACATTATGGTAAATAAAGCAATAAATAAGAGTAATAAAACTTAATGAAAAGTAAAAAGCACCGTAAAGTAAAATTTTACGATGCTTTTTTTATGTTTTGTGGTCAAAAAGTAATAAACGGGAGAAAAGAGGGAATGAATATTACTTTTTGACAGTTAATTTATTTTAAGAAATCGTATTTAGCACCAAGGCCTTTTTTAACAGCGTTATTGTAAATTGAAACAGCCATTACATTATCCTGAATAGCCATGCCTACTGTATCGAAAAGAGTAATTTCTGTATCGTTTTCACGGCCTGGTTTTTCACCAAGTATAATCTGGCCTATCTCAGCGTGGATGTCTTCGGCTGTAATAACGCCTTCCTCAATAGCGTGATGTGTTTCGCCGTTTTTAGCGCAAAGTGCTGTTGAATCTGTTACAGCTTTTGCGTCTTTAAATATGTCGGTATAAAGCTCCTGTTTATCAGGCATATCAGCTCCCATAGCTACAATGTGTGTGCCTGGGTTGAGCCACTGCCTTTTAACAACAGGTCCTCTGCGGCCGATAGTTGCTGTTACTACAACTTCAGCGTTTTTAACAGCTTCTTCTGCTGTAGCGCAGGCATGAAATGTTGCATCTAATTCTTTTGACATATCGCTAATATAGTTTTGTATTTCTTCGTCGCTGTAACCCCATACATAAACATCTGTAAATTTACGTACCCTTGAAATGGCTCTTAACTGCCTGCGTGCCTGATTTCCGGCTCCGATTAATGCAATTTTATGTGCGTCTTTTTTAGCAAGATACTCTACTGAAATAGCGCCTGCGGCAGCTGTACGGCAGCCTGTTATCCAAGTTCCGTCCATAACGCATTTTAAAGCGCTTGTGTCAGCCTCATATAAAAATACAGTATTAATGCCTGTAGGAAGGCCTAATTTTGGATTGTCCGGGTATCCGCCGGAAGAAGATTTTATTGTTATATATCCACCTTCCAAGTCCATGCCGCCTTTAAAGTCAAAGCCGGTATGTGTGCCCGGTTTTACAATTGTCATAAAATCAGGCTGAACAACATGGCCTTTGGCAAATGAGCGGTAGCCATTTTCAACTGCTTTGTAAACATCATCCAAATCAATAAGGCTTCCTACATCGGTTTTATTTAAAAGTAAAGTTTCCATAAAATTTTTCCTCCTTCTGGTTTAATTTAGTATATTATGGTTCTATGGTTCTTTTGTTATGGCAGCAGAGACAAATTTATTTTTATGCCGGATTTATCAGCAAGCGCTCCAGATTGTTTCTATTAAAATTCTAAAACACCTGCCGTTTCAGCCGGCATAAAAAGCAGTAAGGTATTGAAATGCGGTTGATTTCCGCTATGTTAAATGCTCTGATAAACAATAACAAAAAGTTATGCCTTAGTTTCTTAAAGATATTATATCGCCATTATTTAAAAGGGGCAATTATCGGAATGTACGCAAAAAGCCATAACATAATGTTATGGCTTTATTAATTCCATGGCATACTTTACCGTTTGGGCGGCGTTATCCGAAAGAGTATGGCCTTCATCAGTAACATAACCCAAAGTAAGTGCCGATGCTTCGTCTTGTATGTAAAGGTCTTTAATGCCGTATTGGTTTTTGCCTGGATAGCTGAAATTAATTCCTATATCTACCAAGTCGGTTTCCAAAAGAAGATTGGTGGATAGATGTTCACTGTTTGTATATACGGAATTATGAAGGCTGTCGGAATTAACAACACCTAAGCTTACTTTTTCAAGTCCGTCATCTACCGAAAAGAAATCGCTTAAACTGCGTACAAATTTAAGGTTAGGCAGTTCATCTATGGATACAGTGTCCCTTTCAAAAAGCGGATTTTCAGGCCCTGCAAACAGACATGCCTTAAACTTACCTAAAGGAGTAAATATAAGCTTTTTGCGTTTAATAACATTTAAAAAAGCCGTTATGTGCTTTTGTGAAACGTATAAAAAGCCTATTTCGGATATTCCCTTTTCTACATGGTTTATTATTTCCTCAACTGTTCCCTGGCGGTGCTCTATTATAATATCGGGATTGTTTTTGTAAAGCTTAACAAGGAGTTTGGCAAAAACATTGCTTTGATAGGTTGAAATATAAAAGGCGTTACGTTTTTCGTTTTTGCTCATGTTTGATATTATTTCAGCGTTTTTAACTGTATTCAAAGCGTATTCGTATATTGACTTGCCAAATTGTGTAAGGCGCAGGCCTTTGCTGGTGCGTTCAAAAAGAGGCGCGCCTAACTCGTCTTCTAAATGACGTATAACTTTGCTTACATTAGGCTGTGATGTATAAAGTATGTCTGATGCTTTGCTCAGGCTTTTGGCCTCGGCGCAGGCTATAAAAAATTCAAGCTGTTTAAGTTCCATATAAACCACCTCACTTAATATTAGGAATTATATCATAAAATTTTGAATACAAAAATAAAAAAATATGTTGACAAAATCCTATCTGAATAGTAGTATATAGCTATAAACATATTAAATTGATAGGAAAACTTAAATGATAGAATTATACAGAAAGCTGGTGCTTTTATGAAAACAATATATTTTGATAATGCAGCAACAACACCTGTTAGAAAAGAAGTTTTAAACGAAATAATGCCGTATTTCAGTGACATATTTGCAAATGCTTCAAGCGTGTATGATATAGCATCTCAAAGCCGAAAAGCCGTTGAAAAAGCAAGAGAGCAACTTGCAAAGGCAATAGGTGCACAAAAAGACGAAATTTATTTTACAGCCGGCGGAAGCGAAAGTGACAACTGGGCAATTAAAGGCACAGCCGACGCTTTAAGCAAAAAGGGAAAGCACATTATAACAACACAGATTGAACATCATGCTGTACTGCATACATGCGAGTTTCTTGAAAAGCATGGCTGGGATATTACATATCTTCCGGTTGATGAATACGGACTTATATCCCTTGATGATTTAAAAAAGGCAATTCGACCGGATACAGTTCTTATTTCTGTAATGTTTGCCAATAACGAAATAGGCACTATAGAGCCTATAGCTGAAATAGGAAAAATAGCCAGAGAGCACGGAATTTATTTCCATACAGACGCTGTTCAGGCAGCAGGCCATGTTAAAATTGACGTTAAAGAAATGAATATAGATATGCTTTCAATAAGTGGCCATAAATTAGGTGCGCCAAAAGGTATTGGAGCGCTTTACATCAGAAAAGGCGTTAATATTTCAAACCATATTCATGGCGGCGGACAGGAAAAAGGCAAAAGAGCCGGAACTGAAAATACAGCCGGAATTGTGGGCATGGGTAAAGCCATTGAGCTTGCCACAGCAGAAATTGACGAAACAAGCAAATATCTTACAATGCTCAGGGAGAGAGTAATTAAAGGCATAACCGAAAACATTGATTTCTGCCGATTAAACGGTCACAGAGAAAAAAGACTTCCGGGAAATGTAAATATTTCGTTCGAGTTTATAGAGGGTGAAAGCCTGCTTCTGCTTCTTAACAGCAAAGGAATTTGTGTTTCCAGCGGAAGTGCCTGCACATCGGGCTCTCTTGACCCGTCACATGTGCTTTTGGCTATAGGTCTTGAACATGAAAAGGCTCACGGCTCACTTAGAATTACACTTTCAAAAGAAAATACAGTTGAAGAAGTTGACTATCTTATTAAAGAATTAATACCTATAGTAAAAAGGTTAAGAGAAATGTCGCCTTTATACGAAGATTACTTAAATGGCGAAAAAGCGGTATAAACCAAGGAGGCGTTATATATGGAATATTCGGCAAAAGTTATGGACCATTTTATGAACCCAAGGAACATGGGACAGATAGAAGACGCCGACGGCGTTGGAACAGTAGGAAACGCCAAATGCGGCGATATAATGAAAATATATCTTGACATAGATGATGAAGGTATTGTTCGTGACGCCAAGTTTAAAACTTTCGGCTGCGGCGCCGCTGTTGCAACCAGCAGTATGGCAACAGAGCTTGTAAAAGGCAAGTCTGTTGACGAGGCAATGGATGTTACAAACAAGGCAGTTATGGAGGCTCTTGACGGACTTCCACCTGTTAAAGTGCATTGTTCATGTCTTGCAGAAGAGGCTATACATGCCGCTTTGTGGGACTACTGCGAGAAAAACGGAAGAAAGATAGAAGGACTTAGAAAACCGGTAAACGACATTGACGAGCTTCATGGTTAAAGTATCCCCTTGATTTAGAAAATATATCTCCTTCAAATATGTTACTTATTAAAATATGTTTACGGCGGTATATATAAGTCTTATATCTATAAAACAGGCTGTTTGAATATAAATTTCAAACAGCCTGTAATTTTATTTCTTGTTTTGAGCCTGTATTTTCTGGTTTAAATCTTCAAGATATTCCCAGCGCTCCATTTTTTCAGTAAGCAAGCTTTCTGTGTCTTCTTTTATTTTAGAAAGCTCCTCTAATTTTACAAAGTCTGTTGCGTTTAAAGCCATTTCTTTTTCTGTGTTTTCAAGCTTTTCTTCAAGGGCGGCTATGTCGCTTTCTATGGTTTCATACTCTTTTTGTTCTTTAAATGTAAATTTTAGTTTCTTTTCGTGGGAGGCTTTGTATTCCGTCTTTTTCTGTTCTTTTGTTTCAGGAATTTCTTCGTTATCTGTTCTTTTAAGTGAGTAGTCAGTATAACCGCCTTCATACTGTTTTATAACGTCGCCTGCCTGCTTTTAAAGCGAATATGCGGTTTACTGTTCTGTCAAGGAAATATCTGTCGTGAGATACGGTTATAACAACACCTTCAAATGAGTCCAAAAATTCCTCAAGTATAGTCATTGTGGCTATATCCAAATCGTTTGTAGGCTCGTCCAGTATAAGCACGTTAGGCTCTTCCATAAGCACACGAAGAAGATTAAGACGCCTTTTTTCTCCGCCTGAAAGACGCTTTATCTGGCTGTGCTGTAAATACGGCGGAAAAAGAAATTTTTCAAGCATTTGTGAAGCCGAAGCTGTACCTTCGGGAGTTTTAACATATTCTGCTGTGTCACGGATATAATCAATAACCTTTTTTTCCGGGTCCATGTATGAAATGCGGCCTGTGTTTTCGTTTTCTATCTCCTGTGTGTAGTAGCCTATTTTAACTGTTTGGCCTATTGTTACACTGCCGGAATCCGGCTTTTCAATGCCTGCTATTATTTTCATAAGTGTAGTTTTTCCGCAGCCGTTTTTGCCTATAAAGCCTACACGGTCGCCTTTAAGGAATATATAAGAAAAGTTGCTGAAAAGAGTTTTTCCATCGTATTGTTTTGATACATTTTCAAGCTCTATAATTGTTTTGCCAAGTCTTGATGCAACAGAGCCTATTTTAAGTGTTTCGTCACGCTTGAAGTCTTTTTGGTTTTTCATTTCCTCGTAACGCTCAATTCTGGCTTTCTGCTTTGTAGAGCGGGCAAGAGCTCCGCGCTGTATCCATTTTAATTCCGTTCTTAGTATGGACTTTCTTTTTCTGTCGCTGGCTATTGCCATGTCCTCTCTTTCAGCTTTAAGAGCTAAAAAGCCGGAATAATTGGTATCGTAGGTATAAAGAGAGCCTTTGTCTATTTCCGCAATGCGGTTTGTTACGCTGTCAAGAAAATATCTGTCGTGAGTAACCATTACAAGGGCACCTTTGAATTTTTTAAGGTAGCCTTCCAAAAAGTCGGCCATTTCGCTGTCCAAGTGGTTAGTAGGCTCATCAAGGACAAGTATGTCCGCAGGGGATACAAGAACGGATATAAGACAGACGCGCTTTTTCTGTCCGCCGGAAAGAGTTGAAAGCTTTTGGTTATAGTCATTAAGTCCAAAGCGTGTTAAAAGTGATTTTGCCTCTGTTTGAATGTCCCAGGCATGGTCGCTTTTTTTGTTGTTTTCCAGCACATATTCCAAAACTGTTTCGTCCTTTTCAAATACCGGGTGCTGTGGAAGGTAGCGCACTATTATGCCGTTTGCCTTTGTAAGTGTGCCTTTTTGAGGTTCTTCAATGCCGGAAATTATTTTTAAAAGTGTAGATTTTCCTGTGCCGTTAATGCCTATAATGCCTATTTTGTCGTTTTCCTGTATAAAAAAAGAAACATCATTAAGAAGTGTTTTATCCGTAAATGATAAAGTTATGTTTTCGGCTGATAATATATTCAAATTTAAAACTCCGTTTCTGAAATTAGTTTAATATTATAAATAAATATAGTAAAATAGAAAATAAAAGTCAAGAAAAGGGGCGAAGCGGTTTTGAAAGGCAAATATAAACGAAAGCTGAAAATAGTATTAGGTGCTTTTATTGTTATTTTGGCACTGGGCATACTGTGGTATAATGCACCCCTCAGTGCAACAGATTTAGACCCGAAAGATATAAAAGAAATAGTGGTTTTTGACGGAAACAGTGGAAAAAGCCTTCATATAGAAAAGCAGAAAGACATTGATTATATAATAGAGAGCCTTAACAGTTTAAGAATAAAAAGAAGAGGTTTATCTCTTGGATATATGGGTTACAGATATAAAACAACAATATACCTAAATTCCGGCGAGGAGGCCGATGGGTTTAACAGCTTTATTATAAATTCCCCTGATACTATACGAAAAGACCCGTTTTTTTATACAACTTTGGGTTCAAACACACCATGTGATTATATAGAGGATTTGTTTGAGAGAGAAAAGCAAAAAGGTGCTGATAAATTGTGATTTATAATTTTATAAATGAAAATTTAAAAAATGAGCTTATAAAATTAAGGCGGCTTTTTCATAAAAGACCGGAAGAAGGCTGGTGTGAGTTTTACACTACATATCAAATTGTGCAGTATTTAAATAAACTGAAGTGTGCTGTTTATTACGGACATGATTTTTTAAAGCCAGGTGAAAGATACGGCCTTTG
>CALWHR010000059.1 GCA_944380455.1 uncultured Clostridia bacterium
GTCATTTAGGCGCTGGCTCTTAATAAGCCCTTATAGGGCTAGTGCAAACCACGTCTTTTAGGCGTGGTTATGATTATCTTTCAAGCTTTAATATTGACAGTGTGGCAGCTCCGTCGCGGCTGGATACATTGCTGTTATAAGTTAGAGTAAAGGTTGTTTTTTCAGGTATATATATAATAATTGTGTTTGAACCGTTAGCGGTTGAACGTCCTTCGGGTGTTAAAAAATAAATTCCTAACTCAAGATGTGATGTTGAGCTGTAAAAAGGTGTAATCTGCATGTATCCGGCATCTGATAATACAGCCGAAACATGGTATGATACAAGATAGTATCCCGGTTGAAGAGATATTTGTTCCTGACTTATCTGTTCTATCTGTCCTGTAGTGTCTGTAACTACCGGATAAAAAGGCAGCTGAGAGCCATTATTAAATAAATTTCCATAATTAAAAAAAGATGCAAATGATTGGTTGGCGATGTTTCCCGGCTGTCCTTGAGGAATACCAAAATCAATTTGTACCCCGTCGGCAGTTGGTATTGCCGTGGCCGTAGCTGGCTCACCGGCAGCAAGTGTTGTTGTAGGTCCAACTGTTACGACTGGAGTTTTACCGTTTTCACCGTTTTGCCCGGCAGGAATAGTAAAGTTTAAAACGGCGTTTTCAGGTGTGCCTGAGTTAGTAACAGAAGCGGCAGTACCGGGAGCGCCGGTAACGGTAGAGCCAACGGTAACAGTAGCTGAAGTACCGTTTTCACCGTTTTGCCCGGCGGGAATAGTAAAGTTTAAAATGGCGTTTTCAGGTGTGCCTGAGTTGGTAACAGAAGCGGCAGTGCCGGGAGCGCCGGTAACGGTAGGGCCAACGGTAACAGTAGCTGAAGTACCGTTTTCACCGTTTTGCCCAGGAATACCTTCAGGTATAGTAAAATTAAGAATAGGACAGCATGGAGAGCCTGAATTGGTAACAGAAGCGGCAGTACCAGGCTCTCCTGTAACAGTTTCTCCTACCCTAATGCATGTATCACAACAGTTGCAATGCCTGTATTCCATTGCAGCACTTCCTTTTTTATATATAATATTCATTAATTATAGGATTGATACTGTGCTGTTTAAGACCGGGAAAATCCCGGTCTATATTTTTATATCAGCTTAATTTTTTTATAGTAAGCGAACAATCTGCGTTAGGATAAATAACAAGATTGTCAGTTCCTGAAGTATCATTTACCTGGAAAGCTAAGTCGAGAATATCATTTTTTGCAAGTGTTACATATGAAGTATGGTAATAATTCTGCTTGTTTTGGTCTGGAGCTATGTTTGCGGTACATACAGTTTGAGGTATGGCTGTTCCGTTTTTGCGTATAGCCAGTGTAAATGTTGTATTTGATGAAGATGTTCTTGTGCAGTTAGGACATTTAGAGGCAATACCAATACTGTATGATATTTCGTAATTTCCGTCACTGCCTATGGTTAGATTATTTAAGCCTGTATTAACATTTGAAAGAGGCATTGCAGAATCCAGCTGAACCTGCTGATAAGCTGCTGCTGAAGCTGGTTTGGCAGTTTGATTCTTTGAACTGTATAATCCACCGTAAGAAGCAAGGCCGTTTGTTCCGTCTTTTCCATCCTTTCCGTCTTTTCCAGCAGGGATAGTAAAGTTCAAAACAGCGTCCTGCTGTGTGCCTGTGTTTGTAACAAAAGCATTTGTGCCAGGTGTTCCGGTAGTAGTAGTACCAATAGAAACAGTAGCAGGAGTACCGTCAGCGCCGTCGGTACCATCAGTGCCATTTTTTCCGGCAGGAATGGTAAAGTTTAAAACAGCGTTCTGGGCAGTGCCTGAGTTGGTAACGGAAGCATTAGTACCAGGAGCGCCTGTAGTAGTAGTGCCGACAGTAACAGTAGCAGGGGTGCCGTCTTTGCCGTCGGTACCATCAGTGCCATTTTTTCCGGCAGGAATGGTAAAGTTTAAAACAGCGTTCTGGGCAGTGCCTGAGTTGGTAACGGTGGCAGGAGTACCGGGAGCACCAGTAGTAGTAGTGCCGACAGTAACAGTAGCAGGAGTACCGTCTTTGCCGTCAGTACCGTTCTGACCGGCAGGAATGGTAAAGTTTAAAACAGCGTTCTGAGCAGTGCCTGAGTTGGTAACGGAAGCATTAGTACCGGGAGCACCGGTAGTAGTAGTGCCGACAGTAACAGTAGCAGGAGTGCCGTCTTTGCCGTCGGTACCATTAGTGCCGTTCTGACCGGCAGGAATGGTAAAGTTTAAAATGGCGTTCTGAGCAGTGCCTGAGTTGGTAACAGAAGCAGGAGTACCAGGAGCGCCTGTAGTGGTAGAGCCAACAGTAACGGTAGCAGAAGTACCGTTTTGTCCGTTCTGGCCGGCAGGAATAGTAAAGTTTAAAACAGCATTGCAGTCAGTGCCTGAATTTGTAACGGAAGCGGCAGTACCGGGAGCTCCGGTAACGGTGTTTCCTACTGTAACGCTTGGATTTGTGCAGCAGTTAGTGCCGCATCCGCAGTTAGAACAGCAATTGTTGCTGCACCTGCAGTTAGAGCAGCAGTTTTGACGGTTTGATGAGCAGCAGTTTTGGCAGCGGTCGCTGATTCGTTCACAACTGCCTGTATTGTTAGTACTGTTTGAATAATACATTAAATTACATCCTTTTTTGATTTTTATACTATATATTATTCATAAAACAGCAATAAGTGACATATTTATAAGTAAAAAGTTTGCAAAACTAAAAAAACGCCTGAATTGATGTTTCAGGCGTTTTTGCTCAGTAAGCTTATTTTCTTCTGAAAAGCTTTTGGAATATATTTCTATGCTCCGCTGTTTTAGGCGGCTCTTTTGATACGGTGCTTATAGGTATATGAAGACTGTTTTCCATAAAATACCTCTGGGAGTCTATTTTATCTTCACTTTGAGTAAATTTTTTAATATAGTTTCCGTCACTTAAAAGAGTTCTTGCTTTAACGGTATCTTTTAATATAATATAGAGTATTTTTAAAATCTGGTTTTTAACATCGGTGTCATAAATAGGGCAGGCTATTTCAACACGTCTTGATATATTTCGTGTCATTAAATCAGCTGATGAAATGAATATTTTTGTATTTTCGCCCATACCAAAGCAGTATATTCTGGAGTGCTCCAAATACCGGCCTACAATGCTTGTAACAGTTATGTTTTCTGTTTTGCCTTCAATTCCCGGCCGCAGACAGCATATGCCGCGCAGTATTAACTGTATTTTAACTCCAGCGTTAGACGCTTCTGAAAGTTTATCTATAATATCCCTTTCTGTAAGTGAATTGGCTTTAATTATAATGCGGCCTTTGTCACCTTTAGCTATTTCATCCTCTATTAGCCGCATAAGGTTAGGTTTAAGGGATATAGGTGCAACTAAAAGTTTGGAATAACTGCCGTTTAGGTTTGCTATAAGCATATTCTGGAAAAATACAGTGGCGTCATGGCCTATTTCTTCGTCAGCAGTCATAAGGCAGAGGTCAGTATACATAAGCGCTGTTTTTTCGTTGTAGTTGCCAGTGCCTATTTGTGTTATATAGTGCATGTTGTTTTTAATGCGTCTTGTAATAAGGCATATTTTGGAATGACACTTAAAGTTGTCTATGCCGTAAATAACACGGCATCCGCTTTGCTCCAGTCTTTCTGCCCAGGCAATATTGTTAGCTTCATCAAAACGTGCCCTAAGCTCTACCAAAACGGTAACATCTTTGCCGTTTTCGGCAGCGGTGCACAGCTCATGGGCTATTTTAGATGCTGAAGCCAGCCGGTATATGGTTATTTTAATTGAAATTACGCTTTCATCTGCTGCGGACTCCCTTAAAAGCTTTAAAAACGGTTCCATCTGGTCGAAAGGATAAAACAACAGACGGTCTTTCTGTTCTATTTGTTTTATAATACTTTCATTAGGGTTTAAATCCTCCGGATACCTTGGGGAATAAGGTGTGTATTTCAGCTCACCTAAAAATGAGTCTGGAATTTTTTTCTCTAAACTGAAAACATATTTCATATTTATAGGTGATGAAGTAAAAAATACCTGGCTTTTATCTATAGAAAGCCTTTTTTGCAGCATTTCGGAAAGTTTATCCAGACTATTGCCTTTTTCTCCCTGTATTTCAAGCCTTACAGGTGCAAGACGCCCGCGTTTTTTGATAAGATGACTCATTATTTTTAGATAGTCATCATCGGCATCGTCGAATTTTTCTTCGTCAAAGCTTATATCTGCGTTTCGTGTAACGCAGATAACGGCACTTTTGGAAACATTATAAATACCAAATACCTGCTGACAGCGGTTAAGTATTATATTTTCTGTCCTTATAAACCTGAGAGGTCTTTCGGAAAGAGTTAAAAAAGGCGGCAGGGATTCAGGTACAGGTATAATGCCCAAAGAAACTTTATCCTTTTTATTTTGCAGCACAGAGGCTATGTATAAAGTTTTGTTTTTTAAATGAGGAAAAGGATGATGCGGGTCTATAATCTGAGGTGACAGCACAGGGTTTATAAGCTCCTCAAAATAAGTGTTTACTACTTTTAATTCATTTTCTGTTAATTTATCCTCAGTTAAATCAAGTATACCGTATTCTTCTAAAATACGGCATACTTCTTTATATACTTTGTCGCGTTTTGATATAAGAGAAGGCACGGCGGCAAAAATTTTTTTGAGCTGTTCTGTAGGTGAATCACCTGTTTTATTGTCTTTATCATTAGGTGTAATTTGGGCTAAGTCGAAAAGACTGCCAACACGCACCATAAAAAACTCGTCTAAATTGCTTGTAAATATTGATATAAATTTTAATCTTTCAATAACAGGCACTTTTTCATCAGTAGCCTCTTCTAAAACACGATTGTCAAATTTGAGCCAGCTTAATTCCCTGTTTTGGGTAAAAGAAAAATCGTTCATACTTTTTTTAGTATTCTCTGGCATAAATACCCCTCCCTGACTCCAAAACGGCTTACGACTATTTTTCTGCACTCGATTTTCTGCATAACTCCATTTAAAATAAGTGTTCCAGGTATAATGGTATGGATACGGTCCGGACAGTGTTTTAAAATTACATTAGCTGCGGTTTTTTTATCTGAGCACAGAAGGTCAATCAGTTTTTCCATCTGTGCGGCAGTTATGGAACGATTCTCTTTTTCGGTGTCAAAAACAGAGTTGGCTATTTTTAATATAGCTCTGGCTGTACCGCCGACACTGTATATTGCATCATTGCATTTTACGCTTTTAATGCAGCTGTTTTTAAGCTCTTTTTTTATATAATCCCGCATTGCACTTACTTCGGATTTTTTGGGCAGAATTTTAGTTACACAGTCTGAATACAGCTTTAGGGAGCCTAAAGGAATGCTTACTGCCTCTGTAATTTCATTTCTGTCAAGAGTAACTATTTCGGTACTGCCGCCGCCTGTATCTATAAATACACCGTTTTCCATTTCTGTATCGTTCATAGCACCTTTGCAGCTGTAAACAGCCTCATCGTAGCCGGAAATTACTTCTATGTCAAACCCTGTAGCGTTTTTAATTTCCAAAACGGATTCCTCCGTGTTTGAAATATTCCTCAGTGATGCAGTGGCAAAAACTGAATAGTTTGTAATATCAAGGCTTTCTAATATATGCTTAAACTCCAAAAGACATGAACAGGCTTTATTTATTCCGTCTTTTGTCATAATTCCGTTTTTTACATATCCGGCAAGGCCTGCCATTGTTTTTTCTTTAAACAGTGTTTTAAATCTGCCGGAGTCAATCTCATATGCTACAAGACATATTGAGTTTGAGCCAATATCTATAATGCCGTATTTCATTGTATTCCATCTCGCTTTCAGTTTTCAGCAGTTCATATGTTTTGGTAATTTAATATAATATTATCCGCAAAGAGGGTATTTTAAACATAAACTGCTTACTATATAATAAAAACCATATTATATATTATCAAGACAAAATACGTTAAATGGTTGTTAAATTATGGTAAAAACTGATGCTTTATATCATAAAAAGCAAATTATTAATGCAAATACTGAACTTTTATCAGTTTTTGTTCTTACCCCAGTTTAAAATAAGCAGTATAGCAAAAAGCAGAGTAATTGCCGGCCATGAACTTATTACAGGCAGTATGTAATCCGCCGAAAATTCACTGTCAAGTAAAGCAAAGGGCACGCTGAAAAGCAGAGCAAGAACAGTTGAAGCAAAATAACATATAAAAAGCCGGGAGTATGGCACAAAGCTACCATTTTTAATAAAGGCATATATAAGTATAACGCTTATAAGAAATGACAAAACGGATGAAAGACTAAAGCCTTTTTCTGCCATAGCTCTTAAAGCAAGCCGTGTATCAATTATCTCTGTACTCTGCTGTGCAAGACTTAGGTCAACGGGAGATATAAACTTGTTCATGGCAAAAAATACCGATGAGTGGAACAGTATGCCCAATAATAAAATTACGGCAGGAGTTAACAGTATTTTACCGGTTTTAAATATGTTTAAAGTACGCATTTTTATCACCTCTGTTTTATTGTTTAATAAATTATATCATTTTACAGTGTCACTTACAATTAATCGAAAGATAATGAAAGACGGCGAAATACAAATAAATAAAATAAAAAAACACGGCTTAAAGCCGTGTCGGGTTTATTCAAAGAAGTTTTTTCTTTTTAAATATAAGTATACACACAACTACAACTGCAATGCTTAGTATTATAATTGCGGGATATCCGTTTTTAAGCTCAGGCATGTCATGAAAATTCATGCCGTACCAGCCGGTAATAAGCGTAAGAGGAAAGAAAATTGTTGAAACCATTGTAAGAAACTGCATATTTTCGTTCTGCTTAGCCGATACACTGCTCTGGTAAACGTCTTTTACCTGCTGGGCATAATCTATAAGATGAACTGCCCGGCCTTTTAAACGCTCAGCACGGTCTGATAGTGTACCGAAATATTTTGTCTGGTTTTTAGTAAAAAAGTGGTTCTCGTCTTCTTCCAATATTTTGCCAAACTCTGACATCTGGTCGTAATATCCTCTTAAAGTAAGCAGCTGCTTTCTTGTATGAAGCAGGTCAATCTGAAAGTCGTTGTCTGCTTCTTTTGCGGCTTCTTCTTCCATATTCATAAGCCGGTGCTCAAATTTTTCCAAAAGCTCCGAGTCTTTTGTCATAAATTCCGTTATAAAGTTATATATAAATTTTGCCTTTGACTCACCCTGATGTATTTTTCGCCTTAAAATACGTGTAAGTATACGCATGGCAAAACCATCATCATCTACTATTACTATATTATTAAGGGTAATAAACATCATAAGCCTGTATCGGCTGCCTAAAAGGTCGCGGAGCTTTGGTATAAGCAGTGTGCCGAATATACAGTCTTGCTGCGCCTCAGCCTTGCAGAAATACACATCATCTAATTTATAGTCACGTTCATATGATATTTCAAGCTTTTGAAGTATATCGGCGCATCTGTCCTCATTTATTATATAAACAGCGCCTTTGCTGCTGTTTAAAGCTTCTTCTTCAGTTGTAGGCACTAATTCTTCGCCAAGAAAATAGACCATAATATATCAGCCTTCTTTTAAGTGTGTTTTAAACCGGTAATTTTTCCCTTGCCACAGAAAGCATAAGCTTAATGCGGTTTTCTTGATTAACTTTTGTAGCGCCTGTATCGTAGTCAACAGGCACAATATTGGCGGCAGGGTACATGGACTTGATTTTGTGTACCATTCCTTTGCCGCAGATATGAGTTGGCAGGCAGCCGAAAGGCTGTGTGCAGACTATATTATCGTAGCCATGCTTAACAAGCTCTATCATTTCTGCAGGAAGGAACCAGCCTTCACCCATACGGTTACCAAGGCCTATAAGGCCGTTTACCAGCGGTTTTGTGTCGTTATAAGACGAAAGCTGTGTAAAGCGTGAATTGTCAACAGCTTCCATAAAGGCTCTTTCTATTTTTTCAAGATAGCCTAAAAGAGTTTTTGCCGCCGTGTATTTAATGCGGCTTCCGCCGTAAATTAAAAAGTCCTGTACTCTGGCGTCTACCTTAAACATTAAAAAACCTAAAAGACCCGGAACCATTACCTCACAGTTCTCGTCAGCAAGGAACTTTTCAAGGCTGTTGTTGGCAAAGCGTGCATATTTAACATATATTTCACCTACAACGCCGACCTTTGTTTTAATTTCTTTTTTAAGCGGTATGGCCGAAAAGCTCTGTATTACTTTTTCAAAATTTTTTTTCATCTGAGAAAAACTGTAGCCTTTTGAGGCTATAAACTGGTTTGAAAGCTCGTGGGTCCATTTTTTAATAAGCCTGTCACTGTCGCCTTTTTTAACTTCGTAAGGCCTTGTTTGGTTACTTAAAAGCATTATAAGGTCACCATATATAACACCGGCTAAAAGACGGCGAACTATAGGCAGTGTAAGCTTAAAGCCGCTGTTTTTCTCAAGTCCTGAAAGATTAAATGATATTATAGGTACATTGTCGTATCCGGCTTTAACAAGTGCCTTCCTTAAAAGATGAATGTAGTTTGAGGCACGGCAGCCGCCGCCGGTTTGCATTATCATAAGCGCTGTTTTGTTTACATCGTATTTTCCGCTTTCAAGAGCGTCTAAAAACTGACCTGCTACAAGCAGCGCAGGGTAGCATATATCGTTGTGCATATATTTAAGGCCGAGCTGTTTTACATTAGGGCCGTCGTTGTCAAGCAGTTCTATTTTATATCCCGCGTGTGTAAACACGTTTTTCATAATATTGAAATGAATAGGGAGCATATCCGGAACAAGTATGGTATACTCTTTTTTCATTTCTTTTGTAAAAAGTATTCTTCCGTTTTTGTCTCTTTTTAATTCAG
>CALWHR010000060.1 GCA_944380455.1 uncultured Clostridia bacterium
TTTTTTCAGCAGTATTTAATATGCTTTTTTCTGTTTTTTCTTTTTCTTCTGATTTTTCTGTTTTTATGCCCTCGGTTTTGTGCTCTGATAACACTGACTTTTCATAAGAAGGCTTTTTATCATTTTCAGGCTCATTTAAAGGCATATTCTGTTTTTCGGCATGCTCTGCTTTTTTTGCATTTGATTTATAGCCTTCAACAAAGCCTTCGTAAAACTCACGTCTGCCGTATAACCCCACTGCGGCACCGCAAATTTCTTTTTGGCCGTTTGTTATATTTTTTGTATTAAAATTAATGACTTTTTTGTCTGCCTGTCCAATGCTTACATACTCGTTTTTGCCGTTATTATTTAATATTATGTATACCTGCCATGAAGGCTTTAAGTTTCTGCCTATTATTCTTGCCTGGGATATTTCCGTACCTGTATTTAAATAAACCGCAAGAGTGCCGCCTCTTAATGAAACAACGCTTTTCCCTTTTTCAGTATCCATATAATTCTCCTCCTGTAACAGATGTAAAATTACGCAAAAGTACCATGTTAAAAATATATGCACTTTCGCCTGTAATATACCCGTTGACAAAAATACGATTTCATAATTATAATTAATCAGATAAAAAAATAACGAAAAGAGGATAGATAATTGCAGACAATACTTGACTTTTTTATTAATGCACTTCAGGGAAAAATTTCCAAAGAGCTTATAGTTTTTATTGTGTCGCTTTTTCCTATTGTTGAGCTTAGAGGCGGAATACTGGCCGGGTATGCAATAGGTGTAGACCTTCTTCCGGCTTTTGTTATAGCTTTTTTGGGCAATATAATACCTATTCCGTTTATACTTCTGCTTATAAGAAAAATATTCGAGCTTCTTAAAAAAACACCAATGAAAAATATAGTTTATAAACTTGAAGAAAAAACCATGGCTAAAAGCGATAAAATACAGAAATACGGCTACTGGGGACTTTATATTTTTGTAGCCATACCCCTTCCGGGAACAGGCGGATGGACAGGTGCTTTAGCCGCTTCACTTTTGCACATGGATATTAAAAAGGCATTTTTAACAATAGCCGCCGGAGTATTTACCGCCGGTGTAATTGTTTCAATACTGTCATTCGGCCTTTTAAATGCTATAGGAATAGGATAAAAAAATGAGTGAGAAAATATCAACACCATTAAAAACTAAAGAAATTATTGAAAAATACGGTTTTTATTTTAAAAAGAATTTCGGACAGAACTTTCTTATAGACCAAAATGTATTAAAAAACATCGTTACGTCGGCAGGCATTACAAAAGACGATTTTGTGCTTGAAATAGGCCCGGGAATTGGCAGTCTTACCCAGTTTTTAGGCGACAGCGCCAAAACGGTTTGTGCCATAGAAATAGACAAAAACCTTATACCCATACTGGAAGATACCCTCTCCGGATATGACAACATACATGTTATAAACAGCGATGTTCTTAAGCTGGATTTAAACGAGATAATAAAGACTTACGGAAACGGCAGAAAAGCAAAGCTTGCGGCTAATCTGCCTTACTACATTACAACACCTATTATTATGGAGCTTTTGGAAAAGCATGCAGATATTGAGAGCATGACTGTTATGGTGCAAAAAGAAGTAGCCGACCGTATGCAGGCAAAGCCAGGAACAAAGGATTACGGTGCTCTTTCGGTTGCCGTGCAGTTTTACTGTGATGCACACACTGATTTTATAGTGCCGCCTTCCTGCTTTATGCCAAAGCCCAATGTAGACAGTGCCGTTATAACTCTTACTCTTAAAGATAGTTCTGTAAGTGTTAAAAACGAAGAAATTATGTTTAAAATTGTAAAATGTGCTTTTGGTCAAAGGCGAAAAACACTTTTAAACGGATTACACAACTTAGGGAACTTTGGTCTTTCAAAAGAAGATTTGACTCAGTCTTTGGAAGAAGCCGGCTTTGACAGCCGTATAAGAGGCGAGGCATTAAGTGTTGAGCAGTTTGCTCTTTTAGCCGATATAATAGAAGAAAAAATCAAAAAATAAAATTCCAAACAATATTTAAAAGGCGAAAACTTGGTTTTCGTCTTTTTTTGTATTATACATAAATTGCATATATTAAAGGTTTCTTAAAGTAATTGTTAGAGCTGATGTTTTATGATATAATTATCTCGATTTTTGTAGTTTAAACAGGAGGATTTAAAATGGCTAAAACAGCTGTTGTAACAGACAGTAACAGCGGAATTACACAATCAGAAGCCGAAAAACTCGGCATTACCGTTATACCAATGCCTTTTACAATAAACGGCGAAACTTATTTTGAGGACATAACACTTACACAAAAACAGTTTTATGAACACCTTGAAAATGACGCTCAAATAGGCACATCCCAGCCGGCCATTAGCGACATAACCGACTGTTGGAATAATCTGCTTAAAGACTATGACGAAATAGTGCATATACCAATGTCCAGTTCTTTAAGCGGTTCATGCCAGACAGCCATTATGCTTTCAGAAGACTACGACGGCAAAGTCCATGTTGTAAATAACCAAAGAATATCCGTAACACAAAAACAATCCGTTTTGGATACACTTGAAATGATTTCAAATGGCATATCCGGCGAAAGAATAAAAAACTACCTTGAAAGAACAAAACTTGATTCCAGTATATACATAACCCTTGAAACACTTAAATATTTAAAAAAAGGCGGAAGGGTTACACCTTCGGCGGCGGCACTTGCTTCTCTTTTAAAAATAAAGCCTATACTTCAAATACAGGGTGAAAAACTGGATTCTTTCTCAAAAGCCCGTACCAAAAAACTGGCTAAAAAAATAATGCTTAATGCCGTTTTAAGTGATATGAAAGAACGCTTTAACAGCGGTGAAAGTGATGAAAACGTGTCACTTCATGTGGCATACAGCGGCACAGACACTACAGAAGCCAATGAGTTTAAAAAGGAAATACAGGAGATGTTCCCTTCTCAGCCTGTAATGGTAGACCCGCTTTCATTAAGTATTGCCTGCCACATAGGCTCCGGCGCTCTTGCCATAGCCTGTGCCAAAAAACTTAATTTAAACGATGTATAACAAAAACAGCACAAGCCCTATACACAAAAGGGTTGTGCTGTTTTATTTTATTACTCTTTTATCACTCTTTTATAACTCTTTTATTACTGATTTATAATTTCGTCATTCTGTACCGTTTCACAGTCTATATCAACCATTACATCATCACTGGCAGTATAAACTTTTACATTGCTTACACTTTCTGCCTGAGTGCTGTCGGAATACGGCACAAATGTTATTTTAGGCGGTTCTATTTTTTTTGTTAATTTCACATCTGCATTTGTTGTTGTATCTTTAGCGCTTACAACTACTTTTGCCGCCTCGCTGTTTTCTGCAACAGCTACAACGGCACACGGAGTATCATTTACTACAGTATTGGCATTTACAATAACGCTCTCATCTGTGCTGTATAATATAGAATCAACAGTGTATGAACCTCTGTTATTGTTATTAAGTATGGCAAGGCCTATACCTTCTTTGCCGTTTTCATCGGTATAGTTAAAAGCACATACTTTGTTTTTGTCTTCGTTTTCGTAGGAGAAAACCGAAACACTGTTTAAACCGGAATTTTCACTTATAATATCCTCTACTGCACTTGTTTTGCTTGTGCCGCCTAAAAACACCAGCTTAACAAGTATAATGCATATAACACAGGCTATTATAAAACCGGTAAAGAATTTCTTATCTTTTGGACTCATAACATTTCCCTTCTGTTTTTAAGCCGATGCCTCAGCCTCATTTTTAAGGCCTAATTTGCCCAAAGAACGTTTTAAGAAGAATATACTTAAAATCATGGCTACTACTTCCGCAACAGGGAATGCAAACCATACAATATCAAGACCGCCTATTTTGGAAAGTATATATGCCGCCGGTATAAGCACAACTACCTGTCTGCCTATTGATATGTAAAGGCTGTAAAAACCGTGGCCGAAAGCCTGACAAACAGAGCTTGTTATAATACAGAATCCGGCAAAAATATAGCTTAAGCAAATTATTCTTAAAGCATGAACACCTATTACAAGCATATCATCAGAAGCATTAAAGAGCAACAATAATTTATCCGGCAATATCTGGAATATAGCAAGACCTATAAGCATTATGCATACAGCATATATAACAGCCAGTTTAATTGTTTTGTGTATTCTGTCGCCTTTTCTTGCGCCATAGTTAAAAGCAAGTATAGGAACCATAGCATTGTTTATACCGAATATAGGCATAAATACAAAGCTTTGAAGCTTAAAGTAAACACCAAATACTGCAACGGCTGTAGGTGTAAATACAATAAGTATTTTGTTCATGGCATAAGTCATAACAGAACCTATAGAAATCATAAGTATTGAAGGTATACCTATGCCAAGTATTGTTTTTATAACACTCCACTGTGGAGCAAGGTTTGAAAGCTTAAAGTTAATATCCGGGTTCTTTTTTATATTAAGTATAAAAGCCATTAAACCGGCTACACACTGGCCTATTACTGTGGCATAAGCCGCTCCGGCAACCCCAAGCTTAGGAGCACCTAAAAGACCGAATATAAGTATAGGGTCAAGAACTATGTTTATAACGGCACCTGTTGTCTGTGTAAACATTGTATAAAGTGTTCTGCCTGTAGCCTGAAGAAGTCTTTCAAATGTAAGCTGCATAAAAATACCTATTGAAAAAATACAGCATATACGCACATATTCTGTTCCGCCTTCATATATGGAAGCTATATTTGTTTGGCTCTTCATAAAAAGGCCGGCACAGAATATACCGAAAACAAGGAATATAACAAAGCTTATTAAATTTAAAAGTACACCCTGCATGGCAGTTTTGTCTGCTGCCGATTGCTTCTTTTCACCTAATGCTCTTGAAAGCACAGCATTTGTACCAACACCTATACCGCTACCCATAGCAATCATAAAGTTCTGTATAGGGAAAGCCATAGAAACGGCAGTAAGTGCATCTTCACTTAACTGTGAAACGTAAATACTGTCTACTACGTTGTAAAAGGCCTGTACTATCATAGAAATCATAATAGGTATGGCCATTGATAAAAGAAGCTTGTTTACGGGCATAGTACCCATTTTGTTTTCATTTACACTATTGTTTTCCATATTTCCTCCTAAAACACAAGTTCCTAACTTAAAATTGCTTAATGCATTTAATATTTGCTTTTACTGCTCAGCACCTTGATGGACATGCTTTGACGCATTTTTTTCGGAATTAAATAATCTGTCCTTGTCCGATATAAAAAGACCTATAAATATAAGCCCTATACCACACAGCTCCATTAAAGTTATTTTCTCTTTTAAGAATATAACCGAAAATATAACCGTTACAACAGGTATAAGGTATATGTATACGCTTGTTTTTACGGCACCCAGTATTTTAAGGGCACTGTTCCAAGTTACATAGCAAATTCCCGAGCCTAAAAAGCCGAGAAATGCAAAGCTGAGCAAAACTTTTGTATTACCTAAGTCCTTAAGCTTTACATCAAAGCCCATAAAATACAAAACCGGAATACAAATTATTATTGCATAAAAGAATATGTGCCTTGTCATGGGCACAGCCTTAACACCTAATGAGCTTATTTTTTTTGTTATGGTTGAATATACAGCCCAGCTAAAAGCCGCTCCACAGGCCAATATTAAGCCTTTAAAATCCAAGGCGCCTTCAACACCGCCGTTAAGTGTTACAAGTGTAATACCTACCATAGCCAAAACAAAACCGGCAAAAAAATACCGTTTTGTCTTTTCGCCTAAAAAAACTCTGGATATTAAAGCAGTAAAAAACGGCGATACCGAAACAAGTATGCCTACCGCCGATGCGGTTATATACGTGAGGGCAGTATTTTCAAAAAGGAAATACACCACAACACCGAATAATCCCGCTGAGGCAAACATTAATTCCTCTTTAAAGCTCTTTGTTTTTACTCTGCTGTGATCCAGTATCATAAGCAGTACCCAAGCAGCCGAAAACCGTGTAAAAAGTATCTCTGCCGGAGTAAATTTATCCAGTAGAACTTTTGTTACAACAAATGTGGTTCCCCAAATAAGTATGCTCCAAAGAGCACATAAGTGGCCCCGTGTACTGGCCTTTTCCATTTTAGAAATTCCCCCTCTCTTTAACGTAAAATATATTATATTAAAATTAATTAATATATTCAATAGATTTATGTAAGCAAACTAACAAAAGTCTGAAAATTTGGCTTAGAACATAATTAACAGGTATAAAAAAAGCTCTTTTACAATATTGTGCCACTAAAATATTACAGCAATTTTCAGATTATAAGTGCAGTGAAATTATAAATATAAATTATAAAACCATAATAAAATTACCAAAATAAGTAATATTAAACAAAATTAAGCCGCAGGCAACAAAACCCACGGCTTATATAAAACATGTATAAAATTTTAACTATTTCTAACTATTTCTAACTATTTCTAACTATTCCTAACTATTTTTAACTATTAATGGTGGAAAAGTCTTATGCCTGTAAAGCACATAGCCATATTGCAGTCATTAGCTGTTTTAATAACTATATCATCCCTTATAGAGCCGCCTGGCTGAGCAACATACTTAACACCGCTTCTGTAAGCACGCTCTATATTGTCCCCAAATGGGAAGAAAGCGTCTGAACCAAGGGCAACATCTTTCATATTTGAAAGCCATGCTTTTTTCTGCTCCGGTGTAAATACTTCAGGCTTTACTTTAAATATGTTCTGCCATTTGCCTTCTGCTAAAACATCCATATAATCATCGCCTATATAAAGGTCAATAGCATTGTCCCTGTCGGCACGGCCTATTGTATCAATAAACTGCAAATTCATTACATTAGGACTCTGACGAAGGAACCAGTTGTCGGCCTTGCTTCCTGCAAGTCTTGTGCAGTGAATACGGCTCTGCTGTCCGGCACCTATACCTATGGCCTGTCCACCTTTTGCAAAGCATACTGAGTTTGACTGTGTGTATTTAAGTGTAATAAGAGCTATTATAAGGTCTATCTGTGCTGAGTCAGGTATTTCTTTATTTTCTGTTACAACATTTTTAAGAAGCTCTCTGTCTATTTTAAGCTCGTTTCTGCCCTGCTCAAATGTAATGCCGTAAACCTGTTTTCTTTCAACAGGTTCCGGTTTATATGAAGGGTCTATCTGTATAACGTTGTAGTTGCCTTTTTTCTTTGTTTTAAGTATTTCAAGGGCTTCCGGCTCATATCCTGGAGCTATTACGCCGTCTGATACTTCTCTTTTAATAATGTTTGCTGTAGATACATCACAAACATCTGAAAGAGATATAAAATCACCAAAAGATGACATTCTGTCGGCACCTCTTGCCCTTGCATAAGCACAAGCCAAAGGTGAAAGCTCGCCTAAATCATCTACCCAGTATATTTTTTTAAGTGTATCGCTTAAAGGAAGGCCAACTGCTGCACCTGCCGGTGAAACGTGTTTGAAAGATGTAGCCGCAGGAAGGCCTGTAGCCTCTTTTAATTCCTTTACAAGCTGCCAGCCGTTTAAAGCATCAAGGAAATTGATATATCCCGGTTTTCCGTTAAGGACTGTAATAGGCAAATCCCCGTTTTCAATAAATATTCTTGACGGCTTCTGGTTCGGGTTGCAGCCGTATTTAAGAGCAAGTTCCTTCATAACACAAATTACCTCCCTTTATTATTTGTTTTTGTTAATTATTCTTGTTTCGTATTTACCAGTAGCTATATCAATAAATCTTACAAAAAGAGAAACCTTGTTGTCTTCGTTAAGGCTTGACCAAATCATGTCTGTAAACTCATCAATATTGCCTTTAATTTCTACTCTCTTAGGTTCGCCTTCAAAGCTTGGAAGCGGATTTTCATTTCTTGCATAAGTATGAATAAATCTGCCTTCGCCGTTTATAGGATTATTGTAAGCAAATGTAAAACGGTCGCAGCTTTCAGGTCTGCCGTTATCACTTTTAAGTATGCTCATTGCATAGTTATAATTTCCGTTTTCAACATGCATAATGCCTGAAATTCTTGGTGTATAATTAGGACCGTCAGGCTCAAACTCCCTTTCTCTTAAAGACTGCTCAAATGTAGACTGCTTGTCCATAAGCTCATAAATTGTGTCTGTCTGGTCTCCGTTTGTAACTATTGTTTTATTGCCTAAAACTCTTACAGGAGCGTAAATAATAAGGCTTGGGTCCTCTAATTTAGAAGGGTCAAAAGCCTCTGTGCGTATGCCTTCTCCGTCTTCAACAAAAACTCTGTTACGGCTGTTTGAGCTTCTGCCCATTATAAAATATGCTGTAACAGCAGTTTTGCCGTCTTCTGATTTGCCTATTACAATACCCCTGCCCGGATATGGGTTAGACATAAGTTCTTCTTTTAAAGATATAAGCTTCATTTAAAAACCTCCCCAGTATACTGTATATAATAAACCGTTCATGTGTCTATAAGTGTTTATTTATACCATATTATATAAAATTTGCTGAAAATTCAACCCTATATTTTTTAACTGTCTGTGTGCGGTAGAGAGTAAAAATAAATCTTTTAAGCTTTATAATACCAAATACTTCCGCTTTATTTTTATAATTGCGGCTTTATTTTAAATATGGTATTTTATAAATATAAAAGCTTAAATCTGCTTTTAAAAGGAGGCGGTTAAATGCTCTGTCCTAAATGCGGCAAAGAAATGAAAAACGGCTCTTTGTGCGGCCGTGGGTACAACTATTTTCTTCCTGAAGGCGAAAAAAGCCCTAATCTTTTATCAAAGAAAATACTTGAAAAGAAACATGCTGTTTTGCTTCCGCCAGATGATATTTGTATTGCTTTCTGCCAAAACTGGCCAAAGGCCTTTTGGTGCGGCGACTGCAAAATGCTTATTGCTGATTATTCAGAGCTTATGGAATAAATATTTTTATATATAACAAAAACCGGCTTAATTTGCAGCCGGTTTTTTATTTTGCAGAAAGGCTAATACTCCTGCGTCTGTTTTTCGGTTTCTATAAACCATCTGTTTTCTTCTAAAAATATATATTTTTCATGGTTTTTAATTCGGCATGTATACCTAAGTCCTGCACCGCCTGTTTTAAGTGCCGCCATTTTGCGTATGCTAAGAACCCTGTCTATTTTATAAACAATTCCGTTTTCGTATTTAAAGCTTATAGGCATTATATTACCATTTTCGTCAAATTCCGCTGTCATGTCTACATAAACCTTTCTTGCAGGCATAAAACCTCACCTCTGAATGTTTTTATTTAAAATATCCCGCCGGAAAAACAACATTGTCTGTTTTTGGGCTTATAGCTGTAATATCACTGTTTATAAGCTCTACCCCTCTTATAACAGCTTTAGGGCCGAAACGGTTTCTTATTAAATCAAGAGATTTATCAAGACTTCGGCGCTTTTCCCTTTTTAAGTCTGTTCCGAAAATATCCATCTGTACAGCCTCGGTATTTTCTGTCAAGTCAGATACTCTAACACCTAAAGAACGTATAGGCTTCTGCCAGTTATAGTTTGAAATAAAAAGCTCATATGCCTCTTTTAAAATTTCATCGTTTATATCTGTTGAAAGCTTCAGCTTTTTCTGCCTTTCAAAGCTGAAAAGACCGTTATCCCGCACACTTACTGCCACAACACTTCCCTTTAAGCCGTGTTCCCTAAGCCTTGCCCCTACAGATTCTGATAAAAGCGCCAAAGCGGCAAAAACCTCATTATTTGTGTTTAAATCACGTGGAAGTGTAAAGCTGTTGCCTATGGATTTAATGCCGTAATTTGAGTTATATTCCCTTACTGGGTCAATATCGTATCCGTTGGCAAACGAATGAAGCACATAACCCCACTTGCCGAAATGCCTGTGCAGAAACTCCCTGTCGGCTTTTGCTATATCACCTATTGTTCTTATGTTTAAAAGTGCAAGACGGCGTTTATTTGCCCTGCCTACATAAAGCATATTTTCTGCCGGCTGAGGGAACACCAGTTTTTTATAATTCTGTCTGTCAAAAACTGTTACAGCGTCTGGCTTTTTATAATCACTGCCAAGCTTTGCGTAAATTTTGTTCCAGCTTACTCCAATGCTTACAGTTATACCCAATTCTTTTTTTATTTTACATCGTATTTTTTCTGCCGTTTCCTTTCCGCCGCCAAAAATTTCTTTAGATGCCGTACAGTCCAGCCAGGCTTCGTCAAGACCAAAAGGCTCCACAAGATTAGTAAATTCCAAATAAATTTCACGTGTCATTTTAGAAAAACGCATATATTTTTTAAAATCCGGCGGTATAACAACCAAATCAGGACATTTAAGTCTGGCCTGCCAAAGGGCTTCACCTGTTTTAATACCGTATTTTTTGGCTATATAATTTTTAGTAAGTATTATTCCATGGCGCTTTTTTTCATCTCCGCCTACGGCAACAGGCTTATCTCTCAGCTCTGGATGATAAAGGCACTCCACGGAGGCATAAAAGCAATTGCAGTCGGAATGAAGCACTATCCTGTCCATACAAAACACCTCTGTAAAATATATGCAAATATTCATTCTTATAATTACGAATATTTGTTCTTACATTATACTCTCTCTATATATTCAAGTCAATACATGCTCAGTGGTAATTTATGGTAAAACATACTATGTGTTTTTTGTAGGCAAGTTGTATTGACAAATCAAACAGCCTGTCGGATAATTTAATCAGTAAGCCCGCCAGAAGTCGGCGGTAAAGAGATATTTAATTTAGAGAGGTTAGAATATGAGACATTTAATTGACCCGTTGGATTTTACTAAGGAAGAAACCGAAGAACTTCTCGTACTTTCCGAGGACATACGCCGCAATCCTGAAAAATATCAGGATAAATGCGCCCACAAAAAAATAGCCACTCTTTTTTATGAGCCAAGCACACGCACAAGGCTTTCTTTTGAGTCGGCAATGATTAATTTAGGCGGCAGTGTAATAGGCTTTTCCAGTGCCGATTCCTCCAGTGCCGCAAAAGGCGAAAGCATTGCAGATACCATAAGAGTATTAAGTGCTTTTGCAGACATTGCTGCTATACGCCACCCAAAAGAAGGCGCACCTATGAGAGCAAGCATGTTCTCATCTATACCAGTTATAAATGCCGGTGACGGAGGACACCAGCACCCGACTCAGACCCTTGCGGATTTGGCAACCATCCGCCGCAGGAAAGGACGCCTTAATAACCTTGTAATAGGTCTTTGCGGTGACTTAAAGTTTGGCAGAACGGTACACAGCCTTATAAAGAGCATTTCACGCTGGGACGGCATTAAGTTTATACTTATAAGCCCTACAGAACTTAGAGTACCTGATTACATTATAAACGAAGTTCTTAAACCTAATAATATAGAGTTTGAGGAAACAACTGACCTTGAAGACGCTTTGGGAAAGCTTGACATACTTTATATGACACGTGTGCAGAAAGAGCGTTTCTTTAACGAAGAGGACTATGTACGCCTTAAAGACAGCTATATTCTTACCGAAAAGAAAATGGAACTGGCCAAAGAGGACATGGCCGTTCTTCACCCGCTTCCAAGAGTAAATGAAATAGCTCTGGCAGTTGACAAAGACCCAAGGGCGGCTTATTTTGAGCAGGTTCAAAACGGTATGTATGTAAGAGAGGCCCTTATACTTAAATTATTAAACTTAGCGTGAAAGGAGCCCAAGTATGCTTAATATAGACGAAATTCAAAACGGTGTTGTAATAGACCATATAAAAGCCGGCACAAGCCGCACCCTTGCCGACGTAGCCGGACTTGACAGCCTTGACTGCGGCGTTGCCATAATTAAAAATGTGCGCAGTACAAAAAGCGGCAAAAAAGACATTATAAAAGTAGAAGGCGAAGTATCCTCAATTAATTTTGGTGTGCTTGCCTATATCGACCCGGACATCACAATAAACTATATTAAAAACGGTAAAATAATTAAAAAAGAAAAACCAGTTCTTCCAGAAACACTTGTTAATGTAATGCGCTGCAAAAATCCGCGCTGCATTACAAGCATAGAGCATGAGTGTGACCACATATTCAAGCTTACAGCCAGCGGAAAATACCGCTGCCTCTACTGCGAGGAAGAATTCCAGAAAAACAAAAACTTAAAATAAAAATACAAAACAGTGAGCAAATTGCAAAGCTCACTGTTTTTTACATTCTGTCTTTATATTTTTCAAAAGCTATCCAAATGCCGACATTTAAAACTATTATTATTAAATGCGGCAAATATGACAGTATTTCCACATTTATTCCTGCTTTAACAGCCATATAAAACGAAAATCCAACAGCAAATATATACATAATAAAATATATAGACCTCAAAAGCATGCCGCCGTACATAAGGCTTATAAAAATCATAACTACTCCTGTAATATATGGCATCGCCGTATAAGGATTTATAATCTCAGCTATATGTTCGCTTAAAGAGTAAAACGGACTTATCATAGTATAATAATAAAATAAGTACAGCATTATAAATACAAGAGGAAAAGCCGGTTTGAAATATATATGACTGTTATACTTTTTATATATGGATTCAATAAATTCCATATAACCCTCCATAATAGCGCTTTAAGTTAATTAACTGATATTTTCTGATTTATTTAATTATATTCTACCTTATGCAATATGTAAATTTAAATTAAAATTAGAAATTATATACAAATTATTGGAGATACATTAAACATGTTACATATAACATATCTAACTTATTTTATACTTCAATTATCAACAAAACACGGGATTAAACCAAAAACAGGTAACCCCGTGTTTTTATATTTAGTAATTAAAGCACAAGTGAAGGTGCAGTATAAACTCTTGCAGCAAGCTCATTGTCAAGCATATAAAGGCCTTTAGGGTCACTGCCGAAAAGAGTAAACTTTTTAACAAGGTCCTCGGCATTTTTCTCTTCCTCGCCCTGTTCTTTAACAAACCAGTCTAAAAACTGCATTGTACGGAAATCCCTTACACTGTTTGCAGCATCATATATATTATGTATAAGGCTTGTAACATACTGTTCATGTTTAAGACCTTCGTTAAGCGGGTCTATAAATTCTTTAAGTTCTACATCTGGCTTTGCTATAGCCTCAAGAACAACCTTTTCGCCGTTGTTCTGAAGGTATGTAAGCATAAGCATTGCATGGTCTCTTTCTTCCTGAGCCTGTATTTTATACCAGTTGCCGAAGCCGTCAAGGCCTTGGTCATAGTAATAATTTGAGAAATCAAGATAAAGATAAGCCGAATAAAATTCTTTGTTTACCTGTTCGTTAATAAGATTTGCTACTTTTGCATCAAGCATTTTTATTCCTCCCATAAAATTATTTTTAAGCGTGAGGTATATTAGTATAATCGCTAATCTCACGGCTTATTGTGCATAAATCATTTACATTAAGGTCATGTATATCATAATGGCCTGTTATTCTGGCAAATGTTCTAAGCTCATCAAATGTAGTATTTAAAAAGTTAGCTACCCTTAAAGCGGCTTTGTCGCCTTCAAACCTTGCTCTTAATTCTTTATCCTGTGTTGCTACGCCTACAGGGCACATACCACTTGAGCAAATTCTGTACTGCTGGCATGCGGCGGCTATTAAAGCAGATGACGCTATGGCAACAGCATCAGCACCCATGGCTATAGCTTTGGCAAAATCAGACGAAACTCTTAAACCGCCTGTAATAACCAGCTCAATATCACTTTTAACACTGTCTAAATACTTTCTTGCTCTGTAAAGAGCGTATATTGTAGGCACACTTGTAGACTCCCTTAAAAACAGCGGGCTTGAGCCTGTAGCACCGCCTCTGCCGTCTATTGTAACAAAATCCGGCTGGGCATAGACACAAAATTCAAGGTCTTTTTCTATTCTTCCGGCGGCTATTTTAATACCTATAGGTCTTCCGTCGGATTCATTTCTTAAATAATCTACAAGCGCCTTTAAATCCTCTTTCGTGTTTATGCCTTCGTACTTAGACGGGCTTAAAATATCATGGCCTAAAGGTTTTTGGCGTATAGCGGCTATTTCTGGCGTTACTTTTTCAGCCGGCAGGTGTCCGCCCATACCAGGCTTTGTACCTTGGCCTATTTTTATTTCTATAGCGTCAGCTTTTTGAAGGTTCTCTTTTGTAACGGAATATTTGTTAGGTATATATTCAAATATATACTTATGCGCCGCCGCCATTTCTTCCGGCAGTATTCCGCCTTCTCCAGAGCACTGGGCAGTTTTGGCCATAGCACTGCCCTTTGCAAGGGCTATTTTTGTTTCTTTTGAAAGAGCACCAAATGACATATGCGAAATATACACAGGTCCTGCAAGTATCATTGGCCTTTTGGCATTTTTGCCTATAACAGTTGTGATATTAACATTTTCATGCTCAAAAAGCGGCATAGGATTAAGCTGCGCGCCAAGAATAAGTATATCATCCCAAGAAGGCATAGGCATTTTAGTACCCATTGCAGCGCTTACTGTTTTACCGGTAACAGCCATTTCGTGTATTTCTTTCATATACCGGCAGGATAAATCCACCCTTGCATAGTCCGAAGGATAGGCCAAATCCGCTGTTTCATTTTTTGGCTGTTCAAATGTATTATTTTGTGCTTTGCTTTCCTCAACAGTCACAAATTTTTCAGAGCCTGCTCCGCATACAGGACATTTTTTCAATTCCGAGAAAGGTTTTCCTTCTTTTTCTTCATCGTAAACATAACCGCATACCGTACATTTGTAAACTGCCATAAAGTACCTCCTTGTTTTTAATCAGTCAAAAAGTCTTGTGCTGAAATATCTTTCGCCTGTATCCGGCAGAAGTGTAATTATTCTTTTGCCTTTTCCAAGCTTTTTAGCCAGTTTAAGCGCCGCCGCAACATTTGAGCCGCTGGAAATACCGCATAAAAGACCTTCATACTTTGCCAGCTTTCTGCTCATTTCAACAGCTTCGTCATCTGTTACAATACATATTTGGCTGTAAATTTTCTGGTTAAGGTTTTTAGGTATAACTCCGTCGCCTATACCCATTTGAATATGTGTACTTACTTTGTGGCCTGAAAGTATAGCTGCGTTTTCAGGCTCAACAGCCCATATTTCAATATCTGGATTTGCTTCTTTTAAAGCCTCGCCTATTCCTGTTAATGTGCCGCCTGTTCCAACACCTGAGCAGAAACCGTCTATAGGCCCGTTTACCTGAGAAAGTATCTCTTTTGCCGTAAACTTTTTATGCGCCATATTATTATCCGGGTTTTCAAACTGCTGAGGAACATATACATTAGGATTTTCAGCTTTAAGTTTTAAAGCTGTTTCAAGGCACATATCTATGCACTTTCCTATATCACCGTCATCGTGAATAAGCACTACCTCAGCGCCGTAGGCTGCAACTATTTTACGTCTTTCCTCACTTACAGAATCCGGCATTACAATTTTAACTTTATAGCCCTTAACAGCGCCTACAAGGGCAATACCTATACCCTGATTTCCGCTTGTTGGCTCCACAATAATGGTATCTTTATTAATAAGGCCTTTTTTCTCGGCCTCCTCTATCATGTTAAAAGCTGTCCTTGTTTTAACAGAGCCGCCTATATTTACGCCCTCGTATTTTACAAGTACTTCCGCCATATCATCTGTCACAAGTTTATTAAGCTTTATAACGGGAGTATTTCCCATAGCCTCAAGAACATTATTAAATATCAAAATAAACGCCTCCGAAAAATTAGTTTATATTAAAACACTATTATATATTATAAAATATTACCAAAATTTGTTCAACCATATTAATCATTTGTTTAGACATATAATATCCTTTAAAGCGGACAAAACAAAAAAGACCGATAATAACTTTTAAAAGCTCAAATATTATTATCAGTCTTAAATAATGCTCTTACCAAAGCTGTTTTAAATATTCATATTATCGGCAAAAGTACTTTCGTAAAGCTCATAAATATCTTCAGGTTTACGTCCTTTGATTTCTCTTTCGTAAAAATCCTCATACCCTGATGCTTCATAATACATGGTAAGAGCGTCTATCATATTTTCAAGTGTCATTTCCATACCGCGTCCCCCTTTAAAAAAGTTCTGTCAGTTCTTTTGGTGTATCAACTACCGCTATAGCTCCTGCATTTTCAAGCTCCTGCCTTGAGCCGTAGCCAAATGTAACCCCAATAGCCTCTATAGAAGCCCTTTTTGCACCTTCTACATCGTAATGTCTGTCACCTATCATAATAGCTGAGCTTTTATCAGTAACTCCAAGGCCTTTAAGTGTATGCTCTATAACTTTCCATTTTACCATTCTGTCTTCTTCATAACTGCTTCCGCCTATAAAATCCATATATTTGGAAAGGCCAAACAGGTCCATAATCTGCTGTGCGTAATATTCAGGCTTATTAGTGCTTAAAGCAAGGCGCTTTCCCTTTCTTTTAAGCTCCTCAAGCATAGGTATAATTCCATCTATTACCTTGTTTTCTTTCCAGCCTTTGTCGCTGTAATAATCGTGATAAAAATCTATTGCTTTATCAAGTGTTCTGCCTTCAAGACCGAAGTGTGTTGTAAAAGAATGTGTCATAGGCGGGCCTATAAACTCCAAAAGCTCCTCTTGTGTAGGTATTCTTATACCTAACTTCTCGCAGGCATAACATACAGCATTTACTATACCGTCTATTGAGTCGGTAAGTGTTCCGTCTAAATCAAAAAGCAAAACATCATAATTCAGTTTATCCATTGGCAAAAAATTCCTTTCTTTGGTATATACAAACTAAGCCTGTGCCAATATCAGCACAGGCTTATAAATATTTATTTGTCTAAATAACTCACTGCATGAAATGTAATCATTTGTGCTGTACATGGTACTGCTGATTTTTATTATATGCATATTTACTAATTTTCAATCTGTCCAAAACACCTATTCCCGATATATCTTTACCTCTATAAGATATATGCTTTAGAGTTTGATAACAAATATTTATGTAAAAAATATAAAACTGTGTTTTTTATTCTACACTGTTTTAAAATACAAGTCAATACCTTTAAAGTCACAGCATTTTATCATAAAAACAAGACTTATGTCTGTTCCTGAATCTATAACTGCTATCTTTTACAAAACAAATTATTTTATTTAATCCGTATATATTTTCGCAAATAAACCATATCTATCAGCTTTACACCACCATCATAAATCGGGTGGTCATAGTTATCAGTAAAGAAGTTCTTAATAATATGAGAACGGATAAAGCCGCACTTTTCATAAAACGGTATTGTTGATGGACTCTCACCCGTTCCAACCTGTAATATCGAATAATTTCCCTGATATTTTTTTGTAATAAAATCAATCAATGCTTTACCTTACCCCTTACCCTGAAACTGCAAAGCTGTGGCAATGTTTTTTACTTCAAGCACTCCTCCGCCGACATCTAAAACAACACATTCTGCTTTAACTCCATTATCCTCTAAAATATACATTGTCCCATTTGTCAGATATCGGTCTATCATATTTTCCTGCTCATCTGCCAATAACAGCAAATTAAGATATTGCTTTTTCCCTTCCTTTACCTCTTTAATATTCATAGTTCTCACCTTATACAATATTGTTTCTTTTTATTTGAAAATGGGCAATCCCAATAAAGGACTGCCCATTTATTCCGTTCATTATGCCATTTTTCAGGCTCAGTACACTTTTCTTAATCAAATGATGTAAATTTGATGTAAAAGTGTACTTTCGAGGCTTTTTCTGACTATGAAGTACATACCGTTTTATTAATAGAGTTTTGCACCTGCTGGTATATGGCTGTCTACCATCAAAAGATGAAGTCTTTCTTCACCTTCTTCACTGTGTACTGCTGAAATCAGCATACCGCAGGAATCAATACCCATCATTTTTCTTGGCGGAAGATTTGTAATAGCAATACAAGTCTTGCCAACCAGTTCTTCTGGCTCATAATACTCGTGAATACCGCTTAAAATCACTCTATCCTCAGCTGTGCCGTCATCTAATACAAATTTTAAGAGCTTTTTGCTCTTTGGTACAGCTTCACATTTTTTTACCTTTACAGCTCTAAAATCAGATTTGCTGAATGTCTCAAAATCTACAAAATCCTTGAATAAAGGCCCAATTTCTACTTTAGAAAAGTCTATCTTCTCATCTGTTTTTTCTTCTGTTTTTGGTGTTTCTGCATAAGAGAGCACACTGCTTTCTTTCTTTACACCATCTAAAGGCCTCATTGTCGGGAACAGAATTACATCTCTTACAGATACCTGACCTGTAAGGAGCATTACCATTCTGTCTATACCTATACCTAAGCCACCTGTAGGAGCCATACCATATTCAAGAGCAGTCATAAAGTCCTCATCAATAAGGTTAGCCTCATCATCACCCATTTCACGCATTTTAGCCTGATGGTCAAAGCGTACTCTCTGGTCTATAGGGTCGTTAAGCTCGGAATATGCGTTGCCGTACTCCCTGCCTACAATGAAAAGCTCAAAACGCTCTGTATATTCTGGCTTATCTGGTTTACGTTTTGTAAGAGGTGAAACCTCTACTGGGTAATCCATAATAAATGTAGGCTCTACAATATTCTTTTCAACAAATTCCTCAAATAAAAGATTTAATATATCGCCTTTTGCGTGTCTTTCTTCAACCTCTACGCCTTTTTCTTTAGCTATTTTTCTTGCTTCCTCTGTGTCTTTAATCTCATCAAAGTCAACGCCGGAGAATTTCTTAACAGCGTCAACCATTGTCATACGGTTGAATTTCTCGCCTAAATCAATATCATATCCACCGTAAGTTAATTTTGTTGTACCATTTACTCTCTTAGCTACTTCACGGAATATTTCCTCTGTAATGTCCATCATTCCGTTGTAGTCTGTGTATGCCTGATAAAGCTCCATAAGTGTAAACTCAGGATTATGTCTAAGGTCAATGCCTTCGTTTCTGAATACACGGCCTATTTCGTAAACTCTTTCAAAGCCTCCTACAATAAGGCGTTTTAAAGGAAGCTCAAGAGCTATACGGCAGTACATATCTATATCAAGAGCGTTATGATGTGTAATAAACGGTCTTGCAGCAGCTCCGCCCGGTATAGTCTGAAGTACAGGTGTTTCAACCTCAAGGAAGCCTTTTTCGTCTAATATATTTCTTATTTCTTTAATAATAGCGCTTCTTTTAAGGAAAACTTCCTTAACTTCCGGGTTTACTATAAGGTCTACATATCTCTGGCGGTATCTAAGCTCTTGATCTTTAAGGCCATGGAATTTCTCTGGCAGTATCTGAAGACTCTTTGAAAGAAGCACAACCTCATGGGCATGAACTGAAATTTCGCCCATTTTTGTTTTAAATACAAAACCTTTAATACCAATTATATCGCCTATGTCGTACTTTTTAAAATCCGCATAGCTTTCTTCGCCTATATCGTTTTTGCTTACATAGGCCTGAATTTTACCATTTCTGTCCTGAACATTGCAGAAGCTGGCCTTGCCCATAACACGCTTAGCCATAAGACGGCCTGCTATAACTACGTCTTTGCCTTCGTACTGTTCAAAATTATCAAGTATGTCGCTGCTGTGTGTATCAACAGGATATTTTACAATTTTAAACGGGTCTTTGTTTTCTGACTGAAGCTTTTCAAGCTTTTCTCTTCTTACTTTCAAAAGGGCACTAAGCTCTTCCTGGCTTACCTGTGTATTTTCAGCATTATCGTTTGTATTTTGCTCCACTGCCTTTTCCTCCTTATTTATTTATATCAAGAACTTTAAATGAAATTTCGCCGTCAGGTGTTTCTATTACTATTTCATCACCTATTTTATGACCTATAAGCCCCATTCCTACAGGTGACTCATTTGATATTTTGTTTGCCATAGGGTCAGCCTCTGCCGAGCCTACTATTGTATACTCAACTTCTTCATCAAATTCGTTGTCGTATACTTTAACTCTGCTTCCAACGCTTATTATATCAGAGCTAACTTCCTCGTCATCAATAACTTCGGCATTTCTGAGCATTTTCTCAAGAAGTGCTATTCTTGCCTCTATCTCTCCCTGCTCCTCTTTAGCCGCATCGTACTCAGCATTTTCTGAAAGGTCACCCTGACCTCTTGCTTCTTTTATTTTCTCAGCAACTTCTTTACGCCTAACTGTTTTTAATTCCTCAAGTTCTTCCTCTCTTTTTTTAAGGCCTTCATATGTTAAAACAACTTTCTTTTCCGCCACAAAAAACCGCTCCTTTAAAATATAATAAACGAATTTACAAATCAAATAAAAGTAATAAAATTGTGTACGCCTAAAACGGCTGCTTATATATACTACATACCCACAGCCGTTTTCATATCCACAAATTATACAATAGGCAGTCTTTATTGTCAAATTTTTTCTTAAATTAAAGGCTTTTTAGTACCAAATAGGGTTTTAAATTAAAATAACTAACTTCTTCTGCTGCCTTTTTTAATCTTTCCTGTGTAACGCCATTAAATATCATATCCCTAAAAGGCTTATTTATTACACATAATGCCGCCTCAGCACAGCCTGCACTTATTTTTTTATCATTAAAAATTATGTTAAAATTTCTCATTACGGTAATATCTTTTCTGCTTCGAATAAGCTTGTTTGTGTTTTGCCTGTCATCGACAATATCTATATATACAGCATTTTTGCCAAAAGAAGCTGTATAACCCCTGTTTTTACTAAGGTTAATTATTATATCTGAATTTTTTATAAACTGGCTGTTTAAAGATGAGCACACGCCAATACAAAGCCCTGTTTGAGCGAATATTTCCTCCAAAACAGGCTTAATGCTCTCAGGCCTTAATGTATAAAGCCATACCTTAGTTGCCTTTGGCGCTGTAACATTAAGGAGTATGTCCGTAAGACAGTTTCCGCCGTCTATAACGGCAATATCAGATTGTTCAAAGCTTTTGCCGTTTTTGACACACGCACTGCTTACCAAGTAATTTGCCAAAAGGCATATCAGTGCTTTGCCACTAACTGCTTTAACATAATCAGGAATATTAATTCCTCTTTGAAATGAAAAAAATTCCGCGCCGTCAGATATAAGATGGCGCAGTTCCTTCTGTAAATATTTTTCAAATAGCCTGTTATTTTTTTCATTGCTGTTAAACGGAAGATGCAAAATATATCCTTCTGCCGAAAAAAGCTCTGTTTTATCCCAAGCCTGTTTATAAAATTTCAAATAATAAAGTTCCCTTAAAAACTCAGGCACATTATTCCACACAACAGAGCCGCCGGCTGTTTTTTCAGCAAAATAAATACTGGCAAACTTCATAAGCATCACGCCTTTTTAATAAAAGTCTATGCTTATCCTTATATGTCATATACCCAAAAAATATCTGTTTACCAGTGTTTTAATATCTTCATAGCTCATAACAGTGTTTATTTCAGCGCGCATTGCAGATGCCTGCGGCATACCCTTTGTATAATAAGCCAAATGCCTGCGCATTTCTCTAACGCCTATATACTCGCCTTTAAAATCTATAAGCATTTTTGCGTGAAGCAGCACTGTTTCGGTTTTCTCATTTGCAGAAGGTTCAGGAAGTAATTCCCCTGTATTAATGTAATGGGTTATTCTTTTAAATATCCACGGATTTCCCTCTGCCGCTCTGCCTATCATAATACCGTCACAGGCAGTATAATCAAACATGGCCTTGGCGCTTTGCGGCGAAAACACATCTCCGTTTCCTATAACAGGGATATCCAAAGCCTTTTTAACATCTTTTATTATATCCCAGTCAGCCTTTCCGCTGTAATACTGCTCACGTGTTCTGCCGTGAACCGTTACAGCCGAAGCTCCTCCTTTTTGCGCCGCCAGTGCCACTTCAACAGCGTTTATACTTAAATCATCAAAGCCTTTTCGTATTTTTACAGTAACAGGCTTTTTTTGAGCTGAAGTCATAGCCAAAACTATTTCACGCACCAAATCAGGATTTTTCATAAGAGCACTTCCGTCACCGTTTTTAACTATTTTAGGTGCCGGACAGCCCATATTAACATCAAGTATGTCAAATGGCATATTCTCTATTCTTTTTGCCATAGAACCCATTATTTCCGGCTCTGAGCCAAAAAGCTGTATTGCGTATGGCCTGCTGTTTTCGTCACATTCCATCAGCTTTTCCGTATTAGCGCTGTTATAAAAAAGGCCTTTTGCGCTTACCATTTCGGAATAAGTAAGTCCGCAGCCCATATTAATACATATTGTTCTGTAGGGCTTATCTGTAACGCCTGCCATAGGCGCCAAAAACACATTATTTTTAAGCTCAACATTTCCTATAAACATATAAACCTCATAATTCCACTTTGCCAGTTTTAAGCAGTTCTTCTTTTACTTTTTCGCCATCCGGTGTTTTATAAATTAAATACCATATTTTAAGTGCTTTAAGAAGCTCACTTTTCTCACGGCGTATTTCTTTTATCTCAAGCTCAGCGCCTATATCGTCAAAATCAATGGCATCTTCGCTTTTTACTATATCAAAATATATATCCCCATCGCTGTAAAAGCCCATTACAAAAGTACACATAAGCTTTTGAGCAATTACAACGCAAACTGTCTGCACTTCTGCCTTAATGCCCTCCGGCAGTGAAGCAAACTCCGGTGCCAAATAATACTTCTGCTTTTCAAATGAAGCTGCCGCCATTACTGTTTTTTCCAATTAATACACTCCTCTTACAGATACTTCGCCGGAAAATACTGCTGTTTTCTCGCCGTTATCTTTTAAAACTACCAGCTCGCCGCTATCGTCTACTTCAACAGCCAATGCCTCAAATCCGCCGTCGCGGTTAATTATATTAACCCTTTTGCCTATATTTACACAGTTTGCTTCATATTCATCTTTAACGGCCTTAAATCCGTTTTGGGTAAAATCTGCATATATTTTATTAAATCTTTCAAGCACAGTTTTGGCTATAGGACTACGCTTAAATTTTCTGCGGCTGATTAAAAACATAGATGAAGCCTTATCCTTTAATTCTTCCGGAAAATCCTCATTATTAACATTAATGCCTATACCTACAATAACAAAATCCACCTTTTGCAGCTGACCTGTCATTTCCGTAAGTATTCCGCATATCTTTTTACTGCCGCAGACAATATCATTAGGCCATTTTATATAAGCATCTATGCCGAAATCATCTCTCAGTGCCTGACAAACAGCAAGACCGGCACAGAGTGTAACAGAAGGTATTTTAACAGGACTTATATCCGGTCTTAAAAGTATAGACATATAAACTCCTGTGCCTTTCTTGGACTTCCATATTCGGCCTAATCTTCCGCGCCCGGCTGTTTGTGTATCTGCCACAACAACTATACCTTCTTTAGCACCGTTTAGTCCAAGCTTTTTACATTCCTCATTTGTAGATTCAACCTCATTAAAGCAAATTACTTTAGAGCCTATAACTCCGCCGGTTTTAATCTCTGCCGAGTTTATAACATCACCTACATCACGTATTTTATAGCCTCTGTTTGTAACAGCGTCAATTATATATCCGTCTTTTCTTAAAGCACGTATTTCCTTCCAAACCGCCGAGCGTGAAACACCTAATATCTCCCCAAGCTTTTCGCCGGAAACATAGTCCTTTGATGATTTAAGATAATCAAGAAGATTTTCTTTAAGCATGCAAAACACCGCCTTAAAATTAAATAAGCCGCAGGCATAAATACCCGCGGCCGGTTTTATAAAAGCTTATTAATCCCCGAGAGTTGCAACCATAACAGCTTTTATGGTGTGCATACGGTTTTCCGCCTCGTCAAAAACAACAGACTGCGGTCCTTCTATAACCTCGTTTGTAACCTCGTTGCCTCTTACAGCCGGAAGGCAGTGCATAAATATTGTGCTGCTCTTTCCGCTTTCTTTCATAACTTCCTCATTTACCTGATAAGGTCTGAGGATTGCAAGTCTTTCCTGTGTTTTAGCCTCTTCGCCCATTGATACCCATACGTCTGTATAGATTATATCCGCGCCTTTTACGGCTTCTTCTATCTTATCTGTTATTGTAATAACAGCGCCGCTTTCTTTAGCGTATGTACGGCAGAGCTCAACTAAATTGTTGTCAGGGAAAAGGCTTTCCGGCGATGCTACAGTATAATTTACGCCTACCTTGGCACAGCCTATCATAAGAGCATTGGACATATTATTTCTTCCGTCACCGCAGTAAACAAAATTCAAGCCTTTAATCTTGCCGAATTTTTCTTTCATTGTCATAAAGTCAGCCAAAACCTGTGTAGGATGGTCTTCGTCTGTAAGACCGTTCCATACAGGCACACCGCTGTATTTAGCAAGCTTTTCAACTGTTTCCTGTGAAAAGCCTCTGAACTCTATTCCATCGAACATTCTGCCAAGAACTCTTGCTGTGTCCTCGACAGTTTCTTTATATCCAAGCTGAATATCGTTTTTGCTTAAATATTCCGGATGTGCACCTTCGTCTACAGCGCCTATTGTAAAAGAACATCTTGTACGTGTAGAAGGCTTTTCAAATATAAGCGCCACATTTTTATTAAGCAGGTGTTTTTCAAATATACCAGCTTTTTTCTTCTTTTTAAGGTCTATGGCAAGAGATACCAAATATTCTATTTCCTCGGCAGAATAATCCTTTAATGTTAGAAAACTCCTGCCTTTAAGATTTACTGACATTTAAATTCCCCCGAACAAAACTGCATTTATTTAGCTGTTTTTCTTAATGTTTTCAACAAACTTAGCTACATTAACTATAGCTCTTCCATGTGTGCCTTCTCCTACTTTTGTCTTTTCGTCGTATACTTTTACGTTAAATGTAAGGAGTTTTCCGTTTACTTCTGTTATCTCAACGCAAACACGAACAGTCATACCCATAGGTGTAGGAGCCATGTGCTTTACATTTACAAAAGTGCCTACTGTGTCGTAGCCTTCAGGAAGAACCTGCTGGCAGAGTTTAAGACATGTCTGCTCTATCCAGTTAATCATAACAGGTGTTGCAAAAACAGGGCAGTCATGGCTGAAATGCGCTGTTGTTGCATCTTTTGTTACAACATATTCCATTTCGTTTGTCATACCTTGGCGTACATTATATTCCATTTATAATCATCCTTTCGTTTATATATTAATTTTAAATATTATTCTTCTCTGCCTTGACTTTTATCTTCTGTCTCAGCCTTATCCAATGATACCTTTTTGGATACGTCTGTATTTTCATCAGAAGGTGTTTCCTGCTTTATACTGCTCTGCTCGTCTGCCTGCTGTGAATTTTCTTCACTGCTGTTTTCTTCCATATTTTCAAGCAGAACAGCTTTTGGGTTTTCAAGTATCTTTCTGAACTCGTCGCCTGTGAGCTTTTCTTTTTCTACAAGAAGTTTGGCAGAAGCATGAAGCGCATCTATATTTTCAGTTAAAATTCTTATGGCTTCCGAATAAGCGGTATCCATCATCTTCTTAACTTCTTCGTCAATAGCTGCCGCTACTTCCTCGCCGTAATTTCTTGAGTGCGCTATCTCGCGTCCAAGGAATACCTCGTCCTGGTCATCACCAAACTGTATAGGTCCAAGCCTGTCGCTCATACCATATTTCATAACCATGCTTCTTGCCATGGCTGTCGCACGCTGGATATCGTTTGAAGCGCCTGTTGTTACGTCTTTAAATATAATATATTCCGCAGCACGGCCGCCTAAAAAGCTTATTATTTCCTGCTCCATGGCTTTTTTAGTTATATACATTCTGTCTTCGCCAGGAAGCGGCATTGTGTAACCGCCTGCCATGCCTGTAGGTATAATGGATATACTGTGAACAGGGTCAAGCTCACTTAAAAGCTCAAAGAGCACCGCGTGTCCGCTTTCGTGGTAAGCAGTAATAAGCTTTTCTTTCTCGCTTATCTTTCTTGATTTCTTTTCAGTACCTATACCAACTTTAACAAAAGCCTTCTGTATTTCTTCCATGTCAATTTTCTTTTTGCCGTCTCTTGCAGAAAGAAGAGCTGCTTCGTTAAGAAGGTTCTGAAGGTCTGCACCCGTAAAGCCTGAAGTTGTTTTAGCCACAACACTTAAATCCACATCGTCAGCTAACGGTTTACCCTTTGCGTGTACTTTAAGTATGGCTTCACGGCCCTTAACATCAGGTCTGCCAACATAAACCTGTCTGTCGAAACGTCCCGGTCTTAATATAGCAGGGTCAAGTATATCAGCTCTGTTTGTAGCCGCTACAACTATAACGCCTTCGTTAATGCCGAAACCGTCCATTTCAACAAGGAGCTGATTTAATGTCTGTTCTCTTTCGTCGTGTCCGCCGCCAAGACCCGCGCCTCTGCGTCTGCCCACGGCGTCAATCTCATCTATAAACACAATACAAGGCGCGTTTTTCTTTGCCTGGTCAAACAAATCCCTAACACGTGAAGCACCAACACCAACAAACATGTCAAGAAAGTCAGAGCCTGAAATAGAGAAAAATGGTACTTTAGCCTCTCCTGCTACAGCCTTTGCAAGAAGTGTTTTACCTGTTCCCGGAGGGCCTACAAGAAGAACGCCCTTGGGTATTCTTGCGCCTAAGTCAAGGAATTTTTTGGAATCTTTTAAGAACTCAACAATCTCGCTGAGCTCGGCCTTTTCCTCATCAAGACCGGCTACATTATCAAATGTAACTCTGTTTTTATCGTCTATTGTTACTTTAGCCTTGCTTTTGCCGAAAGACATCATCTTTCCGCCGCCGCCCTGCATTTTCTGGAACATAAACGAGAAAATAACAACGGCAAGTATCATCATTATAAGCGACGGAAGTATAGAGCCAAGCATATTGGTTTTTGGAATATCCTCAACTGTTACATCAAGGTTATCCTCAACTATTTTCTGGTCAATATACTCTGAAAAACCGCTTAAAGAAGGAACATTGCTCTGTATAACAGTGCCGTCTTTAAGCTCTGCCTTTACCGTGCCGTAATTAATGGCATCAGAATTATTCTGAATATAAATTTTAGAAACCTCTCCGGCCTCTATTTTCTGGAAAAGGTCGCTGTATGTATACGTCGTTGTCTGCGGCGCAACATAGTCCTGATTGATAAAAGCCAGAATGCTTAAAACAATAATGAAAATAATGGCATACAGGCCAAAACTTTTGTAGTACTTTTTCAACTTCATGCCTCCCAATGGAATAAATTTTATATAAGAATATGTCAAACCGCGAAAAAACACCGGTTAAATTCACATTCATACTGAAAAAAAAGTAAAATACAAACCTCTTTCCAGCCAATAATTTAATATTTTATCATAATTAAATTGTAAATACAACTTAAATCAAGTGCCTTAGAAAAATTTAACACACTCTAAAGCCGTTATAGCACATATCCGGTCAAACAGCAATTTTTAAAGCCAAATTTAAACTCAGATAAAAATATTACCGCCAAATATAAGGCGGTAATTTAGTATGCTTATTTTTTTTAATTTTATTCTTCTTCAAATGAAATAATACCTATGTAATCAAGGTTTCTGTATTTTTGAGCGTAATCAAGACCGCATCCTATAACAAATTCGTCAGGAATTTTAAAACCTGTATAGTCTATATCCACATGAGAAACCCTTCTGTCAGGCTTGTCAAGAAGTGTGCATATTTTAAGACTTGCCGGCTTTCTGGCTAAAAGTACGTCTTTAAGTATGCTTAATGTTCTTCCTGAGTCGATTATATCCTCTACAATAAGCACGTCTTTGCCGTCAATTGGCTCATCAAGGTCCATAAGTATTTTTATATTGCCGCTGCTTTCGGTAGAATTTCCATAGCTTGATACATCCATAAAATGCATGTATACGTTCTGATGAATGGCTCTTGCAAGGTCTGTCATAAAAACAACACCGCCTTTAAGTATACAAATAAAATGTATGTCTTTTCCGGCATAGTCCTTTTCTATCTGAGCGCCTATTTCGGCAATTCTTTTTTCAACTTCTTCTTTGGAAATAAGTGTGCTTATTTTTTCAATCATAATCTTTCCTCCAAGCGTGAATAAACAATTCGTTTTCTTTGTTATTTCCCGGCATAAAATACGCGCTGTCGCGTATACCCCAAACAGATACTATATCCTTTCCCGTAACTATAACAGGTATATTATCCCTTTCATCTTTAGGTATTTTTTTATCAATAAAAATATCCTTCAGCTTTTTGGTTCCGCCGTTTTTATTAATGATTATTTTGTCACCGTTTTTTCTGTTCCTTATTTCAGGATTAATAGATATTTTATCACAATCAAAGACTTTAGTATACAAATAATTATGTTTTTCTTTTAAAAATTCGGCATTTTTAGTCATTAAAAAATACATGCCGCACTCCTTAACAAATACAGGCTTGTCCAATTCCAATTTGTACAGAAAATCATGATTTTGTGTTTTTCCAAGGCGGAGCTTTAAAATACCGCAGCTTATATCAGCACAAAATCCTGAAGGCATATCAATATGCCCGCCTTTTGAGGCTATTTTAAGCACCGAATCCACATGATTAAGAGATATGTCCTTTATGTCCTTTTTAAGAGCAAGAAGTCCCATACGTATTATACGCCTTTGAAGCACCGGATTTATACGACAAAGTTTCTCAGAATTTAAAGAAACAGAATTTTTTTCTTTTTTAACTGTAATTTCATTTAGTTTTTCTAAGGCCAAAGAATTAATATAGTCATCTTCTTCCCTGAGCAAAACAGCGCTTTTGGCTATGTTTTCCATAGCACTGCTGTTAATCTGGCTTGAAAGATACGGCAGTACATTTAGGCGTATTCGGTTTCTGGTATAGTCCTCTTTAAAATTAGTACTGTCATTTATATATTCTTGATTGTTAAATTCCAAATACTCCTCTATTTCACTTCTGAAACAGTCTATAAGCGGGCGTATAATATTCCCCCTTACCGGGCGTATTCCAGCCATACCTGTTAAGCCGCTTCCGCGGCAAAGGCGCATTATAACCGTTTCAGCTTGGTCGTTCATATTATGGGCAACTGCTATAAAATCAGCGTTCCTTTTTTCAAGCTCTTCTCTGAAATCTTTATACCGCACTTCTCTTCCGGCTTCTTCTTCGGATATGCCTTTTTCTTTTGAAATGCTGACTACATCATGATGTTTTACAGTACACTCAACATTAAGTTTTTTACATAAGTCCTCAACAAAGCGCATATCTCTGTCTGCTTCCTCGCCTCTTATTCCATGATGAACGTGAACTGCATAAATCTCTAAATTATAGCTTTCTTTTAGAGAACATAAAAAAAGCAAAAGCGCTGTAGAATCAGCACCGCCTGAAACACCTGTTACAATCTTTGCCCCTTTAAAGAGCATATTGTATTTTTTAACCGTATTAACAGCTTTTAGATACATACCGGACATTTTAATACCCCCGAACAAAAAAACATATCCGCATTAACGGATATGTTTATAATACATTAGAGTTTATCGTTTTTCAAATATTTTAACGCATACGCACAGCATATCGTCCCTGCAGCGGCCTTTTTGTGTTTTTACAGCTTCGTTAATAACGGCTTTGGACAATATCGAAATATCATTGCCTTTATTTTTCCGCACTACATTTTCTATTAATCCTTCGCCACCGTCTTTACCGGCAAAATCAACAACACCGTCTGTTACCATAAGCAGTATATCACCGTCTTGCATATTAAACTCTGTAATATCTGAGTCAACATCTTTAAGTATTCCTATAGGCAGTGATGTGGAGCGCACAGAAGTCACTTTTCCGCCGCGGACTATAAAGGCCGTTGAACCGCCGTTTTTAATAAGCCGTCCACGGCCTGTATACATGTTAATGCAGCACACGTCAAGAGTTGTAAATAACTCCCCGTCACCACGCCCCAAAAGAACACTGTTTAATATTCCCGCTGAAAGTCCGGCATCAAAACCTGATGAAGAAAACTTGCTTAAAAGCCTCAATGCTTCGGAGCTTTCATCTTTTGCCGCTTTGCCCGAACCCATTCCGTCGCTTACAGCAACTGTAAGAACACCGTTTTCGTTTTCTTCAACCAAATAACTGTCTCCCGATACGTCACTGTCATACCGTTTTTCGGCGCATACACTGTATTTAAAACCAAAACTGTCTGCCTGTCTTAAAGTTATAGTGCATAAACCATTCCCTTTTGCACACAGGGCAGAGCTTTTTACAAAGCTTCCTGAACATACGGAATTAACTGCCGGCAGTATAACAGCCGTACAGTCACCGCTTTCAAAAGTGCATTTACTGCGTTTTATATTTATAACCCGCCTTCCTGAAGGCTCTTTAAAAACATAAACCTGCTGTACATTTAATCCTGCCAAAATAAGCTTCTTCTTAATTTCGTCCGCTTCGGCTTCCGAAGGTATATCGTCTATTTTCACATTTTTAGCCATGCCGTCTATAATGTTTGCAACAGAATAGAGCTGTTCTGATATAACACTTCTGCTCTTTTCAAAACGGCTATACCAAAGAGCATTATTTTTAATAACCCGGCAAGATGTATCAATAGCCTCACATAATTTTTTAGGCTTAATACAGTACATCTTAAATTCCTCAGGCAAAACACTTTCGTCTGCCATACCGTTTTTATCATACTGCCCGATAAGGGAATAAAAACCGCTTAAAGTTTCACAGCTTTTTATATTCCAGCAGTAAACATTCATTGTACAGTCACGGCATACTCTTCCTGCGGCATCGTCTATAATGGCGTCATTCTTTTTGCGAGGTGTTTGTGTAGTAAGTTCTTTTTCCGGCTCAAAAGCTTCTGCAAGAGAGCGGAAGGCTGAAGCAAAATTCCGGCTTTGAGTATCAAATAAATCTTTTGCATTTTCAATATATACTGAAACGTCCTCAGCTTTGGCTTTTGTCAGTTTATTAAGCATACTGAATATTTTATCAGGAACAATAAGAAAAATACATGCTCCACCCAAGGCCGAAAAAGCCATGTAAACATCCGATTCCATACCCGAATAAAAAGCGGCTAAAACACCTCCTGCAGCAAACGACACAAGAGCTGATGTTTTGCTTCCTCTGCTGAAAAGACCGCACATAAGCGAAGAAAGACAAATCATGCCGAAAAATGCTTCATCAGCCCCGCCGCAGAGCAAAAGCACAAATCCCAGCATAACACCAAAATATACGGAATAAAATGAAAAAGAAATACCTGTAGCAAGAATTGTAAAAACACATACAACAGTATGTATATCAAACACAAATATTTTAATGCCGGTAAATGCTGCTGCGCTTAAAGCTGTTATAAATAAGACCGCTGCCTGCTGATGTTCTGTAAGCGGCAGTTTAATCCCTTTTTCTGCCAATTCTGCTGTTTTGTAAAATACTATCCAGAGTCCTGCACAAAATACAGCTTCAAAAACCGATTTAATAAGTATGTAGGTTTCTGAAGTATATATAAAATAAGCAGTTCCGCCTAAAAGAACACAAACAGCCGGAAAAACGGCTTTTTTTGCTGTATTTAATAACGGTATCTTTTTTTCTGCGGCAAACCCAAGCACCACTAATAAAAAAAGTGATGCCATATACTGCATTATGCCTTCAGAACTTCTGGACATATAACCCAAAAGTGAAAACAGACATGCCGGATAAAACAAAGCGCTTTTACCGGCTAATGCCCAGCAAAAAGCAATACCAGCCGGACTCATTCCGCCTATCAGACTTAGCCTTCCCATTAACAGAGCCATAGCGCAGTAGGCGGCGGGTTTTAAAAAAAGTTTTATACTATTCAAAGCAGTACTTTGTTCCGATAATCTTTTTTGCGCAGTATTTTCCAATAAATCGCCGTTTATTTTTTCAGCCGTCTTAATCATAATTTATCACCTCTATGTGTATTATAATTAAAAGACGTGTCATAATTTGCCAAAACAAAAAAGGAATATATATTTTTATATATTCCTTTTTGCTTACACTAAACTTTATTTATTAATTAATAATCATAATCATCGTCAAAGTCTATAAACCGGCCTTTTATCTGCTGCCCACCTCTGCTTTTTTTACTCTTTTTGCCATATCCTATAGCGGATTTTCTTTTTTCAGCCTCTGCCTCTTTTTCCAGTCTTTTCATTCTTTCATACCTGTCAAACTCAGATACTTTCTTTGACACTTCTTCCCTCTCCCTAATTTGTAATATATTTTATACTTTAATTAAAAAATAAATGAGTGTTTATACTTGCTTATTTCATATGTATAAATCCCCATAAAAAAGCTTGTTTATTTTTAAATCTATCAAATAAGACTGTTTAAGCCTGTAATTGATAATACAGCTTATATTAAAATAGTATGTTTCAATTAAAAAAATCACTTTAATTATTGTTCAAAATATTAAAATTGTCAATATTTTATTTAAAATCTATTGATATTCTGAAAAATTCGTATATACTAAAAATATAATCATTGGATAAAATAATGTTCTTTAAATAAACTATTTTGTTAGGAGGTAAAATTATGAAGCAAAAACCGGTTTCATTATCAAAGGCTGACTATGCTATTCTTAATTCGTACAAGATACTTGCTGAAGGCCTTGCTGAATATTTAGGCGAAGGCTGTGAAATAGTAATACATAGCTTAGGAAACCTTGAACATTCAGTTATTAAAATAATAAACGGACAGCATACCGGAAGAAAAGAAGGCTCTCCTATTACAGACCTTGGACTGTCAATGGTTAAAAGTCTTAGTGAAAATGAATCCCAAAAACATATGTCATATTTTAACAAAACAATGGACGGAATACCTCTTAAAAGCTGCTCCATAGCCATTATAGGTGAAAAAGGTTATATAATCGGCCTGCTTTGCATTAACTATTATCTTAATACTCCTTTAGCTGATGTACTGGCAAAATTCAGTATTAATAATTCCGACTCGCATAATACAGCTTTTGCTGAAAGTTTTGTAGATGATGTTGATGAATTACTTAAAATCTCACTTAAAGAAGCTTCTGATATAGTATATAACGACCGAAATATTACAACATCAAATAAAAACAAAGAAATAATTGCCATACTTAACGACAAAGGCATATTTAACTTTAAAGACTCCGTAGTTAAAATAGCCGATATGATGGGAATATCCAAAAATACAGTTTATATGCACATTCGAAACATTTCCAAAAAAAGCTGATTCATATTTCAGTAAGTAAGTTTATGGTATATTTATAAAAACATAAACTTTAATAAGGAAAGAGAGTAAAAACATAATCCAAACCACCGGCTTAGTAAATGTATAAACTAATTCGGTGTTTTTGTTTAAGTGCATAACAAAAAGCCATGCATAACCGCATGGCTTTTATTTTTTACTTTTAAAATTTAAAATTATTTCTTCATTGCTGCAATAACTTCAACTTCGCAAAGAAGTTTTTTAGGTAAATCTTTAACAGCTACACATGAACGAGCTGGTTTGCTTACGAAATATTTTCCATAAATCTCGTTGAATGTACCAAAATCATTGATATCTGCAAGGAAGCAAGTTGTTTTAACAACATCTTCAAATCCAAGGCCGTTTGCCTCAAGAATGCCTTTGATGTTCTGGCAAACTCTTTCTGTCTGCTCTTCAATTGTAGTACCAGCAATCTCGCCTGTACCTGGCATAAGAGCAACCTGACCTGAAGCAAAAAGAAGACCGTTAACTTCTACAGCCTGTGAATATGGACCAATAGCTGCAGGAGCATTTTCTGTTGATGTAAATTTTAACATTTTTCGCACCTCTCTAAGTATATAAATTTTAATATCACATGAAATTATTTTATATCCAAAAACTGCCTAAGTCAATATAACCTTTCTTAAACTTCCACCAAAAATAAAAGAGTTTTTTCGTAAATTTTTTTATTTTTTACAAATTGCTTTGTTTATAAATGTCAAATAAAGTGATTTTAATTTCATCTTCTTATCTGCAGTTAGGTAAATTTGTGTTTAGAAATATAAACTGAAATTTTTAAACTTTCAGTCAAAACCGTAATATTTGTATTACTTTTCATCTATTAAACCCAATATATAATCCGTACTCGTATTATAAAACTTAGCCAAGGCAATTAAAACAGACGTCGGTATATCTCGCTGCCCTAATTCATAGTTGCTGTATACCTGCTGAGAGCAATGCAAATAACTGGCCAGTTGCTTTTGCGTAAGGTCGCTGTCTTCTCTTAAATCCCTTATCCTCTTATACATAAAATCACCATGAAAAGTATATAATACCGCATTATGCGGTATTGACTTTAACCGCATTTTGCAGTAAAATATTTTTATTAATTTATGCTTATCAGCTAAAATTATGCAAATGGTAAATAAGAGGTGTTAAAATGTGCATATTAAAAACCATATATTTAGCAGTCATAAGCTTAATTGCAGGAGCAGCATTAATATATTTTACTCCTGCAAACTACATAAAACCTTGCGGTATAAGCTCAAAAAACGTAAAAATAAATATCTCAAATAGAGAAATTAATTTTGAAAATGGTGCTATAAATAGTTACGGCAAAACTTATATAAGAGAAGATATTTTAAATATTATTGATTTAGATTACGAAGTTAAGGATTGTAATAAATACATATATATTAGAAAACTTCATAAATAAAATCACCTGTCATATTCGTGATTTTAAATTTAGAAATTGCATAAAAAAAACGCGGATAACTCCGCGCTTTTTTTGCACATAATATAAAATCAAAAAACCCCTTCAGCAATTGCTGAAGGGGTAAGTGCCCAGACTCGGAATCGAACCAAGGACACGAGGATTTTCAGTCCTCTGCTCTACCAACTGAGCTATCTGGGCAAAAACTAGGGTAGCAGGATTTGAACCTGCGAATGACGGAATCAGAATCCGTTGCCTTACCGCTTGGCGATACCCCACCATTTTATTTAATGAGCTGGGCTAGTTGGATTCGAACCAACGAATGCAGAAGTCAAAGTCCTGTGCCTTACCGCTTGGCGATAGCCCATTAAATAAACTAAATAAAAAAAGCGCGAAACGAGATTCG
>CALWHR010000061.1 GCA_944380455.1 uncultured Clostridia bacterium
AAAACGCACTTGCTACTACTACTACCATAGCTAAACCACCTGTAATATTTCCAACCAGCATATAAGCCAAGTCAACTAAATTCTTAGATATTCCGCCTTCTGTCATAAGATTGCCGGCCAATATGAAAAATGGTATAGCTACAATAGAAAATGAAAACAATGCTTCAAATGAAGCCTGTCCCAGCATTGAAAGAGGAAGACCGGCCACAAGAAGTCCTACTATAGATGATAAGCCAATGGAAACATCCATAGGTACGCGCATTACAATTAAAACAAAGAACAATCCTAACATAATTACAGCAGCTTCCATACTTATTCATCCCCTTTCTTAAGTGCCATAATATCGCTTTTTAATTTTCCTATAAGGCGTATAAACATAAGCACCATTCCAGCCGGAACGCTTACATATCCTATCCATAATGGTATTTTAGTTGCTACGGTAGTTGCTCCTCTCTCGGCACTCATAATTGTAAGATCAATACCATATTTAAAAAGTACAATACAAAATACCATCCATAATATATCAACAATAATAGTCTCTATTGTTTTTGTCTTAAACGGAAGTCTTTCCATAAACATATCTACACAAACATGTTTACCTTCCCTTGTGCACATTGACGCTCCAAAGTATATCATCCAGACAAATGAAAACATTATATAGTCTTCCGTCCATGCCAAAGGCATATGAAATACATATCTGAAAACTACCTGCACAAAACCTAAAGCAATTATTATGAACATCAATATTGCACCTATAACATCTTCAAAACGGTTTATACATTTAAAAAACTTATTATTCATGCCAGTCCCCCTTAAAGAAAACTACTATTGAATAAAATTTAATTACCATACATAGCTTCTTCTACCTGATCAAATATTTCTGGACCAATCATCTCTCTGAATTCAGGCCAAAGGTCTTTACACTGATCAACAAATGCCTGGCGTTCTTCATCTGTATAATATGTAACTGTACATCCTGCTTCTTCTAACATTTCAAGCTGTTTGCTGCGTTCATTAGGCGCCTGCTCTTCTTTGCAATAATCCTGAGCAGCTTTCGATGCCTGACGAATTGCTTCCTGAGCTTCAGGTTCAAGACCATCAAACCAGGATTTTGAGAATACAAGTGTACGATAATTTGTAAAAATTCCAAAAGCTGTAATATAATTACATACTTCACGGAATCCCTGCACATTAAAGTTATTTTCACTGGTTAAAACTCCATCAATAGTTTTCTGCTGCAAAGCAGTATAAACTTCTCCAAATCCCATAACTGTAGGCTGTGCACCTGCATTTTCCAGCCATCTAAAAGGACCTTCTGCCTCCCAAACGCGAATCTTTAAATTCTTTAAATCTTCCGGAGTTTTGATTTCGTGTTTTGAATTTCCAAGTTCTACACTGCCAAACAAGCCAAAAGATGCAAGTTCAAAGCCACGTTTAGCATACTCTTCTTTAAGTTTGTCACCTAAAAATCCGTCAAGCACCTCAAACATAGCATCTGTTGATTTTATAAGGAATGGAACATTTCCTATTTCAGCCATAGGAAGAGAGTCAACCATATTTATTGCTGCATCTGAAACCAGTGTACTTTCCAATGTACCCATAGAAACAGCTGTAATTAATTCTCGCTCAGCTCCGAGAGTTCCAGAATCAAAAACCTGTACATCAAAATAACCCGGCATAAGTTTTTCAAGCTCTTCAACAAATTTCATGTAATAAATATACTCCGGACTGCCTACATTGGCTGTAAGTCCTGCTTTTATAACAACTTTATCTTTAGAAGAACCGCTATCAGCTTGAGCAGTTGATACGCTTCCTGAACTTGCACTTGAAGAATTTGAACTGCTGCTTCCGCCGCATCCGCTTAACGACCCAATTGCTAATACAACCATTAAAATCAATGCAACTATACTTTTTATCTTCTTCATAAAATCATCCCTTTCGCATTGAACAAATACCTCTAAATTTATTTGCAAAGTCTCATAGCTGCCAATGAATAAAGTTTTGCTGCTTCAATAAGCTCAGAAACATAACAAAATTCATTTATTTTATGTATATCTGATAAGCTGCCCGGACCACACATAATTCCAGGTATTCCCCTGACAAGATAATGATTCATATCGCCTGCTGAAATAAAACTGTCTGTAACAAGTTCTTTTCCTGTAATCTCTTTGCCGCACTCTTTAAGAACTTGAACTATCTCTTCACTATCAGGTATGATAATAGGCTTTGTTCCTTCAGATTCAAAATCAACAGAAATATTAAGGTCTTTGTCCTCTCTCATCATCTTTTTGAATAATGCTCTCATTTCCTCAATAATTGATTCATGAGTCTGACCTTCAATCATTCTTACATCCATAGTAAAGCTGCATTCTCCAGGAACAACATTTTTAGCTGTTCCGCCGCTTATAGTTCCAATATTGATTGTTGATTTGCCCATAAACGGATGTTCTTCCCATGTAAAGCCTGTTTTTTTAATGATATCTATAACTTCCGATGCTTTCTCAATAGCATTTATGCCAAGATGAGGTGTGCTGCCATGAGCCGGTGAGCCTTTAACGGTAACTTTGAGCCAGCAGTTGCCTTTATAGCCTGTCATAGCTTTCATATTGGTTTGTTCAGCATTTATAAAATAATCAACATTAACTGAACCGGATTCAACAACATAAACCATTCCATTAAAACCGCCTACTTCTTCATCACAAGAAGCTACAAAAACTACATCTCCTGCCAGCTTAACGCCTGTTTCATAAAGAGCCTTAATTGCTGTAATACAAGCTGCCAATCCGCCCTTCATATCAGCTGCACCGCGGCCATATAATTTTCCGTCAATAACCTTAGCCTCATATCCGCTTCCAGTAATCCAATCAGGTTCATCAGCTGGGACAACATCTGTATGACCGCCCATACCTAAATTTTTACCGCCGCCAGTACCCTTCATAACCACAACAAAGTTTGGACTTCCGTTTTCTCCGCGTCTTACAACTTTTCCTTCAAGTCCCATTTTTCTAAAAACAGATGCAATGTATTCATTGATTTTGTCATACCGTTCATTGGCATCCGGAGCACTTGAAATTGTTTTAAAAGAAATAAGGTCTTTTGCCGTTTGAATTAAATCGTCCGTGTGCTCATCAATCCAGTTAATTAAAATCTGTTCTTGTGCTTTCATACATATCATCTCCTTAAAATTATTAAACTACAATACCGTTACATTTATAATATCATCGTTATAGTAATTTGTAAATAAATTGTTTCATATTATCGTACATAAAATCTAATCTTCATTTTTGTTTATTTTTTATATTATCCTTGATTATCAGCTATATTTTATAACATTTTCAGCTTTTATCCGTCTGTTTTTAATCTTATAGTTCTATAATATAGTAATTTTGTATATCAATTATAAATTAAAAAAGTTTTACAATATCGTATTTATTATTCAAAATGAAACCGTTTAATAAAACATTTTAATCTATTTAATCATAATTCTAAAAAAACGATATTTATTAATCAATTCTCTATCTTCAAACTCCCGTCTTTGCTACTATTCTTTTTTTAGAATCAAAATTAAATCTTATAATACATATAAAAAATAAAAACTACGCTCATTATTAATTAATAAAAATCATTTTCAAGACTAAATAGATCTATACTAAATTTATTATACGTATCTATATTATGGGAATAAAAATTCATGAATTAAGATAGCAAAAGTCAAATGTTTCTGATTGATAAAATATATGTCTGTTTGAAACAACAGAAAAATAAGAATAAAATTATAATATGACATGATAATAAGCTCTTTCATATGCTTTTTTGACATTGCATAGGTAAGAAAGCTGATATTGCTTACTATTTTATATTGAGATATTTTAAAAAATCATTATAAATAAATTACTGAATAATATACATCAATGATAATACAGCATCACATTTGCAGTATTTCTTTATTCATTATAATAAGCTAATAAAAAACCCCCTTTGTTTTGTGTCAATTGAAACACATTATTATAACAAAGGAGGTTTTTTCTCAAATATATTTAGTTATTTATCTTACATAAACTAACAAATAATCACAAAATGTTATTTTCAATATAATTTTTTGCAGTGCAAACCGTAAGAATAGTTTTTTCAATATTTTCATTTTTCATACGGTTAATAGGTGCATATACACCAATGCTGGCTATTGGCTGGCGCATAGAATCTATAATAGGAGCAGCAACACAAAATACACCGCTTTCCATTCCTTCAATATCTACAGCATACCCGCAATTTCTAATCTCCAGCAATTCTTTCATAATTAAGCCTTTTTCTACTACCGTCTTTTCAGTATGCTTTTTTAAGTTTACCTGATCTAAATAATCTCTAATTTCATGTTCTTTCCAAAAAGCTAAAATTGCTTTTCCCATAGCCGAGCAGTAAAATGGAGATATATTTCCAATTTCTATAGTTACACGTACTTGCTGTAAACTGTCATACTTAGAAATACTTCTTACACCATTCTCCATCGGTACAGCTAAACAAACTGTTTCTTTAGTTTTTTTATACAAATCATTCAATATAGGCTGACATATATCTTTTAATGAACGGTTTGCATTAGCACATATATGCAAAAGTCCTGTTCCTATTTTTAGTTTGCTGCCATTTCCGTTATTTTCCAAAAATTTTTCTGCTCTAAGTGTATTTACAAGTCCAGCAGTTGTACTTTTATGTAGTCCAACCATCTGGCTTATCTCCGTAAGTGTTAGTTCCTCGTATTGCTCAAAGCAGCGCAGTATATTAATTACGCGCTCCACGGATTGAATTTTTTTAATTGTCTGTGAAGTCATAAAACATTCCTCTAAAAAATATAAATTCACAAAATTTAACGAATTACACGTTTACTCCACATATCTGCAATCTCATTTGCAGATTTTACTATCTCTATCATATAATTATCTATATTTTTTAAATAATAATCTGTTCTTGGAGAAGAACACGCTACAACTGCAACAAAATTTTTTTCTGCATCTAAAACTGGAGCTGCCCAACCAATAACCCAATCAACAGAATTACAATCATCTATCATGTAACCTTTTTTTTCTAACACAATCTAATACTTTATATATTTCTTTCTTTTCGCATATTGTAGTTTTAGTAAGGCGAGGAAGTCCATATTTATTTATATACATTTCAAAACATTCAATAGGATTGAATGCAAAAGCAACCATCCCCGCAGCCGACGCATGGGCTCGCTGTTTTGTTGTGTACGCATGATCAAAAATAAGGCCGTCATTTTTTTTAACTGAATCTAAAATAACCAAATCGGTTTTATTTTCCAAAATAGCTAAAACTACTGTTACTCCAAGATTTTTAGAAAGTTCTGCAAGATAAGGGTGTGCTATTAATCTAAGAAGTGTATTTCTTTCATTTTCTCTAACAAGCATAAATAATTTTGTTGATAATGTAAATTGCTGGTCTAATGTGTCAAAGCTAATAAATTCTGCATTAACCATATCTGATAAATACTTGTTAAGAGAAGATTCATCCATATCAATAAATTTTGCAATTTCTTGTGCTGTTGCAGCCTTTTTTTGGGATAAACATTCCAAAATTTTCATAATTAAATTCATAACATCAATTTTAGATTTATTCACATATACCTCCTCCCAACACTATATAGTATTTATACATAGGTATTTTGTTTAAGTATATCACAATAAAAATTATACTTCAATATTATTTATGTTAGATTAAAATACATAATAATATATTGATTATATTCATAAAATTTTAAGAAAAATCCTATGAATTTTTTAATCTTTTATAAAAAATAATATTAAATACAAAAACAGGTTAACAAGCAATAATTTTCTTAAATATCAGTCATAATAAAAACTGTTTCGGAAGTGTCCTGAAAATCCGTTATATCTGAAACTAAATGGATTGTACCTTTGTTCTCTCATTCTATTATGATTGATTAAAAATATAGTAATTTGAAATTTATCAGCTATTTTGCAGAGATTGAAATTTCCTGCTGTCCGTTCATTACTTATAATCAAGGCTTTGTTTTCCAATTCACTATTATCAATTGCTATAAGCAATCTGTCTTTATATTCTCATAGAATTTCTAAATCTTTTTTACAAGACCATTTCCAATACAATATACTGCTAATTTGCCATTGACAATACGGATATAACTTGTTGATATATGCGTTCATACTATCTTTTGGAAGAATTGCTCTTGGTGAATTTAAAACTTGCTGAAAAAGTAAGTATCAATTATAAAATTTAAAAGCTTGAATTTATAAAAATAAATACTATAATTAAAAAGATTTTTGGCTTACAAGTTTTTAAGCTTTGTATGTCAGTAGAGCTTGCAGGAAGATTTATAAGGGATATCGAAACAGATATGGAAATATTTCGTCTGTACTTAAATAAATTTGAGGCTAAAAAAACGGCTAAAACATTATGCTTTAACCGTTTTTTATAAAGAGCCGGAAATGGGACTTGAACCCACGGCTTACTGATTACGAATCAGTTACTCTACCAACTGAGTTATTCCGGCAAATGAAACCTACTATCCTTATGTATAACCAACGACCTTCTGTCTGCGGATTATCTTTTTGATGATTTTGCATTTTTTATACATCAATAACTTAGTAAGTATATCATCAAACCAAGAATTAATCAATATATTTACTGTAAATATTTCACTTTGGCATTTTAATGCAAACAAAATAATACTTTATTACAAAAATTTTAAAATTTCTCTTGCAATATTTTTTTAGTGTGCTATAATCTTCATTAATTTCAAATTCAAGTATAGTTAAAATGACGTTGAGGAAAACTAAACCTTTGTAACTGTTTAGAGAATCGGCGGTTGGTGCAAGCCGTACAGCCAAAAAGGCGTTCCATTTTCTTAGCCGCCGGTGATGAATCGGAAGGGAAAGCCCTTTACAGCTTATACGAGCGGACACAGTTTTTCTGTGCCAATGCGGGTGGCAACGCGGGTAATTCCGTCCCAGTTTTTAGTGTACTGGGACGGGTTTTTTTATTATAAAATATTATATTATTAATACTGAAAATATAAAGAGGAGGATTTTTATTATGTCAATGGATAGAGTTTATAATTTTTCAGCAGGACCTTCTATGCTTCCTTTGGAAGTTCTTGAACAGGCACAGAAAGAATTTGTTTGCTACGGCAATACCGGTATGTCAGTTATGGAAATGAGCCACCGTTCTAAAGATTTTGAGAACATTATTTTTGGTGCTGAGGCTGATTTAAGAGAGCTTATGAATATACCTGATAATTATACAGTGCTTTTCCTTCAGGGAGGCGGTTCAACACAGTTTGCTATGATTCCTTTAAACCTTATGAACAAAAACAATAAGGCAGACTTTGTTAAAACAGGTCAGTGGTCTAAAAAAGCCATTTCCGAAGCACAGAGATACGGAACTGTAAATGTTGTTGCTTCATCAGAGGATAAAACATTCTCTTATATTCCAGAGCTTGACCCAGCTAAATTCGATAAAGATGCTGATTATTTCTACATGACACTTAATAACACAATTTACGGCACTCATATTCCAGATAATATGATACCTGACACAGGAAATGTTCCAAAAGTAGGCGATATGAGCTCAAACATACTTGCCGAAAGATATGATATTTCAAAATTCGGCCTTATATTTGCCGGAGCTCAGAAAAACCTTGGACCTGCCGGAGTTACAGTTGTAATTATAAGAAACGACCTTATAGGCAACGCAATGGACTTTACTCCTACAATGCTTAACTACGCTACACATGCTAAAGAAAAATCACTTTACAACACACCGCCTACATATTCAATTTATTTTGCTGGTCTTGTATTTAAGTGGGTTAAAAAAATGGGCGGCGTAGATGCTATGGAAAAAATAAACCGCGAAAAAGCAGCTATACTTTACGATTTCCTTGATAACTCAAAACTTTTCAAGGGCACAGTAAGACCTCATGACCGTTCACTTATGAATGTACCATTTATACTTCCTACTGAAGAGCTTAATGCTAAATTTATAGCAGAAGCAAAAGCAAACGGCTTTGTAAACCTTAAAGGCCACAGAACAGTAGGCGGCATGAGAGCTTCTATATATAACGCTATGCCGGTTGAAGGCATTAAAAAGCTTGTTGAATTTATGGGTAAATTTGAGCTTGAGAATAAGTAACCAGTACACAGTTTATATAATTTGAAAATTCTATATCTTTTGAATATAAAATACTAAAAGTAAAGGAGCGTAAATAAAATGTATGATATATTAACACTTAATGCCATTTCACCAAAGGGCTTAGCAAAACTTCCAGCAGAGGAGTTTAAAGTATCATCTGACTTTGAAAATCCAGATGGAATAATTGTTAGAAGTGCTGACATGCACGACTACAACATTCCGGAATCACTTTTATGTATAGCAAGAGCCGGAGCAGGTACAAACAATATTCCTGTTGAAAAATGTGCCGAAAAAGGTGTTGTTGTATTTAATACACCTGGTGCAAATGCAAATGCCGTTAAAGAGCTTGTTTTAGCTGCCCTTCTTATTTCATCAAGAAAAATAACAGAAGCTGCTGAATGGACAAAAACACTTAAAGGTCAGCCTGACATGGATAAACTTGTTGAAGGCGGCAAAAAGAAATTTGCCGGTCCTGAAATTACAGGCAAAAAATTGGGTGTAATTGGTCTTGGTGCTATAGGCGTACTTGTAGCAAATGCCGCTCTTGCCCTTGGTATGGAAGTTATAGGTTATGACCCATTCCTTTCAGTTCAGTCTGCATGGCATATTTCAGGCCAGGTAGAATTGGCAAAAAGTGTTGAGGAAGTTGTTACTCAAAGTGATTATGTAACAATCCACGTTCCTCAGAATGACTCAACAAAAAATATGGTTAATGCGGAGCTTCTTAAAAAATTTAAAACAGGTGCTCGTCTTATAAATCTTGCCCGCGGCGGACTTGTAGATTCTGCTGCTGTAGCTGCTGCTCTTGATGAAGGCATTTTAAGCAAATATGTTACTGACTTTGCAGCTGAAGAGCTTCTTGGAAAAGAAAACGTAATTACACTTCCTCATCTTGGTGCTTCAACACCGGAATCAGAAGAAAACTGTGCTGTTATGGCTGCCATTGAGCTTAAAGAATATATTGAATATGGCAATATTAAAAACTCAGTTAACTTCCCTAACTGCGAGGCTCCTTACACAGGCAAAGCAAGGGTTACAATAGCTCATAAAAACATTCCTAACATGGTAGGTTCAATAACAGCTATATTTGCCAAAGAAAACCTTAATATCGATAACATGATTAATAAGAGCAAAGGCAACTGGGCATATACTATTATAGATTTCGACTCACTTGGCGATAAACACGACAGCCTACTTAAAGAGCTTAAAGAATTAAAAGGCGTTGTAAAATCAAGAATAGTAAGAGAAAAATAAAAAGCAATATAAAATTAAATTAAAAATTTAGTGGCGCGGACTTATTATCCGCGCTGTTATTTTAAACGGAGGTAATTAATAATGGCAATAATACTGCCTTTTAAGGCGTTTAGACCATCTAAAGGCAAAGAAAGCCTTGTAGCCGCACCGCCTTATGATGTATTAAACTCACAAGAAGCAAAAGCTTTAACAAAAGATAATCCTTATTCATTTTTACATGTTGACAAAGCAGAAATAGATACTGAAAATGTAAATGACATTTATTCCCCTGAAGTTTACAAAAAAGCTGCCGAAAACTTAAATAAAATGATTTCCGACGGAGTTTTGTTTCAGGATGAAAAACCTTACCTTTATATATACCGTTTGGAAACAAACGGACACTCTCAAACAGGCATTGTCTTCTGCTCACTTGTTGAGGAATATTTAAATGGAACTATTAAAAAACACGATCTTACACGTCCTGAAAAAGAAAAAGACCGTGCAGAACATATTAAAGC
>CALWHR010000062.1 GCA_944380455.1 uncultured Clostridia bacterium
ATCAATATACAAAAAATATAACGGTCTTATATATTTTAAACCGGCGTTTGCTCGTGTTGTTATGATGCTCTATCTGTTTGATTACTACACTATGATAAGTCCGGTTTATACTTTAAGTGACCGTATTGCCGAAATTATAAACCCCTATGTTGCTATGCCGTATATTACAGGCGTTATTATGATTTTTATCAGTCTTATGTATGGCGGAACACTTTTAAGGTCTATATATGTTATAATGTATATGTTTGCAGTGGGATTTTCCGTTTATATGTCTTTAAAAACGGTGGGGAGTTTTGATATAGCTACGTATGCTCCTCATTTAATAATACTTGTTTTAAATATAGCTATTTGGGTAGCTTTTGAGAAATATAAAAACAGTATATAAAAAACAGTGAGCTTTATATTTAAAGTTCACTGTTTTTATATTTCAACTTTTTATAACCTTTTTTCTAACCTTTTCTAACTCTTTCTAACCTTTCCTAACTTTTTGACTCTTTTATCTGAGTTTTCCGCCTTTTATTTTAAATTTTTGTTTTTCTGGAATTCTTCTTCACAGTATATGCAGCGGTATTTTCCGCTTGGTGTAAGTTTGAATATATGGTCACATTCATGTTCTATGCTTGTAATGCAGCGAGGATTTTTGCACCTCATTACATTAACAAGTGTTTCAGGCAGAACAGGTTTTTCTTTTTTAACTATTTTTCCATTTTTGATATAGTTTATTGTTATATCCGGGTCTATATAGGCAAGTACACCGAAATTAATTGAGGATACTTCGCCTTCTATTTTTATAATGTCTTTTTTGCCGCTTTTTGTACTGCGTACATTTTTAATTATGGCAACACCGCAGTCAAGGTTATCAAGTCCGGCTATATCGGAAAGAGTACGGCTTGTACCGGCTTTTATGTGGTCTATAACAACTCCGTTTTGAATTTCGTCTATATTAAGCATATTTGACATCCTTTCACGCTAAGTTTAATAATTTGAGTATAAGGGCCTCTCTTACATACATGCCGTTTTGAACCTGCTCAAAATAAGCCGCCCTTGGATCGTTGTCAACTGCCAGAGCTATTTCGTTTACTCTTGGAAGCGGGTGAAGAACAGCCATGTCCTCTTTTGCCAGTTCCATTTTCTTTTCGGTAAGTATATAGCTGTCTTTAAGGCGGACATAGTCTTCTTCATTAAAGAAACGCTCTTTCTGCACACGTGTCATATAAAGTATGTCAAGCTTGCCTAAAGCGTCTTCAAGGTCTGTTGTTTCCTCGAACTCTATGTTATTTGGTTTAAGAACTTCGTTTATGATATAGTCCGGCACTTTAAGCTCTGTAGGGCTTATAAGAATAAATTTAATGCCGTCCCAGCGTGAAATGCTTTTTATAAGGCTGTGTACAGTTCTGCCGAATTTTAAGTCACCGCAAAGACCTATTGTAAGGTTATTAAGGCGTCCTTTCCTGCGGCGGATAGTTGCTAAATCAGCAAGAGTCTGAGTCGGGTGCTGGTGTCCACCATCGCCGGCATTTATAACAGGTATAGATGAGAACATGCTTGCTCTCATAGGTGCCCCTTCTTTTGGGTGGCGTATAGCCGCAATATCGGCAAATGCACTTATTACTCTTATTGTGTCGGCTACACTTTCGCCTTTAGATGCACTTGATGAGTTTGCACTGGAAAAGCCTATTACACTTCCTCCAAGATTAATCATTGCCGACTCAAAAGAAAGCCTTGTACGTGTGCTTGGCTCATAAAAAAGAGTGGCTATTTTTTTGTGGGCACATTTATCCTGATATTTTTCAGGATTACGGCGTATATCCTCGGAAAGTACGAGAAGTTCTTCTGTTTCTTCCTTTGTAAAATCCAACGGGTCAATTAAATGTCTCATATTCTAACCTCTCTAAACTAAATATCTCTTTACCGCCGACTTCTGGCGGGCTTACTGATTAAATTATCCGACAGGCAGTTTAATTTGTCAATACAACTTCCTTACAAAAAATACAATGACGTTTTTTCCATAAATTTACAGTTTAGTTTTTGTTGACGGCATAATAAGCAAAGTATATAATATAAGAACAGATATTCGTAATAACAAGAATAAATATTTGCATATATTTTACAAGAGGTGTTTGTATGGACAGGATAGTGCTTCATTCTGACTGCAACTGTTTTTATGCTTCTGTAGAGTGCCTTTATCATCCTGAGCTTAGGGATAAACCTGTTGCTGTAGGCGGAGATGAAAAAAAGCGCCATGGAATAATACTGACTAAAAACTATATAGCCAAAAAATACGGCATTAAAACCGGTGAAGCTCTTTGGCAGGCAAGGCTTAAATGCCCTGATTTGGTTGTTATACCGCCGGATTTTAAAAAATATATGCGTTTTTCTAAAATGACACGTGAAATTTATCTGGAATTTACTAATCTTGTGGAGCCTTTCGGTCTTGATGAGGCTTGGCTGGACTGTACGGCATCTAAAGAAATTTTCGGAAATGGAAAAGAAACGGCAGAAAAAATAAGCCGTAAAATTAAAGAGGAAATAGGCATAACAGTAAGCATAGGCGTAAGCTGGAATAAAATTTATGCCAAACTTGGCAGTGACTATAAAAAGCCCGATGCCATAACTGTTTTTGACAGGCAGAATTATAAAAAACTGGTGTTCCCTCAGCCGGCTGAAAACATGCTCTATGTAGGCAGGGCAAACAAACGCCGTCTTGCTCTTTTAAACATAAGAACAATAGGGGATATAGCAAGAGCCGACAGGGAGTTTCTGCATAAGCATTTCGGAAAATGGGGGTATGTCCTTCATTCATTTGCCAATGGATACGATATAGACCCGGTAAGGGAGTATAACTCCAGTGCCGGCATTAAATCCATAGGCAACAGCTTTACACTTCCACGGGATTTAAACACAAACGGAGAAGTTTTTGCTGCTTTGGCACTTTTGTCGGAATCTGTAGGGGCAAGGCTTAGGGAGCACGGCTTAAAGGGAAGCGTTGTTTCAGTAAGCATACGGGATAACGGTTTATTCAGTTTTGAAAGGCAGAAGAAGCTTAAACTTTCAACAGATATAAACGACGAAATTTTAAAAGGAGCTTATGAGCTCTTTATTTCAAACTATAACTGGCAGCAGCCAATACGTTCTTTAGGTGTAAGAGTATCTGATTTAGTGGAAAACACCGAAGCTGTTCAAATGGATATTTTCGGAACGGACTTAAAAAGGGAAAAGCGCCGTAGCCTTGATAAATCCCTTGACTCAATAAGAAACCGTTTTGGCCCTAAAGCCGTTGTAAGAGGTACAGAGCTTATAAACGGGGATATTACATCTATAAGCCCCAAAACGGATAATGTGGTGTTTCCCGTGGGATATTTTAAATAAAAAATATACAGAGGTGAGTTTTTTATGCAGGCAAGAAAGGTTTATATTGATATGACGGCAGAATTTGACGAAAACGGAAATATAATGCCCATAAGCTTTAAATATGAAAACGGAATTGTTTATAAAATAGATAAAGTTTTAAGTGTAAGAAAAATGGCCGCTCTTAAAACAGGGGGTGCCGGTCTGCGGTATACATGCCGCATTAAAAACCATGAAAAATATATATTTTTGGAAGAAAACAGGTGGTTTATAGAAACTGAAAAACGGGCACAGGAATATTAGCTTTTTTTGCAAAAATAAAAAATCCGGCTGTAGATTAAGCCGGTTTTTTTGTTATATGTTTGAAAAAATATTTATTCCATAAGCTCCGAATAATCGGCAAGGAGGATTTTGCAGTCGCCGCACCAAAAAGCTTTTGGCCAGTTGTGACAAAATGGAGTAGAAAAATCATCTGGTGCCAGTATAACAGAAGGTTTCTTTCCAAGTATTATGTTTGACAAAAACTTAGGGGCTTTTTCACCTTCGGGGAGAAAATAATTATATCCACGGCCGCATAAAAAGCCGTTTTTCATTTCTTTACCGCATTTAGGACAGAGCATTTAACCGCCTCCTGTATTTATTTAAGATGATTGTTATATTTACAAAATAGCATATTTAAAATATATATTCAACATTAAAACCGGCTTTAGTAGTGTTGTTAAAAAATATAGGGTTGAATTTTCGGCCGATTTTATATAATATGGTATAAATAAACACTTTTTCAGACATATTAACGGTTTATAATATACAGTTATCAGGGGGAGGCTATTAAATGAAGCTTATATCTTTAAAAGAAGAACTTATGTCTAATCCTTATCCGGGCAGAGGTATTGTAATAGGCAAATCAGAGGACGGCAAAACAGCCGTTACAGCATATTTTATAATGGGCAGAAGCTCCAACAGCCGCAACAGAGTTTTTGTTGAAGACGGTGAAGGAATACGTACAGAGGCTTTTGACCCTTCTAAATTAGAGGACCCAAGCCTTATTATTTATGCTCCTGTAAGAGTTTTAGGCAATAAAACAATAGTTACAAACGGTGACCAGACAGACACAATTTATGAGCTTATGGACAAGCAGTCCACATTTGAGCAGTCTTTAAGAGGCAGAGAGTTTGAGCCTGACGGTCCTAACTATACACCAAGAATTTCAGGCATTATGCATGTTGAAAACGGAAATTACAACTATGCCATGAGCATACTTAAAAGCGATAACGGCAGAGCGGAAAGCTGTGACCGCTTTACATTTGCTTATAATAACCCAATAAATGGCGAAGGCAGATTTATTCATACTTATGCAAGAAACGAAAATCCGCTTCCAAGCTTTGAAGGCGAGCCTAAGAGAGTAGAAATTAAAGGCAATATTGACGAGTTTACAAACATGATTTGGTCAAGCCTTAATGAAGAAAACAAGGTTTCTCTTTTTGTAAGATTTATTGATATAGCAACAGGCAAATACGAAACAAGAATAATTAACAAAAATAAATAATTAAAGGGAGGTAATTTGTGTTATGAAGGAACTTGCTCTTAAATACGGCTGTAACCCAAACCAGAAGCCGTCAAGAATATTTATTGAAAACGGGGATTTGCCTATTACAGTCCTTAATGGAAAACCAGGATATATAAACTTCCTTGACGCTTTTAACGGCTATCAGCTTGTAAAGGAATTAAAAGAGGCTACAGGTCTTCCTGCGGCTACATCTTTCAAACACGTTTCGCCGGCGGGTGCGGCAGTAGGCCTTCCTTTAGATGATACACTTAAAAAAATATACTGGGTTGATGATTTAGGGGAACTTTCGCCTTTGGCATGTGCTTACGCAAGGGCAAGAGGTGCCGACAGAATGTCATCTTTTGGTGATTTTATATCTCTTTCAGATGTTTGTGATGCAGCTACAGCAAATATTATTAAAAGAGAAGTATCCGATGGCGTAATAGCTCCAGGTTATGAGCCGGAAGCACTTGAAATACTTAAAACAAAGAAAAAAGGCAACTACAACATTATACAGATAGACCCATCTTATAAGCCAGAGCCTGTAGAAAGAAAACAGGTTTATGGCATTACATTTGAACAGGGCAGAAATGAGCTTAAAATAGACAGAGAGCTTCTTAAAAACATTGTAACGGAAAATAAAGAAATACCTGATTTAGCTCAGATTGACCTTATAATAGCTCTTATTACACTTAAATACACACAGTCAAATTCAGTTTGCTTTGCAAAAGGCGGACAGGCTATAGGTATTGGCGCAGGCCAGCAGAGCCGTATTCACTGTACAAGGCTTGCAGGCAGCAAAGCTGACAACTGGTTCTTACGTCAGAGTCCTAATGTAATGAATTTGCAGTTTGTTGACACAATAGGCCGTGCTGACAGGGATAACGCCATTGACCTTTATATAGGCGAGGATTATATGGACGTTTTGGCAGAAGGCAAATGGCAGAATATATTTAAGGTAAAGCCGGAGGTATTTACTCAGGAGCAGAAAAAAGCTTGGCTTTCAAATATGAAAGACGTTGCTCTTGGTTCTGACGCATTCTTCCCGTTTGGTGACAATATAGAGCGTGCTTACAGAAGCGGTGTTAAATATGTAGCTCAGCCGGGTGGTTCTATTAGAGATGACCTTGTAATTAAAACAGCAAACGACTGCAATATGGCTATGTGCTTTACTGGCATAAGGCTTTTCCATCATTGATATTAATATATTTTATACAAGCCGCAGAGTTTTGAACTGCGGCTTAATTTTGTTTAATATTACATATTTTATTGGCATTAATATTGTATTAATGATTTATATTTTTGGTTTAACTGCAATTATAAAGTGAATATTGCTGTAATATTTTAGTGACATAATATTATAAAAGAGCTTTTTTTATACCTGTTAAATATTAATAAAGGCAATTTTAGTGGCTTTTGTTAGTTTGCTTACATAAATCTATTGAATATATTAATTAATTTTAATATAATATATTCTACGTTAAAGAGAGGGGGAATATTTCAAATGGAAAAGGCCAGTACACGAGGCCATTTATGCGCTCTTTGGAGCATACTTATTTGGGGAACCACATTTGTGGTAACGAAAGTTCTGCTTGATAAATTTACCCCGGCGGAAATACTTTTTACACGTTTTTCGGCGGCTTGGGTACTGCTTATGCTACTTGACCACAGCATGGCCAAAACAAAAAGCTTTAAAGAAGAATTAATGTTTGCCGCGGCAGGATTTTTTGGCGTGGTAGTGTATTTCCTTTTTGAAAATACTGCCCTTATGTATATAACTGCTTCGGCGGTAGGAATACTTGTTTCGGTTTCACCGTTTTTTACGGCATTTATATCAAGAATATTTTTAGGCGAGAAAACGAAAAGGTATTTCTTTTTGGGATTTGTCCTTGCAATATCCGGCATTACCCTTGTAACATTAAACGGCGGAATCGATGGTGCTCTTGATTTTAGAGGGCTTCTTCTTGCCTGCGGCGCGGCTTTCAGCTGGGCGGTTTATTCTACCATAACAAAAAGAATAAGCACCTGGGGCATTAAAGCTGTGCCTATGACAAGGCATATATTCTTTTATGCCATTATAATATGTATTCCGGTTTTGTGCTTTATGGGCTTTGATGTAAAATTAAATGATTTGGCGGATACAAAGGTTTTGTTAAGCTTTGCATTTCTTGGACTTTTAGGCTCTGGAATTTGTTATGTAACCTGGAATAATGCCCTTAAAATACTTGGAGCGGTAAAAACAAGTGTATATATATATCTAATACCTGTTGTTACTGTTATATTTTCGGTTATATTTTTAAAAGAAAGCATTTCTTTAACAGAAATAATTGGCGTTGGTCTTATATTTATCGGTTTATTTATATCGGATAAAGACAAATTATTTACGTCTGACAAAAAAACAGCTCAGCAGACACAGTAAATTTTTCTGCATGTTTTATCTGATATGTATTAAGTTATTATTTTTTAGGAGGAAATATGGAAAACAGCAGTGCAAATGAAAACAAAATGGGCACTATGCCCGTAAACAAGCTTCTTTTATCAATGGCTATACCAATTATGATTTCAATGATTGTTCAGGCCTTTTACAATGTAGTAGACAGTATTTACGTTTCACAGTTAAGTGAGGATGCGCTTACAGCAGTTTCTATGGCTTTCCCTATACAGAACTTTATGATTGCTATGGGAAGCGGTATAGGTGTAGGTACAAACGCTGTGCTTTCAAGGGCGTTAGGCGAAAAGAAACAGTCAGCGGCAGACAAAACAGCCATGCAGGGCGTTCTTTTAAATTTAATAAGCTTTGTTATATTTCTTATTTTTGGTATATTCTGTGCCGGACTTTTTATGAAAAGTCAGACAAATATAGCAAGCATATACGAGGGCGGAACAGAATATGTGAGAATATGCTGTGTATTTTCGATAGGTATTTTTATGCAGCTTACATTTGAAAGACTTCTTCAGGCTACAGGCAGAACACTTTATACAATGTTTACACAGACAACAGGTGCTGTTATAAACATAATTCTTGACCCTATACTTATATTCGGTCTTTTAGGAGCGCCTAAGCTTGGGGTTGCCGGTGCGGCTTATGCTACTGTTATAGGCCAGTGTGTAGCCGGTTTAATGGCATTAACACTTAATATTAAAAAGAACCCGGATATTAATTTTAAGCTTTCAAACTTAGCTCCGCAGTGGGGAGTAATAAAAACAATACTTGGCATAGGCATACCGTCTATACTTATGATTTCTATAGGCTCTGTTATGACGTACGCCATGAACAAGATACTTATAGTTTTCACTCCTACGGCAGTTGCAGTATTCGGTGTTTACTTTAAGCTCCAGAGCTTTGTGTTTATGCCTATATTCGGCCTTAACAACGCAATGGTGCCTATACTTGCATTTAACTACGGTGCAAGAAAAGGCGACAGAATACATAAAACCATTAAACTTGCCGTTACATACGCTATATGTATAATGCTTATCGGTCTTGCCATATTCCAGATATTCCCTGATAAACTGCTGTTATTGTTTAATGCTTCTGAGGACATGCTTTCAATAGGTGTTCATGCTTTAAGAATAATATGTTTAAGCTATATATTTGCAGGATTCTGTATTATAACAAGCTCCGTATGCCAGGCATTCGGCCACGGCCTTTACAGCCTTTATATATCTATAGGCAGACAGGTAGTTGTACTTATACCGGCAGCGTTTATACTTTCCAAAATAGGCGGTCTTTCAGTAGTATGGTTTGCTTTCCCTGTTGCGGAATTAGTTGCCATGATTTTAAGTATTTTCTTCTTAAAGAGGTCTTTGGGTAAGCTTGGATTAAAAAATGAAAACAGTGCGGCGGCTTAAAAATGAGAGGTTTTTGATATGAGTCCGAAAGATAAGAAATTCTTTGCTGGTTTTATAATAGCTTGTGTTATATGTATAATTCTTGTTAAACTGGTATTTTTAGGCGGCACAAGCAAAACAAGTGCCGTAGAAAGCATTATAAGCGAAAATTCCGGCTTAAATAATATTACGGTTTTTTCATATGAAAACAAAGACGAAAACAAAGTGTGCGCTTTTAATTATACAGATGAAAGCGGTAAAGAAGGCATGGGTCTTGCAATATTAAGCAACAACAACAGAGGTTCATACTATGTTGATTCTATATTATACAGCGCAGATGAGAGCATTATTATAAATCCGTATGCTGTTGTAGATAATACGCCGTGTGCCGTTATAGCTGTATCAGAAGAAAGTGATGCAGCAAATGTAATTGTAAGCGCAAAAGATACAACTACAGGAGCAGATGTTAAATTAACAAAAAAGATAGAGGCTCCTAAAATAACATTTGTGGCATATTCTGACGATACACAGGCTCAAAGCGTAAGCAATATAAAAATTTACAGCCAAAGCCAGCAGATAATAAAAGACATTGATACGGCTTTGGAAAATGAATAATTTCAGAAGAAATTTAAATCAAAAAACAGCGCAAACTCTTATTTAAAGGGTTTGTGCTGTTTTTAATTTATACATCGTTTAAATTAAGTTTTTTAGTGCATGTTATGGCAAGTGCGCCGGAACCGATATGGCAGGCAATGCTTAACGAAAGCGGATTTATTGTAACAGGCTGTAAAGGGAATATTTCCTGTATTTCTTTTTTAAATTCAACAGCTTCGGCTGTGTCCATGCCGCTGTAGGCTACATGAAGCCATACACTTTCATCACCGCAGTTAAAGCGCTCCTTCATATCGCTTAAAACGGCGTTAATCATTATTTTTTTGGCAAGCTTTTTGGTGCGGGCCTTTGAAAAAGAGTCCAGCTTTTCACCCTGTATTTGAAGTATAGGCTTTATTTTTAAAAGAGAAGCAAGTGCTGCCGCAGAAGGTGTAACCCTTCCGCCTTTTTTAAGGTATTTTAATGTTTCAAGGGTTATGTATATGCTGGAGTCAAATTTAGTTTTTTCAAGGTAGTTTTTAATTCTTTCTCCGCTTATGCCGTTTGATATCATCTCAAGTGAGTCTAAAACAGACTGCTTTTGTGTTACAGATATTCTTTGATTGTTTACAACATGCACTTTGCCGTTATAATCATCGGAGAGCATAATGGCTGTTTGGCAGGAGCCGCTTAAAGAACTGGACATAGGTATATGTACTATTTCGTCGTATTCTTCAAGAAGTCTGTTCCATGTATCGGTTACATCGCTTATGGCCGGCTGAGATGTGCCAATTTGGGAGCCTTCCTCAAGGCGGGAATAAAACTGCTCCTGAGTAAGAGTAATGTCTTCAAAATAATTTTCACCGTTTATTGTAAAGGGCATTGGTATAACGGTAATACCCAGTTTTTCAGCTTCTGCCTGCGTAATTCCGCTGTTGCTGTCAGTTACAACCGCTGTTTTTGCCATATAATAATCCTCCTGTTTAAGTTACAAAAATCGAGATAATTATATCATAAAAGAAAAGATGTAACAATTATTTTAAGGAATGTTTAATACATGCAATATATGTATTAAAAATAAAAAAGACGAAAACAATGTTATCGCCTTAAAAGTGTTGAATTAAATATTATTTTTTGGTTTTTTCTTCTATTATATCGGCTAAAAGAGCAAACTGCTCAACGCTTAAAGCTTCGCCCCGGACACGGCTGTCAAAGCCGGCCTGCTCCAAAACTTCAGACAGTTCATCCTTTGAAAGGCCGAAGTTTCCTAAGTTGTGCAGCCCATTTAAAAGTGTTTTTCGTCTTTGGCCGAAAGCGCACTTTACTATTTTAAACATAAGAGCTTCGTTTTTTACCTTTACTGTGTTTTCTTTAAGTGTAAGAGTTATAACAGCGCTGTCTACATTTGGTTTTGGTATAAAGCACGATGGCGGAACAATAAAATCTGTATGAGCATCGCAGTAAAACTGCACAGCTACAGAAAGAGCGCCGTAGTCCTTTGTTCCCGGTTTTGCCTGCATGCGGTCGGCTACTTCTTTCTGCACCATAACGGTCATGCTTGCAATATCGGCGTGTTTTTCCAAAAGCTCCATAATAATAGGCGTTGTAATGTAGTAAGGCAGGTTGGCTGCAAGACGCGCTTTTCTGCCTCCGCCATAAGTTCTAATAATTTCGTTTAAGTCCAGTTTAAGAACATCGCTGTTTATAACATGTATGTTGTTATAGCCGGAGAGGGTGTCTTCAAGTATAGGTATAAGGTTTTTGTCTATTTCTATGGCGCATACTGTTTTGGCACTGTCGCCTAAAAACTGGGTAAGACTTCCGATTCCCGGACCTATTTCAAGTACAAAATCGTCTTTTGTAATACCTGCGGCCAAAACAATGTTGTTCAGCACGTTTTGGTCTATAAGGAAGTTCTGACCGAAATTCTTTTTAAAATAAAATCCGTATTTTTCTATTATTTCTTTGGTTTTTAATGGTGTTGATATTTTCTCGCTCATTTTATTATCCTATTCCTATTGCGTTTAAAAGACCAAATGAAAGTATTGAAACAATTATGCCTGCCGTAAAAACACCGGCGGCAATAGTCAAAAAGGCTTTTTTAATATCCATATGCAGAAGAGACGCCGCAAGAGCACCTGTCCAGCCGCCTGTACCCGGAAGAGGTATGGCTACAAACAGATAAAGTCCCCAGTAGCCGTATTTCTGTATTTTGTCGCTTTTAGACATGGTTTTGTCTTCAAGTTTATAAACAATATTTTTCATAGGCGTTTTTTTAAGAAGCTCGAATATTTTGCGTATAAGCAAAAGTATAAAGGGAATAGGTATTATATTGCCTAAAAAAGCTATTATAAATGCCGGCAGAAGGTCTACGCCTATTGCGTAACCGGCTAATATTCCGCCTCTGAGTTCAACAATAGGAAAAAGCGAAACTATAAAAACTATAAGCTCTTTGGAAATTTTTCCCTGTAGCGCATTAATAAAAAAGTCAAGTATTGTCTGCAATTATCTATCCTCTTTTCATTGTTTTTTCTAATTAATTATAATTATTAAACAGTATCTTTGTCAACGGGTATATTACAGTATAAAGGGCATATATTGTAACATGGTAATTTTGCGTAATTTTACATTCGTTACAGGAGGAGAAGTGCATGGGTACTGAAAAAGAAAAAAGCGTTGTTTCATTAAGAGGCGGAACACTTGCAGTTTATTTGAATATTGGTACAGATGTTAGTGAGGCAAGATTAATAGGCAGAAATTTAAAGCCTTTATGGCAGGTATACATAATTTTAGATAATAACGGTAAACATGAATATGTAAGCATCGGACAGGCAGATAAAAAATCTATGAGCTTTAATACAAAAACTTTAAGCGGTAATAACACAAAAACAGTCTGCGGAGCGGCAGTTGGTTTATACGGAAGGCGGGAGTTTTATGAAGGCTATTTAGACGGCTATAAAAAAACTGACGCAAATATTCAAAGTCCGGAAGTTTTGCTTTTGGATAAAGAAAAAGAGTCAGAGGTAATAAACAGCAATATACAGGAAAATATTGAAACTGAAACAAAAAAGGAGGATACGGCAAAGTCATCAGAAAAAATCCAAACTGAGCAGATAAAACTTGAAAACAATACATTTTCTGATGTTGAAAGTACTGATAATTCTGTTATTTATAAAGAGTACAAGGCTTTGAAGGATGAAACTAAAGCTCATGATACATTTAAAAAGGTGGTTGACAGATTCAAAGTACAGATGAACGAGCTGGAAAAAGCCGGAGTTTTTACTCCTGAAGAAAAAGCAGAAATAACAGGAGAAGAGCCTGAAACAAAGCCTGAAGCGGAAAATATCAAGGAAAATATGGAAATTTTACAGGAAGAAAATACAGCGTCAGAAATACATGAAAACACAGCTGAAAGTGCCGCAGAAAGCGAAAAAATCAAACCGGAGGAAAATCAAAGTCAAAACAATGATAAATACGGCATAGATTATCTGTTCAGTCATAACGAAAAGCTTAATCCTTTTAAAGAAAGTCCATATGACTGGATAAGAGTATGTATGGATGAAATATGGCTTTTGCCTATTGATAAGCATGAGATACTCAATCCTTTTGTGATGCTTTCGGATTTGAAATACAGTCACTTAATGCTGGGACGAAGCTTAGACAAAAAGGTTATTGTATTAGCTGTGCCTGAAAAATTCAGGAGAGAAGATATAAAAAGTGCCGCTTCATTCGGTTTTAAGGATTTCTGGCGCTGCGGAGAACAGCAGGGCAGAGGTGTATTTGGCTACTGGATTAAAAAATTGATTTAACTTTCTCTTGTGCTAAGTCTTTTTGGGTAGTATTATTGTAATATCGCGTAACATAACGCTTTAAAGATACTGCCGGAGGAGATAAAATAATGAGAGTAAGAAAAAAAGCGTGGACTATAGCCGAATATGACAATAACCCGCACCTTATACATAATCCTACAGAGTATAAAGGCAAATGGAAAGAGCTTTTTAAAAATGATAACCCGATTTATCTTGAAATAGGCTGCGGAAAAGGCCGTTTTATATCTCAAAACGCTCATAAGTTTAAGGATATAAACTTTATAGGCGTTGAAAGACAGTCTACAATAGTTGCTACAGCGGCGAGAAATGTAGGCACTGATGCTGAAAATGTTTTCCTTATACATGGAGATGTTGAAAACCTGCTGGAATTTTTCGAGCCTGGAGAAATTAAAAGGCTTTATATTAATTTCTGCGACCCTTGGCCTAAAAAGAAATGGTATAAAAGACGCCTTACATACAGAGAATTTCTTAATAAATACAGAGAGCTTTTTGGCGGAAAAGGCGAGATATTTTTTAAAACAGACAACAGAATACTTTTTGAATTCTCACTTAACGAATTCTGCGCCAATGACTGGAAGCTTTCAAATATCAGCTTAGACCTTCACAACAGTGATTATGAGGAAAATATAATGACTGAGTACGAAGAAAAGTTTTCAAGCAAGGGTTTTCCTATTTACAGGCTTGAAGCAAGATGCGGCGATAAATAAAAATAAATTAAAACGGTGTTTCCCAAACAAAAGGAAAGCACCGTTTTTCTGTTATAAGATATATCAGTTCTTTTTCCATACAGACGGAGTAAAGAGAAGAAGCATTGGGAATATCTCCAAACGCCCTGCCAGCATATCAAATATAAGAACTAATTTTGATAACGGTGAGAACATTGAAAAATTACCTGTAGGGCCTACAAGCTCAAGTCCTGGGCCGATGTTGTTAAATGTAGCTGCTACAGCGGTAAATGTTGTTATAAGGTCAAAATTATCAAGACTAACTATAATAGCAGACACCGCGTATATAAATAAATAGGCAATTAAAAATATCATTGCCGAACGTATTACCGAGCGCTCTACAGGCTTTCCGTCTATATTAATTACTTTTACGCTTCTTGGATGGGTAAGAGCGGAGAGTTCTTTAAGAGTTGACTTTATATAAATTACAAACCTTGAAATTTTAATTCCGCCGCCTGTAGAACCAGCACAAGCGCCTGTAAACATTATTATTACAAGCAGTATTCGTGAAAATTCAGGCCACATATTAAAATCTACAGTTGAAAATCCTGTAGTAGTCATTATAGACGATACTGCAAAAGTTGACTCATAAAGATTTTCTACAAAGCTTCCGCCTGTACTTGTTACATTAAATGCTATAAGAAGTGAAACAGCAGCAAATACAGCAAAATAACATCTTACCTCCGACATTCGGAATGCATCTTTAAATTTGCGCATTACAATTAAAAAATAGAAACTGAAGTTTACACCAAAAAGCAGCATAAATATTGTTACTATTGTTTTTACAGGCCTTGTATAGCTTCCTAAAGATGTATTAAGGATACCGAAACCGCCTGTACCGGCTGTACCCATAGATATGCACACAGCGTCAAATGCAGGCATTTTGAATATAAGAAGCAGAACTATTTCAACAATAGTTATTATAAAGTAAATAGCATAAAGATAAAATGCTGTTTTTCTAAGCTTAGGCACAAGCTTGCCTACAGATGGGCCAGGGCTTTCTGCTCGCATAAGGTGCATGTTTTCTCCGCCGGCTAAAGGCAAAACAGCAAGTATAAACACAAGCACACCCATGCCGCCTATCCAGTGGGTAAAGCTTCGCCAAAAGAGCATTCCGTGGGACAGGGCCTCTACATCTGTAAGTATAGATGCGCCTGTGGTTGTAAAGCCTGATATGGTTTCAAAAAGGGCATCTATATAAGACGGTATATATCCGCTTAAATAAAAAGGCAGAGCGCCTATAAGGCTTATTATAATCCAGCTTAAAGCAACTGTTATATACCCTTCACGGGCATAGAATTTTTTGTTTGCTGGTTTAATGCCGCCAAGAATAATGCCCAGCACAACACAGATAGCAAAGCATACAAGAAAATACTTGGCATCGCTTTCGCCGTAAAGCATAGCAACAATAAAAGGCGGTATCATAAAAGCGGCACTGAAATCAATTACAAACCCCAATGTGTAAAAAATAATAGCATAATTCATAATTCTACCTGTCAATCCTTTATTATATCACGTATATTATTTAACCCAAGCTTTGTGGTGACTATTACAACGGAATCACCTTTTAATATAACGTCCTTACCTGAAGGAGTTATAATACGTCCGTTTCTGTTAATACAGCAGATAAGCAGGTTTTCTTTAAGATTAAGCTCCATAAGAGGAGTATTGGTTACAACACTGTCTTCGCGGACAATAAATTCAAGAGCCTCAACGCGGTTATCCATCATGCGGTAAAGAGTTTCCATATTGCCTTCGGAAGAGTTCTGCATTGAGCGAACATATCGTATTATGCCTTCGGCTGTTATGTTTTTAGGGCATATTATACTGCCTATAGGCATATCGGATATAACTTCCTCAAAATCTATTTTGTTTATTTTGGTTATTATCTTAGCCGAGGAAATTTTATTGGCGTATAAAGAGAGCATTATATTTTCCTCATCAAGATTTGTAAGGGAAACAAATGCGTCAGTATTTCGTATTCCTTCTTCGTCAAGGACACCTCTGTTTGAGGCATCACCGCATATTATCATTGCTTCCGGAAGGAGCGCACTTAATTCTTCGCAGCGGCTCTTTTTCTGCTCAATTATTTTTACTTTTATTCTGGATTTAATAAGCGTTTCGGCAAGGTAATAAGCTATAGTGCTTCCGCCTACAATTAAAACATCTTTTATAGGCCGTGTTTTAATGCCTATAGATGAAAAGAATTTAAATATTTTATTGAGAGGCACTATAACAGACACTATATCGCCTTCACGCAGTACAGTATTTCCGTCTGGTATAATAATGCTTTTGTCGTGCCTTTGCACTACGCATAAAAGACAGTCTTTTAAAAGAGCATTGTCGGATACCTTAATACCAACTATAGGCGAGCCCTGGGGAACGCGGAATTTAATAAGGTTAACACGGCCTCTGGCAAAAGTATCTATTTCCATAGCAGACGGTATCTGGATAAGATGTATTATTTCCATAGCCGCAGCGCGTTCAGGATTAATTGACATGGAAAGACCAAGTTCTTCTTTTATAAAGTTGATTTCCTTGGAGTATTCCGGATTACGTACTCTGGCTATTGTATGGCAGTTTCCGGCCTTTTTGGCTATAAGACAGCTTAAAAGATTTATTTCGTCGTGGTCGGTAACGGCAATAAGCAAATCTGAGTCCTGTATTCCGGCTTCCATCTGTGTGCGGTAGCTGGTGCCGTTGCCTGTTATTGCCTGTATGTCAAGCTGACTGATAGCATACTGCATTCTGTTTTCGTTTAAATCAATTACCGTAAGGTCATGGCCCTCATTGTTAAGCTGGTCGGCAAGAACATAGCCTACTTTACCAAAGCCGACAACTATAATCTTCATTTCTGTTTAACCTCCGCATTAAAATCGATTATAAATTATGTTATAAAATTCCAATTATAGTATAGATAGTATCTTAAATAATTACAATAAGAAATTTAGCTCTTAATACATTAAATATTTATTTAATAATCCAATATGAAATTATAGATATGATGTTTTTTAAACATAATATTTGTCTGTCTGCTTGAAAAAAATGTTTTATTATAGTATGATTGTTTTAATCTGTATGAGGAGGAGTTGTTTATGGTTAAGAAAAACCGTGTACTTTCGGAAAATGTGGCCGACGAAATACTTTCCATGATTAATGTGGAGAAAAGATTTTTACCCGGGTCAAGACTGCCTAACGAAACGGATTTTTCATCTGAATTAAACGTAAGCCGAACCACATTCAGAGAAGCTGTTAGAATGCTTGTTGACAGAGGCGTTCTTGTTATAAAACGCGGTAATGGCACTTTTGTAAACGAAAGTTACGATATAAATGATGACTTTGGTATTGTAAGCTGTGCCAAAAAAGGTATTGCCGAAAGGGATTTAAACGAAATACGTCTTTTTATAGAGCCTGAAGCCGCTTATCTTGCGGCTATACGTGCTACTGAAAGTGAAATAAAGCGCATGTGTACATTCTGTGAAAACCTTGATAATGTACTTAAAAACGGAAGCAAGCTGGACAGGCAGAAGGCTGAGCAGAAGTTTCATCTTTCAATAGCCAATTCCGTTCATAATGATTTTATGGACAGGCTTATGCCTGTACTTTTTACTGCTATAGGCCAAACAATGCTTGTATTGTGCAAAGATGATAAATTCTGCCGCGAAGGCGCAGAGGACCATAAAGCAATAGTTGAAAGAATTAAAAGACGTGACGCAGACGGTGCCAGAACAATAATGAGATTTCACATATTAAGAGGGATAATGATATTAGAGCAGGAAAAAGAAAAGGGAAATAATTAACTTGTAAAAACACGCTGAAAAACTATTTGTTTTTAACGTGTTTTTTGTTTGCTTTTTTATACAATTTTAAGTTGACACAACAGCTAAAAACGGTATAATAAAGACATAATATTTATTATAAAAAACAGATGTCTTATTATATTTTAAAATAATATGTATTTAAGGCTTTTAATTAAATTTCGCCCCACCCACACTCCCTGATTCATATAAGGTATTGTGTGAAAGAAAAACCGGTTTAAAAACCGGTTTTTTATTTTTTAAACCAATGATAAAAACAGCAGAGTAATTTAAACATCCGCTGTTTTTAAAGAAAAGAAGGATATACCGTTTAATAACAAGTATACTCAGTCTAAAATTTTTCCGTCTGTGGAAACTGTAACCACACTCCAAGGAATAAACTTTCCGCTGTTCATTAAAGCCTGTTTAACTGCGTTTTCAATTCCGCCGCAGCAAGGAACTTCCATTCTTACTATTTTAACACTTTTAATGTCGTTCTGTTTTATTATCTCTGTAAGCTTTTCGGAATAATCCACCATATCAAGTTTAGGACAGCCTATAAGAGTTATATGTCCTTTTATAAAATCATTATGGAAAGAGCCATAAGCAAACGCTGTGCAGTCGGCGGCAACAAGAAGCTTGCATCCGTCAAAATAAGGTGCTTTTACCGGAGCCAATTTAATTTGAACCGGCCACTGGCTGAGCATGCTTTGGCATGGAGGTGTAGTGTGCATTAAACTTTCTTCTGTGCTGTGGCTGTGATTTATAACTTTGCTCATTGAGCCTGGGCAGGAATGAAAAGCTGCTGATTTTTTTGCCAAATGCTCCTTAACAGCCTGTTCGTTATAAGAAGCTGCTTCACGCTCCTCAAATGTTATAGCTCCTGTAGGGCAGGCAGGAAGGCAGTCACCAAGGCCATCGCAGTAATCTTCTCTAAGTAAAACGGCTTTTCCGTTTACCATTCCTATGGCGCCTTCATGGCAGGCATTGGCACATGCGCCGCAGCCGTTGCATTTGTCCGCATCTATTTTAATTATTTTTCTTATCATATGCGACCTCCGTTATTCGATATTATCAAATGTAATTGCTTTTATGGTTACATTATAGTAAAATAAATGTAAAGAGTATGTTGCATTTACAACGGAAGTGATTATTTTTGAATGAATATATTGGAATTATTCAGAAAACGCCGCTTTTTAAAGGTATGAGCCGGGAAGAAGTTCAAAACGCCGTTGAATACCTTAACGGCAGAATTATGGATTTCAAAAAAGGCATGTATATAATGCGTCGCAGTGAAAAAGTAAAGACTATCGGTCTTATAATAAAAGGCACGGTGCGTATAGAAAAAGAAGATTATTACGGCAACAGAAGTATTATTGCAGATGTTAATGAAGGCGATATTTTTGGTGAGGTTTATGCCTGCTTGGATAATGCAGCATTAGGGGTTAATGTTTTTGCGGCAAAGGATTCCAAAATATTAATGCTTGATATGGGAAATGTTGACTGGGAAAAGGGCGCTGCACAGGAGTTTTACGTCAGACTTATCCACAATCTTATATCAATACTGGCTTTTAAGGCATATTCCCTTAATCGTAAAATAGAGCATATTACAAAGCGAAGCACCCGTGAAAAACTGCTCTCTTTCTTTTCGGAGCAGGCTATAACTGCACAAAGTCCGAGCTTTGATATTAGTTTTAACCGCCAGGAATTGGCTGACTATCTTTGTGTTGACAGAAGCGCCATGTCTTTGGAGCTGAGCAAAATGAGCAAAGACGGTATTATTGTTTATAATAAAAACCATTTTAAACTGCTTAAACCTTCTTATGATTAATTTAATTAATGATATACTTAGGTTAAGAATTGGATTTTAAGAGAGGTGTAATTTATGAAAGAGCTTCTTGTGGTAGTTGATATGCAGAATGATTTTATCAATGGCTCTCTGGGAACTAAAGAGGCGCAGGCTATAGTAAAGCCTGTATCACAAAAGATTAAAGATTTTCAGGGCGATGTAATTTACACAAGAGATACTCATACAGAGAATTATCTTAATACTTTGGAAGGCAAGAATCTGCCTGTAGAACACTGTATTAAAGATACTTACGGCTGGCAGATTAATAACGAGGTTTATTCTGCGGGAGAAGGAAAAACATTGTGTGTTGTGGACAAGCCTGTATTTGGAAGCGTGGAATTGGCGGAAATAGCTTCTATAGGCAGATATGATAAAATAACGCTTATAGGTGTATGTACGGATATATGCGTTGTGTCAAATGCTCTTTTGCTTAAAACCAAATTAAAGGAAGTTCCGGTTGCGGTTATTGAAAGCTTATGTGCCGGAGTTACTGCTGAGAGTCATAAGAGCGCAATTGAAACAATGAAAATGTGTCAGGTTATAATTGAGTAACCGGCATTTATTTATAACAAAAAGAGGAGGCATATTTATGAAATTAAAAAGAATTTCCGCAATTTTAGCGGCATCAGTTATTGCGCTGTCATTTGCAGGATGTTCTTCAGGCGGTGACGCTTCAGCTTCTGCATCTGCATCAGGCTCAGCTGGTGAAACTGCAGGAGAGAAAACAAAGCTTTATGTTGTTAACTGGAAGGACTATGGCTCAGATGACGAAGAGTTTATGAAGGAGTTTGAAGAAACTTATAACTGCGAAATTGTAAATACATATATGTCCAGTGAGGAAGAGCTTCTTACAAAGCTCAGAACTTCAAAAGCCGGAGAGATAGATGTTTGTCTGCCAAACTGTACAATACTGCCGGCAGCCATTAAAGACGGTCTTTTTGAGGAAATAGACACATCAAAGCTTGAAAACTTTGATTCGCTTTTTGAAAGATTTAAAACACAGGAAGAGTGTTTTGACGGAGATAAAATGTATGCTGTGCCTTTTGTTTGGGGCTCAACAGCAATTGCTTACAACACAGAGGAAATTACAGAACCGCCTACAAGCATAAGCTGTCTTTTTGATGAGCAGTATGCAGGAAAAATAGCTTTCAGAGATGACTATAACGATGCCGTTATGGCAGCAGCTATAGCTTTAGGTCAGGACCCTAATGCTCCAAGCGACCTTGACGCCATTAAAGAAAAGCTTATTGAGCAGAAGGCTCTTAACAGAACTTACTGGAAAACAGGCGATGAGTTCTCAAAGCTTTTTGCCGGAAGACAGATTTCCCTTGGCCTTATGTGGTCAGGTCAGGCTGCCGCAATGAAGCAGGAAGGCGAACCAATAGCTTTTACAGTACCTGAAGACGGTGCTATAGGCTGGGTAGACAACTGGGCTATTGCTTCAAACAGCCAAAATAAAGAAATGGCATATAAATTTATTGACTGGATGATAAGCAAGGACTTCCAGTATAACTGGGCTGCTTCAGGCGGTCCTGCGCCTGTTAACCAGGAGGCTGCTGAGGCTATAGACCCTGAGTATGCCGCTTCTGCTGCAATGGATGAGGAGTCGCTTAACAGACTTTACTTTATGCAGTATAGAACAGACGAAGTTAAAAACACATGGAATGACCTTTGGACAGATGTAAAGGCTGAATAATTTAATTATTCGGTACATAATAGAATATAATTTAAAGCGGAAGAATAAAGGCAAATGCTTTTAAATCTTCCGCTTTTTTATTTTTAACATTTAATTTCCAAATTTTATTTATCTTTATGATATAATAACTGAAAATCCTTTTTGCGGCTCTCTTTACTTTTCATCCGCAATTAAACAATAAATTACTTTTAATTATCGATAATAGTATTTTTTAAACGCAAATATATACATTTATTTTTCTTTATGGTAATATATATAGCCGAAATTGCGCAGTTTAAAGCATTTGCCGGCACGGATAAAAAGAGGTTTTTTATATGGAAAATACTGATATTAAATTTACACATTTGCATGTGCATACACAATACAGCCTTCTTGACGGCTCGGCTAAAATAGAACCACTTATTAAGCGTGTTAAAGAGCTGGGAATGGACAGCATAGCCATAACAGACCACGGTGCCATGTACGGGGCTGTTGAATTTTACAAAGCCGCTGTGGCAGAGGGCATAAAGCCTATAATAGGCTGTGAGGTCTATGTTTCGCCTAAAAGCCGTTTTGACAGGGAAAACACAACCGGAAACAATTATTATCATCTGGTGCTTCTGGCTGAAAATGACGAGGGTTATAAAAATCTTGTAAAGCTTGTATCATATGGCTTTACAGAAGGATTTTATTATAAGCCGAGAGTTGATATAGAGCTTTTGAAAAAATACCATGAAGGCATTATAGCTTCCAGCGCGTGCCTTGCAGGACAGGAGGCAAGGGATATTATAAACGTATCTTACGAAAAAGCCAAAGAAACGGCATTAATGTATGATGAAATTTTCGGACGTGGAAACTTTTTTCTTGAGCTTCAGGACCACGGAATACGTGAGCAGAAAATAGTGAACGAGGCTCTTTTAAAAATAAGCAGTGAAACGGGAATACCTCTTATCTGCAGCAACGACAGCCATTATATATATAAAGAAGATGCCGAAAGCCATGATGTTCTGCTGTGCATACAGACAGGCAAAACTGTTTATGACGAAAACAGAATGCGGTATGAGGGTGGTCAGTTTTATGTTAAAAGCCCTAAGGAGATGTATGAACTTTTTAAATACGCTCCTGAGGCTCTTGAAAATACCTATAAAATATCCCAAAGATGCAATGTGGAATTTGAGTTTCATAACTTAAAACTGCCTAAGTTTGATGTGCCTGACGGTAAACCTGCATCGGAATATTTAAGAGAGCTGTGCTATAACGGATTTAATAAAAGATATCCAAATAACCCTGAAGAACTGCGCCAAAGGCTTGAGTATGAGCTGGGCACAATAGAGAAAATGGGTTATGTGGAGTACTTTCTTATAGTTTGGGATTTTATTCATTTTGCAAAGTCACAGAATATAATGGTAGGTCCGGGCAGAGGCTCTGCCGCCGGAAGCATTGTATCATATTGTCTTGACATAACAACTATAGACCCTGTAAAATATAACCTTATTTTTGAAAGATTTCTTAATCCGGAAAGAGTAAGTATGCCGGATATTGACGTTGACTTTTGTTTTGAACGGCGGCAGGAAGTTATTGACTATGTAATCAGGAAATACGGCGATGACCATGTGGCGCAGATTATAACATTCGGTACAATGGCGGCAAGGGCGGCAATTAAAGACGTGGGCAGAGCCCTTGCAATGCCTTACGCCGATGTAGACCGTATATCAAAAATGATACCTACTGAATTAGGTATTACAATAAATAAAGCTCTTACTATGAATCCTGAGCTTAAAGAGCTTTACGACACCGACAGTGATGTGGCAAAACTTATTGATACAAGTATAAGCCTTGAAGGCCTTCCAAGACACGCTTCAACCCATGCGGCTGGTGTTGTAATTTGCCGTGACCCTGTTGTGGAATATGTTCCCCTTTATTACAGCGACGGTGTTGTTTCAACACAGTATACAATGACGCTTCTTGAAGAGCTGGGACTTCTTAAAATGGATTTTCTTGGGCTTAGAACTCTTACTGTTATACAAAATGCCTGCCGTGAGATTAAAAGAATACACGGTGTTGACATAGATATTCAAAATATGCCGGATGATGACCCTAAGGTTTATGAGCTTATTGCCCAGGGAAAAACAGAAGGCGTTTTTCAGCTGGAAAGTGCCGGAATGAAAGCCTTTATGAAAGAGCTTCAGCCTACAAGGCTTGAGGACCTTATAGCCGGCATTTCTCTTTACCGCCCGGGGCCTATGGACTTTATACCGAAATATGTTAAAGGTAAAAAAGACGCCGGAAGCATCACATATACACATCCGCAATTACAAGAGATTTTGGAGCCGACATACGGCTGTATAGTTTATCAGGAACAGGTTATGCAGATAGTCCGGGATTTAGCCGGCTACAGCTTAGGCAGAAGTGATTTGGTACGCCGTGCCATGAGTAAGAAAAAAGCTTCTGTTATGGCCGAGGAACGTAAAAACTTTGTTTACGGTACAGAAGACGGTACTGTTTGCGGCTGTGTTAAAAACGGTATACCGGCCGAAACAGCCGAAAAAATATTTGACGAAATGACGGATTTTGCAAAGTATGCCTTTAACAAAAGTCATGCGGCATGCTACGCCGTTGTAGGCTATCAAACGGCATGGCTTAAAACATATTATCCGGTTGAATTTATGGCGGCTTTAATGACAAGTGTTATAGACTTTCCTAACAAGGTAAGTGAATATATTGAGGAATGCCGCAAAATGGGTATAAAACTTCTTCCGCCGGATATAAATGAGGGATTTGCCAATTTCTCAGTTGATAACGGCGGCATACGCTTTGGTCTTGCGGCAATTAAAAGCGTAGGCAGAGGCCTTATAAATACTATTGTTTCGGAACGGGATAAAAACGGTATTTATAAATCACTGACTGACTTTTTAACAAGGCTAAGTGAAAAGGATTTAAACCGCAGAGCCGTTGAAAACTTTATTAAAAGCGGTGCTTTCGACTCTTTTGGAGCTAAAAGAAGTCAGTACATGGCTAATTTTAAGGCTATATTTGAAGGCATAGCTCAGAGAAGGAAAAATAATATCGAAGGCCAGATGAGCCTGTTTTCAATGGATGAAAAAAGCAGTGAAAATACAGAGGATAACTTTGCAGACATGGAAGAATTCCCTGTTTCCGAAATACTTGCTATGGAAAAAGAGGTTTTGGGCATTTATATAAGCGGACACCCGCTTTCTGAATATGAGGAAATACTTAAACGCAGGGTAAGTGTTGCAAGCCGCGATTTTATAAAAGGCGATGATGATACCTGTGCTGTTAACGACGGACAAAAAGTTATTTTAGGCGGAATTGTAAACAGCAAAAAGATTAAATATACCAAAAACAATAAAATAATGGCGTTTTTAACTGTTGAGGATATGTACGGCAGTGTTGAAGCTGTTGTTTTCCCTAATGTATACACCATGTGCCAGAATTTTATAAATGCCGGTAATGTTGTTATTTTAAAGGGCAAGGCTGATGTGCCTTCTGATAGTGATGCAAAGCTTATAGCCGAGGAAATTAGACCTTTAACAGATGATGAAAGTGAAGAAAACACAGAAATAACTGTTGCGGATAAATTATATTTAAAAGCTGAAAACAAGGAAAAATTTTCTAAAGCAATTAAGCTTTTAAGGGAATTTCCAGGTGAAATACCGGTAATAATTAAAATAGAAGAAACAGGACAGGTAATGAAAGGCTCAAAGGAGTGCTGTATTTCAGAAGATGAAATGCTTTTAGACGGGTTAAAGCTTATGCTTGGCGAATCTAATGTAGTTATGAGATATAAAAAATGCAATGTATCTGATAAAATATAACGGCTTTGGGCATAATGATTTTATAGAACACATGAAATTTTTAATTAAATTTGATAAACACATAAATTTATAATACAGGAGGCTTATATGAAGCGAACCAAAATTGTATGTACTCTCGGACCTACAACTAACACTGAGGAAAAGGTTAGAGAGCTTATTGAAAACGGTATGGACGCTGCCAGAATTAACTTTTCTCACGGCGATTATGATTCCCGCACCGTTCTCATAAATATTGTAAAAAAAGTGCGCCAGGAGCTTAATGTACCTATTCCTCTTATATTGGATACAAAGGGCCCTGAGATTAGAATTAAAAAATTCAAAGATAATAAAAAGATTTATCTTGAATCAGGCAGCAGGTTTATACTTACAACAAGAGAAGTGGAAGGCAACGAGAGTATGGTAAGTGTTACATACCAGAACCTTCCTTTAGAGCTTGAAAAAGGCAGCAGAGTGCTTCTTGATGACGGCCTTGTAGAGCTTAAAGTTAAAAGCATTGAAGATACCGATATTGAGTGTGAGGTTATAAACGGAGGATTTTTAAGCTCCAACAAAGGTGTAAATATACCTGATGTATATATTCACCTGCCTATACTTACACAGAGGGATATAGAGGACCTTAAATTTGGTATTAAAATGGGTTTTGATTATGTAGCGGCTTCTTTTATACGCTCAGCAGAAGATGTGCTTAAAATTCGCCGTGTGCTTGAAGAAAACGGCGGAAAAGATATATCTATTATCTCCAAAATAGAAAACCGTGAAGGCGTTAAAAATATAGATGATATTTTAGCTGTTTCAGACGGAATAATGGTTGCCAGAGGAGATTTGGGTGTAGAAATACCTATTGACGAAGTACCGCTTGTGCAAAAGGAGCTTATTAAAAAGGCAAATGATGCCTGCAAGCCGGTTATTACAGCTACTCAAATGCTGGAGTCCATGGTTTCAAACCCAAGGCCTACAAGAGCTGAAGCAAGTGATGTGGCAAATGCCATATTTGACGGCAGTGATGCTATAATGCTTTCAGGCGAAACAGCGCAGGGAAATTATCCGGCAGAAGCTGTTGAGATAATGGCTAAAATAGCCGAAACAACAGAAAACAGCATTGATTATACACGTAAATTAAGAAGTAACTTTAACAGCATGCACCGTAACATGACTAATGCCATAAGCTATGCTGCCTGCGCAACTGCGGCGGAGCTTAATACAAGCTGTATAGCAACTGTTACAAAGTCCGGTCTTACGGCAAGAATGATAGCCAAATATAAGCCTGTATGCCCTATAGCGGCCAGCAGCTCTTCTGAAAGAGTATGGAGACAGCTTAATCTTGTTTGGGGCTGCAAGCCAGTGCTTGAAAAGGAAATAGCCGACAATAACAAAGTGTTTGACCTTGCTTTAAGCACAGCCGTTAAAAGCGGTCTTGCGCAAAACGGAGATACAGTAGTTATAGCCATAGGTGTGCCGGTGGGTGTTTCAGGCTCTACAAACACAATGCGTGTTGATATTGTAGGCAATGTTATTTGCAAGGGAAAAGGTGTAGGCGACAAAAAGGTTTCAGGCAAAGCAAATGTTATAAAGTTTGCAGGTGAAGCCGAAAAAAAGTTTAAAACAGGGGATATACTGATAGCCAGCAAAACAGATAATTCCATACTTCCCTATATAAAACGTGCCAGTGCACTGGTGGTAGGCCCTGTTGACAACGGACAAAACGCTTATGCCGAGCTTATAGGAAATATACTTGATATTCCTGTTGTTGTATGCGGAGTTAATGTTACCGACCTTATTAAAGATGAAGCTCTTATTACAGTAGACGGCAGAAAAGGTTTTGTATATATAGGCATACCTGATGAGGATAAAGCGGAGTAAAAAAGCAAAACAGATTAAGACGTTTGAAATTTATTTTCAGGCGTCTTTTTTGATGTAAAAATTATGTGCATTTCAGCGGCAAAAACAAAAAATGGCAAAATATATTTTATCGAAAAATATTTTTTTCATTTTTCTATTGCCCCAGATACGTATTAAGATTTATTATATTAATAAGGTTTTAAATTTTAATATACGAAAGGATTGATTAATATGGCACTTATGACAGGCGAACAGTATATTGAAAGCATTAAAAAAATTAAAATGAGAATATATATGTTTGGCAAGGAATATGAAACGGCTGTTGGAAACCCTATTTTACAGCCATCTCTTAATTCCGTAAGAATGACTTACGATTTGGCCAATAATCCAAGATATGCAGATTTAATGACAGCTAAAAGCCATTTAACAGGCGAAACTATAAACCGTTTTACACATATACATCAAAACCCTGACGATTTGGTTAAAAAAGTAAAAATGCAAAGGCTCTGCGGGCAGAAAACGGCAGCATGCTTTCAAAGATGTGTAGGCCTTGATGCTATAAATGCTGTTTACAGCACAACATTTGAGATAGATAAAAAATACGGTACTGACTATCACGAAAAATTTAAAAAATATGTTCAGTACTGTCAGGAAAAAGACCTTACAATAGATGGAGCAATGACAGACCCTAAAGGCGACAGAGGCCTTGCTCCAAGCAAACAGGCAGACCCGGACCTTTATTTAAGAGTAGTTGAAAGACGACCTGACGGTATAGTTGTAAGGGGAGCAAAAGCACATCAAACAGGTATTTGCAATTCTCACGAAGTACTTGTTATGCCTACTGTAGCTATGGGTCCTGATGACAAGGATTATGCACTTTCTTTTGCTGTTCCCCTTGATGCAGAAGGGCTTTTTATGATTGTAGGCCGCCAGAGCTGTGATACAAGAAAGCTGGAAGGCTCAAAAGTTGATGTAGGCAACAGGGCTTTCGGCGGAGTAGAGGCTCTTACCGTATTTGACAACGTATTTGTGCCAAACGACAGAATATTTATGAACGGTGAAACAGAATTCTGTTCAATGCTGGTAGAAAGATTTGCAGGCTACCACAGACAGAGCTACGGCGGCTGCAAAGTAGGTGTTGGTGATGTGCTTATAGGTGCGGCGGCTGTTGCGGCTGAAATAAACGGTGTGCCTAAGGCCAGCCATATTAAAGATAAGCTTATAGAAATGATTCACCTTAACGAAACACTTTACTCCTGTGGTATTGCATGCTCCTGTGAAGGCGTTATGACAGAGTCAGGAAACTGCCTTATTGATTTGCTTTTAGCCAATGTATGCAAGCAAAATGTAACAAGACTGCCTTATGAAATAGCACGTCTTGCTCAGGATATAGCCGGCGGACTTATGGTAACGGCTCCTTCGGAAGTAGATATTGATAACCCTGTAACAGGTCCTTACATAGCCAAATATTTTAAAGGCATAAGCGGTGTATCTGCCAAAGACAGAATACGCATTATGCGCCTTATAGAAAACCTTACTTTGGGAACAGCCGCCGTTGGATATCTTACAGAATCAATGCACGGTGCGGGAAGCCCGCAGGCGCAGAGAATTATGATTTCCCGTCAGGGCGATTTGGAGAGCAAAAAGAAAATGGCCAAGGCTATAGCTCATTTTGGTGAAGACAATGAGTAATAATTTAAACGAAATAGAAAGCTATATAGAAAAAAATATACGGCCATATTTAATAAGCCATGGCGGAGATATGGAAATAGTA
>CALWHR010000063.1 GCA_944380455.1 uncultured Clostridia bacterium
CTATCTAGCCGTTACTCCTGTGCCATGATTCCGGCAGCGTGTAGGCGGTCCAGCATGACCTCGATAGATGACCTTTTGCACTTGAACCTGATCCGCTCTAACTTTCAACAGTACATAAATTTCACCCGCTTACGGAATTAACCATATTTTCAGTCAATACGATAGATGGTAGAGAACAGCGCTCCCACAAATCAAGGAGAATATTGCTATTGACTAAAATTGAATAGAGATGCAGAAAATGTTCTGACTTTACTGATATTCTATCCATACGTTCTTATATAAATAGACATGTGCTGACAAATATATATTACTATCTAAAAAATATAATATATATTTGTCAATTCATGTCAATTTTTAAAACTTGTGGAGCAGTTCGGTTTAACACCTGTCCATATTGGACATATAGAGACCCCTAACATATTCAAAGCACTATCTTTAGATATTCTATTTGATATTTCAGTAATCCTAGAGGTAGCACCTCAAAAATTTTTGGCTTTTAAGAACTTATATTATATTTATTATAACATATATCATAGACAGCAATTGTCACTCTTATCCTTTTTCTTACTTTTTTATTTATAAATCGTCAACATTTTTCTGTGTAGTACAATTCTTTGGTTCGTATCTTGATATTCTGGTGTTAGTTTGGGAATTGGCATACAAACTGAATCATTTTGAAATCATAACCTCTAGTAAATTTAAGATGTCAATATAAAGTAGGCAGGTAAAACCATCATAGTTCAGTTTTATACTGAACTTGTCCTTTATAATTAAGAGTTGCTAAATGTACGCTCATAATTAAAGTATTTTATATAATCATTTAAAAGTTATGGACCTCTTTGGTAGTACTTAAATTAAAATCTAAAAATAATTCTTTCTTTATCCAGCCATTTAATGCCTCAAATATTGGTTTATCTTTCCACTGCTATTAACGTATATCATATTGACACCAACTCCTTCCACTATGTATCCTTTTTTAATCTCTCGTTTTCTATTTCTAATTTAGCAATAGTTAAACGTAACTGCTCAATTTCAGTTGGATTTTTGCTGGTATATAACGCTACAAAACAATTGCCTGGATGTTTTTTGGGAAGAAAGGCAGCTTTTCCATCTCTAATAAATTCTTTTACCCGACGAAAAAATATACTTTTATCTAAATACGCCTTTGATAAAGCTCATAACGTAATGAACAATTTCATATTTTTATTCTGGTGTCCATGTGCTTTTCTTTTTTCATTTTCTCATTTATATCACCTCATTGTTACTTTAACAAAAATAAAAAGCAGACAAATTGTTGTTTTAATTTGTCTGCTTTTAGTTTACACCTTTTCATAGCTGGTGTTTTTGTCTTGCTTAAGCGCACAATAAAGTAGTAAAAATATAGTCTAGTTTAATTCTAGCTATCTTTTTTACTACTTTATTTAAATATTTAATTACTCTTATTAATATTATAATAGTGCTTTATAATTTTTTCTTTTAATTCATCTTCAGATAAATAGTCAAGAATGATTACTCCTCCTAAAAGATTAACATATCTTATAAGTTCCAAATAACCTTTTCTATCAACTTTAATTCCAGAAAGTTCAATTTCAAATAATGCTTTTAATATGGCACGTGATATTGTTGGATTATTTGTAAAATTACTAGAAAAAAGACTAAACACCTTAGTGCTAAAATCATTTTTTAAATATTCTAGTGCTTCAAACGGATCTTTCTTTTTTTCATCATATAATAATCTTCCAACCCACCACAACCTTGCTAATGGGTGTACAATCAAACTTCTCTTTTTGCCATAATTAAAGAAAAAATTAGTTAAAATCTTTTTTTCATTAATATTCTCTTTTGTTAATTTACATCTATATATCATAAATTGAAATAAATCACTATGTGCCATACCTGCCCATAATCTTTCATCTGTAGCTTGTATATCTGAAATATTTTTCAAAGCACAATAAAAAATTTTAACATTATTATAGTCTGTACTCTCAGGTTTTTCATTTGACATATCCAATGAAAATTTAGGGATTTCCAATTTAAATTCTCCAAATGCACTTTCTCTATCTTTATTGTATACCCTATACTTTTCTTCAATCCAATTATAATTGTCGTTTAAATACAAATTTATATTAGATTTAATATTTCCCTTAAAATATGCTACTGCATCTTCTTTCATAAAATGTATTTTCATTTTTGTTCTTCCACCTCTTCTAAACTTCCTATGCCAAGAAATGCTTTACTTACAGGAAAAGACATTATTTTTTGTGCCAACTCCAAAGAAGATTTAGATGTAACAAGGTCTTCATCAAGCTTCATAGAATATTTATTTAGCATTACATTCATTGCTTTAAACCACCTGTATTCTGAATATTCATTAAAATTTTCTTTAAGCCTCTCAAATATAAATATTAATGCAGGATATATTAAAAACGAATTAACGATATTAACAATTTCTTCTGTGCTATATTTTGTTAAAGCATATTTATCATAATCACTAATATTCATGCCAATTCTTACCTTATCAGAGTTAATCTCTACCTCTACAGGCATTTCCTCTGTTGTTTCTTTCTTATATATTGTAAAAATAGAAGGTATACTGGAAAGGTCTTCATTTTCTTTATCTACAGTAAATGTTTGCTGCGTTCCAATAGCTAATATAGTACCTTTTGAAATCTCAAAAGTTGTATCTTTATAATCTTCATTCCAATCCGAATTATAAAAATTTTTTAATTCTTGTTTAGCAACAATAAATGGACATAGTGAAATTCTTCCTAATATATTTTCATCTGATAAACTCACTTGCAGCTCTCTAGATAATGATTTTTTTAAGATACGATATGATGTCATAGGGCTTTCAATATGTAAAACAAACTCTATTAAATTCTTTTCTATCATTTCTTCTAACTCTTTATTGTTTAACTTAAAATTAACTTTAAGAATAAATTTTTTTATATCTCTTTTTAACTCTATATCACAGTCAAAATATGAATTATTATAGTCATCAACTTTATCCCAAAGTACTGGATGCGGATATAATTTATATTTTATATCCATAAACTACCACCTCCATAGAACATGCCTCATTATATTTAATTTTATATAAGCAAGAATATTTTTCCCCTTTTTTTATGTTTCCAATAAAAATCCTATTTTTATTGAAAACCAAAAAATCACCATTTTCTGATGTTGCTTTACTTATTTCTAAATTTGTATTTCCTTGCTCTCCAGCAGCAAATATTTCTATATATGAATTTTGTGCTGAATGTTCTGGGACAAATGATAATTTATAAATTTCATTAGTACTATCTTTCATAAATAATCTTAATTTTAATGGTTTAATACATATTTTCATTAGTTCTGTACCTTTATTTTTTGGTAGCCTGCCTCCTTTAGGTTCCTTTATATCACCTCTACCTTTTCCACCTACATATAAATTTTTTAATCTTTTATTTGAATCTTCATCTTCTTCTATAGAATCTGTATCCTCACCAATAATATCTGAGTATTCAAGCTCTTGACCATCTATATCAGTTTTAATATTATTATTTTTTTCTAATGGAGAATAATTTTTAACTTCACTACCAATATACTCTGAATTAACTTTTTCTCCATCTTGCAATGATTCAATATCTGGAATAAAATCCCCAGCTCCAACAGCATCCATTTCATCAAGTACTGTAGATTTTCCAACCTCCAAAACCTTTTCTTTTATAAAAGAAAATAATTTTTGCTTCATCTTTTTTGCTTCTTTAATATTACTATGCCTGTCAGGCTCCCAGCTATTATGCTGAGGATTTTCCATTTCTCTAAAATATGCATTTATTTTTTTATCTTTTAATATACAAACTCCAGCAAAAGGAATTGTTCCTGAAATATTTTGTTTATCAAAAATCTTCATTCCATTATTTCTAGCAATTAAAACTTTTCGTCTGAAATCTTTTTGAATCATAATCTTTAGTTCTAAAATTCCAAGACCTTCAAAATTTTCATGTATGCATACAGTTTGTTCACTTGTTAAAACTTGATAATAATTATATGTAAGAGGTATTTCATCTTTATATTTTTCAATTAAATTATTAATAGTGCTGTCATTTATTAATACACCATCTATTTCTATCTCTAAATCTTTTTGTATTATGCTAATTAAATATCCCTCTATAACTGCTTTAATAACTTCATCTTTCCAGGAATTATCTTTAATAAATCCTAAAACATATAAATCTGTTCCAACTTCCTTCCTTTCGTATTCTCCAATTGAAATCAAACTATTTACAGCAGAATTATCTGCTGTTTCACCATAATATCCTTTACCTTGAGTTATTTCACCTTTTTTATAAGGATATTGAAATGATACCAATCTTGCAACTCCCTGATATGCTTTTAATCCATTTATATCTAAAGTATTATAGAAAATAGTTCTTAAGTCAGAGCATGCGTATGGTGCTGACTTTCCTATACCAAAGCTGCCTCCAGACTCACCATTTTTATTAGAAACCCCTGAAGATTTTACTAAATCTTGCCATGGAGATAATTTCTTTTTGTCAGAACCTGTTAATCCTGTTGTATTGTAATCACTAATTCTTAACACATCGATATACTTTGAAGTAGATACATTGTATGCCTTTTCAAAAAAGTCTACAGTTTTTTTATTGTCTTTCCAAAACTCCTTACATAACTTTATGGCATTAGTCAATTCATCAATTCCAGGAATTTGTTTTCTCTTAACTTCATTTAATATAAATTCAACCTTAACCGGTTTATTAAAATCAACTCTTGCATCCAAAGAATTTTGACATATTTCTCGTGCTAAAGAACTGAACAAGCTTCCTTTAAAAGTTTCTATTCCAGCCTCTCCAATTCCAACAATATCACAATTATTGTTTCCAGGAAAATTCCACCCTATATTCATAATTAAACTCCTTATAGCTTATAATATAAATTTTTCTTTGTTTTTTCCATTTCCTTTATACTTTTCTTTTATCAAATTTAACTCTGTTTCTATAGCATTAAATATTTTATCAACATCTTCTTGAGAATACTCATATACACGTCTATTGCTGCAATTTCCTAATAACTCAATCATATCTATTATTTTCTGTGTTCTCGCTGATGCTACTCTCTTAAATCTTTCATTTGCTGTTTCTTTTTTATTATTCATCTTCTCACCCTAACGAAATATTTTTTTATTATTATATAAATAAATTGTATATTATTATAATATTTTGTCAATATTTTTTATATATTTAAAAAATATTTATTTTATGATGTAAAATAGGTGGAGTATAAGAAACTTAAATTTAAGTTTCTTATACTCCACCCTATTAAAATTAAAATAAATTCGTTATAAAATTTTTATTCTTTATATATATTTACATTTTGCCATATTTTATTAAAGCTAACCGTTCTATTTATTACTTCCTTATATCCATTAATCCCAAATTAAAACATATTCTATATTATAATCTATTAAATTTTTGACATTTTTATTTGTTTAAAACTTATAAAAAATATTAATACAGCTTTGCACCTGCCGGAATTTTGTCATCAAGCATAACAAGCTTCAATCGCTCCTCACCATTTACATAATATATTGCAGAAAGCAGCATTCCGCATGATTCAATACCCATCATGGCTCTTGGCGAAAGGTTTGTAATTGCCAGCAATGTTTTGCCTACAAGTTCTTCCGGCTCGTAGTATTTATGTATTCCGCTGATTATTGTACGGTCTGTGTCTGTTCTGTCATCTAATGTAAACTGAAGAAGTTTCTTGCTCTTTTTTACAGCCACACATTCCTTTACCTTAACAACACGAAAATCTGACTTGCTGGATGTATCAAAATCAACATAATCTTCAAATAAAGGCGCTGTTTACACATGTCTTTTAAGCCATGCCTGTGCGTATGTGCAGGTAGCGTTAACTTCTTTGCCCTGCTCTTTTATCTGCTCAACTACCGCTTCAACCAGTTTGCTGGCAACACTATGACCTCTTAAGGAATCATCTACAAAAGTATGGTCTATTGTGCAAATCCCTTCTTCTGATTCCGGAAAAGTAACTTCCGCAATTAATTTTCCATTTTCGTCTTCTGCATAAATTCTGTTTTGTTCTTTTATAAAATCCATATAAAGCTCTCCTTATAAAATTATTTTTACTGATAACTACAGCTGTATGGCCGCAGATATTTTATTGCAGCTGAAACACAGTTTTATTTTTTCAAAATATTCTTAAGTAAGTTGTCCGGTTATAATACTTGGGAAAAAACCAGTAAGCAGCTATTTCCAGCTTAAAGTATTTATTTACCATCTTTTAATCTTCTCTGCATAACTCTAAATCTACTGCATTAAGTCCAAATCTGTCCAAAAGAGCGTTCATGGAAAACCACCTTCCCATTTTTGTAGGATAGTTGCAGTCTTCCTGACCCCAAATCCATTTATAAACCTTAAGAATAGTTTCAACATTAATTCCCACACTATCTTTAAGGCACATTTCACTAATAACATAGTCTGGTTCTTCACCGCAGCAGACACGATATAAAGCTTTAATGAGCAAAACAGCACTTGAGCTGTCGTATTCATATTTTGCCGCTATATCGTCACTTATCTCCTGATGGCTTATTAACCAAAGACTTTCTTCATCGGGGTTATAAATAAAAACCATAAAGTCGTTTCGGGATAACCTGCCAAAATTTCTTTTACCTCCAGGTTTATTTATAGCAATTATTTCGCCTGTAGACAAATTTTCAACCTCATATAAAAGATACGGTATATTAAGCAGTTCATCTCTAAAAGTATTTTGCTCTTTGTTATCAAGTTTCAGCGGAACTAAATTTACACTGTGCTTAAATTTTTTATTAATCATACAAAATCCTCTTGTTCGAAAATTTCATTTTCGTTAAAACTCTTTAAAAATTGGATATAAGCAATTCCTTAATTTTACCTCTTTTATCACTTTTGCAGTTAATTGCGCGTGAAGCATCAACCCTTTTAATCTTATAACCTGAATACAGTTTATCAAAAAATTCGTCTTTTGGGTCTATATTTTTAGGATCTGAATTGCTTAAAACAATTTTTGCAC
>CALWHR010000064.1 GCA_944380455.1 uncultured Clostridia bacterium
GAATTGACACCTACGATAGTCAATGAGTATATCAAAAAAATCGAGGTGTTTGCACCGGACAAATCCAGTGGCAAGCGTGTACAGAAGGTAAAAATCTATTTCAACTTCGTGGATGACATAGAGATTCCTGTGATTTCCGAGCCTGTTGTTGCAAAATCTACCCCTGGATGCAGAAAAACGGCGTGACCATTGCAGTCACACCGTTTTCTGCCCCTCGAAAAGCTAAATAGTACCTTATCACTATTAAGCCTTAGCTTCATAGTTTTTTCAGGTTTACTAATTTTCGGAATATAATCATAATAATCGTCGTCGCTACGCATAGTTATTTCTCCTTTCGATTATTTATCTTTGCGTCATATTGAATACCATCTTTTTAATACCAATGTATATCAAATATATATTTATCGCTTTCAAATTTGCCTAATTTTTATTCGAATCATTAACAGTTTCTCCGTATTCGTCTACATATTGGTGCTATATTAAAAAAGTGGACACAAAACCAACTCATATATTACAATTAATTAGACACAAAATAAAGAGCTATTTTTTATGTCAGCACCAAAATATGATGAAGATTTTAAAAAGAGTATTGCAGCTCTCTATCAAGCTGGAAAATCTCAATCTTAGCTTTAAAAAGAATACAGCGTTTCCACTTTAAGCCGTTTCAAGATGGGTTAAATAGTATTCTGAAGTTAAACTTAATGATAACTCTGTAATCTATGACCAGTAAATCGAAAAACTTCAAAAAAGAAATGTCAGGCTTAAAGAGGAGAACCTTATGTTAAAAATTACTCTCAATTTTTGCTCAGCAAAAATGCTATATCATCTATTTTGTCACTCATCCCATCTAACAACTTCATGTGATAAATGACTTTTCACTTTTCTGTAAAAACTGCTTTTGGATATTCCAAGAATAACTATAGTGCTGCTGTATACTACACCAAAAAAATCCGCCTGTTTTCCTTTTTTAAAAACAAGCGGATTTTATTATTTTATTATAAACGTTAACCGTTCTATTTTGTTACATCCATATGTACCGTGCTTTTGCTTATACCAAACTGCTTTGCCGTCTGGCGCACTGTGGCGTTGTATTTTATAATATAATTTGCTATTTCAACAGCTCTTTCCTCAATATATTCCTTCAAAAAATCAGCTTCCTAAGACATGATTAATAATTTATATTCATGCTGGTCTTAAAGTATGCAAAAAGCTGTTCTCCAATATAACATTTTTTATGCTTTTCTATATCTTCAATACTATTTAAGTAAGAGAGATATTACTTATAAAGATAAAGTATTTTTGTGTAAAGTTTTTTACTTAAATTTAATTTTTATTCTCTTTTCTATGTCTGCTTTATCGAATACATTTCAAAAAACACCATTATTCTATATTTTAAATTACAACTTGTATGTAATAACTTATTTATATTTTAAAGACATATCTTTTTGTTCATACCTTCAATTATATTTCTTACCGCATATTTTTATCACAATTAAAAGTAATTTTTTGCCTAACTTCATTAGTCTTTTTTAAATAACACATATAATATATGGTAAATATACAAAAAGTCCGGTACAGTATAAAAATCGGACTTTTTTAGTGTTTTTATTTATATATACAAAAAATATTAGTACAGCTTTGTACCTGATGGAATTTTGTCATCAAGCATAATAAGCTTCAAGCGCCCCTCGCCATTTACATAATATATTGCAGAAATCAGCATTCCACATGATTCAATACCCATCATAGCTCTTGGTGGAAGGTTTGTAATTGCCAGTAATGTTTTGCCTGCAAATTCTTTCGGCTCGTAGTATTTGTGTATTGCGCTAAGTGTTGTACAGTCTGTGCCTGTTCTGTCATCTAATGTAAACTGAAGAAGTTTCTTGCTCTTTTTTACAGCCACACATTCCTTTACCTTAACAACTCGAAAATCCGACTTACTGAATTTATCAATATCAACATGCTCTTCAAATAAAGGCTCTGTTTACACATGTCTTTTAAGCCATTCCTGTGTGTATGTGCAGGTAGCGTTAACTTTTTTGCCCTGCTCTTTTATCTGCTCAACTGCCGATTCAACCAGTTTGCCGGCAACATTTTGACCTCTTAACGACTCGTCTACAAAAGTATGGTCAATAGTGCAGATTCCTTCTTCTGATTCCGGGAAAGTAACTTCCGCAATTACTTTTCCATTTTCGTCTTCTGCATAAATTCTGTTTTGTTCTTTTATGAAATCCATATTAAGCTCTCCTTATAAATTATTTTTACATTATTCTCAACAGCTGCATATTATTTTTCCAGAATAAACAGCATATCAGCGCCAATAACAGCTCTGTTAAGAAACTTTGCCTCAATAAATGCAGCTGCCGCACTTTTGATGCAACCAATGCGTACTCTTTTTCGGCTCAAAATCTTCCGGCTTACATTTTTTATTTTTTGTCATTATTATAAATCTGCTGAGTCAAGTCCAAATCTCTTTAATAGAGCGTTCATGGAAAGCCACCTTCCCATTTTTGTGGGATAGTTGCAGTCCTCCTGACCCCAAATCCATTTATAAACCTTAATAATAGTTTCAACATTAATGCCCACACTGTCTTTAAGGCACATTTCACTAATAACATAGTCTGGTTCTTCACCGCAGCAGACACGATATAAAGCTTTAATGAGCAAAACAGCACTTGAGCTGTCATATTCATATTTTGCCGCTATATCGTCACTTATCTCCTGATGACTTATTAACCAAAGACTTTCTTCATCTGGGTTATAAATAAAAACTATAAAGTCGTTTCGGGATAACCTGCCAAAATTTCTTTTGCCTCCAGGTTTATTTATAGCTATTATTTCGCCTGTAGACAAATTTTCAACCTCATATAAAAGATACGGTATATTAAGCAGTTCATCTCTAAAAGCATTCTGCTCTTTGTTCTCAATTTTAAGCGGAACTAAATTTACACTGTGCTTAAATTTTTTATTAATCATACAAAATCCTCTTGTTCGAAAATTTCATTTTCGTTAAAACTCCTTAAAAATTGGATATAAGCAATTCCTTAATTTTACCTCTTTTATCGCTTTTGCAGTTAATTGCGCGTGAAGCATCAACCCTTTTAATCTTATAACCTGAATACAGTTTATCAAAAAATTCGTCTTTTGGGTCTATATTTTTAGGATCTGAATTGCTTAAAACAATTTTTGCAC
>CALWHR010000065.1 GCA_944380455.1 uncultured Clostridia bacterium
GCTACAATAGCAGGTTTAGCTAACATTACTACACCAGAGAGAGTAGCTAAGTTACGCGGTAAGACTGTTGAAGAAATTTTAGGCTGAGGAGGAATTTAAAGTGGCTGAAATTAAAATCACATTAGTGAAATCTACTATAGGTGCTATTCCGAAGCATAAAAAAACAGTTCAGGCTTTAGGCTTGAAAAAATTAAACTCATCAGTTATTCAGCAGGATAACGCTGCCACAAGAGGTATGGTTAAACAGGTTAGCCACCTTGTTAAGGTAGAAGAAATTTAATTTAAGGAGGTGCGACAATGAAGTTAGGTGAATTAAGACCAGCTGAGGGTTCCAACGCTAAGGCTTGGAGAAGAGGCAGAGGTCACGCTTCAGGAAACGGCAAAACAGCAGGCAGAGGCCATAAGGGACAGGGAGCCCGTTCAGGATCAGGCGGAAAAGCAGGTTTTGAAGGCGGTCAGATGCCTCTTTACAGAAGACTTCCTAAGAGAGGTTTCACATGCAGAAACACTAAAGAGATCGTAGGCATTAATGTTGCGGCTCTTAATATATTTGATAACGACGCAGTAGTTGATTTACAGGCATTAATCGAGTCAGGTCTTGTTAAAAACCCAAGAGACGGCGTTAAAATTCTTGGTGTAGGTACACTTGAGAAAAAACTTACAGTTAAAATTAATCAGTTCAGCAAAACAGCAGTTGAGAAAATTGAGGCAGCAGGCGGAAAAGCTGAGGTGATCTAATTGATTAGATTGTTTGTAAACGCATGGAAGGTAAAGGAAATTAGAAATAAAATCCTTTACACATTTGTAATACTTGCTATAATAAGATTAGGTGCGCATGTAGCACTTCCTGGAATTAGTGTTGCAGCTGTTAAAGCTGCTCAGGATTCTGCAAGTACAGGAACTCTTTATAATATTATAGCAGGTGGTTATAATTCCAGATGGTCTATATTCTCAATGGGTATTGGACCGTATATCAATGCATCCATCATAATGCAGCTTCTTACAGTAGCTATACCTAAGCTTGAGCAACTGGCTAAAGAAGGCGAAGATGGCAGAAAGAAAATTTCTACCTACACACGTTATCTTACAGTTGTATTGGCAATAATCCAAGCTATAGGTATAACTTTCAGCTATAGAAGTATGTTTACTTCATCAAGCGCTGTTATGTTGGCATGTTCAGTTGTTTCTCTTGTAGCAGGTTCTACATTTATTATGTGGCTTGCTGAGCAGATTACAAACAAAGGTATTACAAATGGTTCGTCAATGATAATTTTTGTAAACATTGTTTCTAATCTTCCAAGCGGAATAACATCCCTTGTGTACTATGCTCAGGGCGGAGACGCTATTGGAATAGTAAAAATAGCAGCTGTGCTTATACTGCTTTTAGCTGTAATAATATTTATTGTTATTGTTCACGACGGCGAAAGAAGAATTCCTGTTCAGTATTCAGGCAAGATGGTGGGCAGAAGAACATTTGCAGGCCAGTCTACTTTTATGCCTATTAAGGTTAACACAGCAGGTGTTTTAGCTATCATTTTTGCTATCTCACTTGTTCAGTTCCCTGAAACTATTGGACAGTTCTTCACACCTGGCCCAACATATACAAAAATTATAGAAGCACTTAGGCTTACATCTCCTATAGGTGCAATACTTTATGTTGTTCTTATTATATTCTTTGCTTACTTCTATACTTCGATTGTTATCAATCCTAACCAGATAGCTGAGAATATGAAAAAGAACGGCGGTTTTATACCTGGTATAAGACCTGGCCAGCCTACAAGCAACTTTATAACAAGAGTTGTTAACAGAGTAACTTTTATCGGTGCAGTGGCTTTTGCACTTATTGCGCTTGTACCACTTATTCTTCAGTGGGTATTCGGCCTTAATGTGGGCTTTGGCGGAACAACACTTATTATCGTTGTTGGTGTTGCACTGGATATTGTAAAAGCTATGGAATCACAGCTTCTTATGCGTCATTATAAAGGTTTCTTAAGTTAATTGATTACGGTTCAAAGGGAAATGCTTTGGCATTTCCCCGAGACCTTAAGTTATTGGAAAAGAGGGAAAGCTAATGAAATTAGTACTTATTGGCGCTCCTGCAGCAGGCAAGGGCACACAAGCAAGAAAACTTATTGCTAAGTACGGCCTTGCTTATATTTCAACAGGCGATATGCTCAGAGAGGAAGTAGCTAAAGGCTCAGAGCTTGGACTTAAAGTTAAGGACATCATGTCTTCAGGAAGTCTTGTTTCTGATGACCTTATAATTGCTATTGTAAAAGAGCGTATTAAGGCAGATGACTGCAAGAGAGGATTTATATTAGATGGTTTCCCACGTACAGTTGTTCAGGCTGAAAAGCTTGACGAGCTTATAGGAAGTATAGATAAGGCTATTTACATCAACTGCCCTGATGAAGTCCTTCTTGAAAGAATTACTGCAAGAGAAACATGCCCAAAATGTGGAGCTTCCTATAACAGAATCTCAGTTCCTTCTAAAGTACCTGGCATCTGTGATGTATGCGGCGAGCATCTTACACAGAGAAAAGATGATACTGTAGAAGCAGGAAAAGCGCGTCTTGCTACATTCCATGAGCAGAGTGAGCCTCTTGTAGCTTACTATAAGAAACAGGGTAACTTATTTGAGGTTGACGGAATGAGCGGTGTTGAAAACGTAACAAACGCTATTTTTGCTGAGTTAGGGGACTGACAAATGGCTATAACTATTAAAACGGAAGAGCAAATTGAAAAAATGCGTGCGGCCGGCAAAATACTTGTGGAGCTTGATGCTGTGTTACATGAGCATATCAAGCCGGGAGTAACAACATTAGAGCTTGATGCTATCGCTGAAAAGTTCATAAGAGACCGCGGCGCAATTCCATCATTTAAAGGTTATGGCGGCTTTCCGGGTTCTATATGTACATCAGTTAATGAGGTAATAGTCCACGGAATACCCGGCAAACGCAAATTAAAAGAAGGCGACATTATAAGTATAGATATGGGCTCCATTATTTACGGTTTTAATGGAGACTGTGCCAGAACTTATGGTGTGGGCGAAATTTCACCTGAAGACCAAAGGCTTATTGATGTAACAAAGCAAAGCTTCTTTGAAGGCATTAAATTTGCCAAAGTCGGCTGTCATTTATTCGATATATCCGCTGCGATACAGGATTATGTAGAAAGCAACGGATTTGGTGTTGTAAGAGATTATGTAGGCCATGGAATTGGCCGCCAGATGCATGAAGACCCTGCAATACCAAACTACAGACAGCGCGGCAGAGGTCCTAAGCTTTTAAAAGGCATGTGCCTTGCTATTGAGCCTATGGTTACAGCCGGCACTTACGAGCTTAAAGTTCTTGATGATGACTGGACGGCTGTTACACTTGATGGTAAAAACGCGGCGCACTATGAGAATACTGTTTATATAACTGACGGTGAGCCTGAAATACTTACTTTATAATCTGTACAGACAGCAGATTTTAATATACACTTTGAGGTGACGAAATGGATTTTGAAACAGGTCAGATTGTCTTTTCAAAAAGCGGTCACGACAAAAACCTTCCTTTCATAATAACAGCTGTCGACGGTGAGTATTTATACTTAGCAGATGGAAAAAACCGCCGGCTTGAACACCCAAAACGTAAAAAAATCAAGCATGTTCAAGGAACAAAACATGTCTGCGAAGATATAAAGAAAAAACTTGAGGATAAAAGTTATCTGCTTGATGCGGATATCCTTAAAGCTATTAAAGAGTATTGCAAGGAAATGTAGAGGAGGTTCTTTATGTCTAAAGACGACGTAATTGAATTGGAAGGAACCGTTATAGAAAAATTACCAAATGCCATGTTTCAGGTAGAGCTTGAAAATGGAC
>CALWHR010000066.1 GCA_944380455.1 uncultured Clostridia bacterium
GGAACACCCCGGACACCTGAATGTCCGGGGTGTTTTGCGTCGCTGCGTTCCGAACAAGGAATTGTATCCCTTGCGCCGCTTTGCAGCTATCCTCCTAAGGCAAAAGGCGTGACTTTCTTCGTGGCACGCTTTTTGCATATTTTACTGTCTTATGGCTCCCTGCGAAAACTGCCGGTTTTATTTAGCTTATATAATTATTATTTTTAAATAATCCTTGCAAACCAGTGATTTTTTCAAACACTATAAGTTTCAAGTGCTTGATTACCCTAAATATAGTATTGAGTTTTGTTATTTCAATATTACATAAATCAGCTTTTAAATATTGTTCTGTTTGCCTTGTTTTTCCGTTACCTCCAATAGTGTATTCTTTTAATACCACATGGGCTTTGCAGAATATTATTATAATTGATTTTTTATATATTCTTTAAATTTCTACCGGCAAAACAAATACTGCTGAAGCATTCCATTGTCCCCACATAAACGACAGTAATTAAAAATCAATGTAAAAATATGTTTTTCTAATAAAAAGTCACACAATTATTTATCACGCTTAACAAGCGTTAAAATATTCTTGCCGTCTAAATACTGGTACTTTACTTCATCCATTATCTGCTTAACCAAAAATACACCTAATCCGCCTACCTCACGTTCATCAGCCCCTAATGTAATGTCAGGGTCATTATTGATTAGAGGATTATACGGCTTTCCAGAATCAACAAATGAAATAGTTACACCACAAGGAGATGAATCTATCTGACAGCGTATTGTTGCGTAGCCCTGCTGAGGATGATAGGCATAGTTTGCTATATTTATAAATATCTCTTCAACAGCTACATCAATTTTATTTATTACCAAATCGTCAATTTTTCCGTTCATCTGGCGATTAATAAAGTCCAGTACTTCTGTTAAGCTTTCAGTTTTTGCTTCAACTGTCAATTCGGCCATGAAGTTTCGCCTCCTTTATATTCTACCGCCATTATTGTAATATCATCTGTCTGCTCAGCTCCGTCTACAAAGCTGTCGATATCTTTTTTTATAAAATCTAACAGACTCTGCGGCGATTCATATTTAGCTTGGTTTAATACATGCAGCAGTCTTTTAACACCAAACAATTCTTCTTTTTGATTCATTGCTTCTGTTACACCGTCTGTATAAAACAGAATTTTATCGTTTTTATGCAGAGTAATCTCTTTTTGCCTATATACTATATTTTCAATTCCTGCCAGTACAAAACCAGGTTCACTTTTCAAGAGCTCAGCTTCTTCTCCGTATTTCATAATACAAGGAGGATTATGTCCTGCGTTGACATAAGTAAACTTACCGCTTTGCAAATCCAATATACCCATAAATGCTGTAACAAACATTCCGGCTTCATTATTCTCACAAAGCTGATTATTTACAATTTGAAATACTTCTTCCGGCTGTTTTTTAAGCTGAAGATGATTTTTTATCAATGTCTTTGTAATAACCATAAACAGTGCCGCCGGTACTCCTTTTCCCGAAACGTCAGCAATTACAATGCCTAAATGATTATGGTCTATCATAAAGAAATCATAAAAATCACCGCCGACTTCCTTTGCTGCCGACATTGAAGCATAAATATCAAATTCGCTTCTGTCAGGGTATGCAGGGAATATACACGGCAGCATTGATGACTGAATTTGATTTGCAACATGAAGCTCGGTTGCTATACGCTCTTTGTCTGCCGTTACTTTTGAAAGATTCTCGATATATTGTTTTAACTCTTCTGTCATTACCTCAAATGTATCGCTCAGTTCTTCTATTTCATCACCGGTTTTTATTTCTGAGTTATATGTTAAATTGCCATCGGCGATACCACGCACATTTTCTCTTAGCTTTAAAATAGGCTTAGTAATATTATCTGACATTTTTCTTGTATAAAAAACAGTCAGAACAATAACGCCTGCCAATAATAAGAGCTTCAAAATCTGGGCACTGCGTATTTGATTCTCCAATTCTTTTTCGGTCTGCACTGCCATATTCTGTATAACCATACTTGATTTTTCCGCTGGAGCAATAATTTCCTCAACTGGCAGTATTACAGCCAAAGTCCAGTTAGACAATTCAACAGGGGAATAAATTACATAAACCGGCTGGCCGCCTACAACAGACTCTGACACACCGGAAAGATTATTTTTCATCTGCTGTTTTATTTCTTCTGAACTACTGCCTAAATATTTCTGCGTGTCATTAATGCCGTTCTTGTCCATATCAAGTGCTGCTATAATAGTTTGGTTTTCAGAAAGCAAAATTACTTTGCCTTCCTGGCTTAAATTTAATAAACGAATTTCTCTGTTTAAATCCTCAATTAATATATCAAGAGCAACAACTCCAAGAAACTCATTATTTTTACCATAACACGGTCTGGACATAGTAACAGTCAGTCCTCGCCCAAAGGAGTCCTCATAAGTTTCAGAAATAGTCAAACCATTATTCTCCACGGCATCTTTATACCAGTCTGTATCCCTGCCTTCAAAATAAAGCGGTTTATTGGCGCTTCCGCCGTCATAACCGGTATTAATTCCATCTTTAGTTGTTAAATAAATGCCTAAAATATTAGGATTGCTTTGTATAATTGATTTATAAGTTCCTTCCAGATTGCCCTGAAAATAAATTTCGTTAAGCACATCATCTGTTAATTCCATACCTGGAGCTAAAATCCATTGCATCTGAAGATTTTTCTGTTTTCCGTTATCTTTGGGATGGTTATACTTAACCAAAGAAAACTGCTCTTCATGATTATATAAATAATTAATATAATTTGCCACACTGTTTAACTGCGCAGCAAATTCAGATAACTGCTGATTTATATTATTAGCCTGCGCAAGAGTAAAACGCTGGTTTGATTCAATTGCAAGTTCTGTTAAATCAGCTTTACTGCTCTGAGCCGCTTGTGTACCGATTTCCTGATTATTTTCTATGGCAATATTTTTCAGCACAATTAAATCGAACTGAGATAAAAGAATAGAAATCACTAATGAAATAACAGCCGTAATAAAAAATGCCCTGTAGAGCTTAAATTTGATTCCCTTTCTCATGAAAAGGCCCCCACTCAATTTTAATATTTTTCTCCTGGAAGTATTTTTCCAGCTTAGGCAATAAAGACTTGTAATCAAAATAAAATATCTGTGCTTCAATTTTTACCGTAAGGTTCGGCAAATTCAAAATTCTTACTGGAGATTTATCGATATAAATTCCGCCTGTCTTTTGGGTCATTGCAAAACTTCTTTCATTAAGCATAACCTCATTTTTTTCTCCGCTTCCGTCATTATAGCCAAGAAGCTTGTACACTTCGCATAGACTATGGGTGTATCCTATTTTCTGCATGGCAACAAATATGGAGTAAAACATCAAAGAAGCAATTTTAGGCGGCGCACCTTTATCAGAAACAATCAGTTCCCTTGGATAAACCATTTTGTTTTCTGCTTTAGCACATAAAATCCCATTGTAAATAGATAATCTATCCTTAAATTTTTCTTTCTCTGGCATATAACTGCTCAAAAAAGGGTCAAACTGTGAAAACCAAAAACTTGAAACAATATTCCCCTTTTCATCTTTGGCAACTGCAAAAAGAGATTTGTCATTATCTATTTCTTCAAGAATTTCTTCTTTTGACAAAATTTCGTACATTCCCCCAATATTTTTGAAAGAGTATGGACTTTCATTATTAAGCCGTATTTTATAGTTTTCTGCATTAATGGAAATGCTTTTATAAAGCTCTGCAATTTGCTGTGCATCTTTTTTTTCAGCTAATCCAAAAAATATGCTTTGGTTTTCATATATAAATTTTCCTTCATAAACAGTATGCACGTGTTTCACCTCAACAATCTTTTGTTTCAACTGCATTTACAGTTATATTGCACTAAGATTTTTCAACAAAACATACTGTTTATGCCTGTTTTAAATCTCAAGCAATATTTCAGAGTTAAATAATTTTCAAAACATTGGAAAAGCCTGTCATTCGGAATATTTCCATAATTTCGTCTGATACATTTATTAATTCCATTGTTTTTGACAGAGAATTTACTTTCTTTTGTCCAATTAAAAAACTTCTTAAACCGGCACTTGAAATATAAGTAACTTTCTTTAAATCAACAATTATCCTGTCATATGATTCAATTGCACTTAAAAGATTTTTCTGAAAATCCAAAGCTGTAATAGTATCTATTCTTCCTTCGGTATAAAGCGTTAATATTCCATTTTCCTCTTTCAAATTTATATTCATCATAAATTCCTCCATATAAGCAATTTTATAAATTCTTATGTCATTTCATTTCCTTCAGCATCAGAGTATAGAGCAGAATCCTCATTTTTCTGGCTTAAATCCTCAGTAAATTCCTTCTGCATACTTTTATTTCCAATATCTTCACTTTGAAATACAGGATTTTCATCAAAAAATTTTTTAAGCGCTTTTCTTTTAAGTTCCATACGAGACTGAAAATCATTTATAATTCCTTTTTTCCTCTCAGGAACATATTCTTTCAGCTCTTCCAGCCGTTTTTGCATTTGCCTGTATCTAAGAGCAGACATATTTGAAGCAAATAAAATACTGTCCGGAAGAGTTTGGTAATCTATTTCTTTATCTGAAAAATCAGTAAACATGCCATCACTGTGAGCTTTAACTGACTTTTTAATGTCTTCACTCTCTTTTTCTTGTATACTTTCAGCAAGATGAGAAACCAACGGCTCGCTGACATTCTTTGCTCTGCTCATAAAAGCTGAAAGCTTGGAATATGAATTTGCCGAAAACTCTTCCTTTGGGTCAAGCTGGGAATGGTATTCCTCTCTGACATTCCCCATTATGTTATTATAATAATTAAGCTGTCTTTTGCTGTCACGGTTCATACCTAAATAGACAGATGACCTGATTGCTGTGTATGCACTTAAACGCTCTCTGGCATTAATGGTTTTTTCTTTTTTGATTATCTCGTCTTTTATTATTCGTTCTCTTTTTTTAGCCGCATATTCATTATCAGTTTCTTTTGATTGGCTAAATAATGGTTCTCCATATTCCCTGTCCGATTCTTTTTGACGGTCTGTTTCATTCTTACTGTTTAATTTTTCCAGCTGTCTGTCAGTTTTTTCCCCGCTGGAATCCAAATCCATTGTATCCGTAACTTCATATCCGTACTTTCTTACACTTTCAGAAAGACCCTTTTTTTCCAAAGCCGCTTTAGCATCGTAAGAAGGTATACCGTTTTCAGAAAGAATAGTGTCATAATTTCCTTTACGTAAAGTTCCTTCTTTTTTTTGAAAGGCATAAGCGGCATTTTCAGCAACCCCTGACACAAAATCCTCTGATTCCGGAGTATCTTTTTTTAATGTATTCAAATTGTAAAATAATTTTTCTAAGGCATTATGCTCTTTCTGCTTAGATGTAAAAGTAAGCGCACGTTTTGTATGCGCCAGGTCAAAGTTTCCATCATCTTTCTGCATATTAAAAGATGCCCTTGTGTAGTCGGTGGGACGAAGAGAGTTGGTTTTGTATCTTCTGTGCAGGCGCATATTCATGCTATAGGTATATGGTATACTGTTTCTGTCATTATCTACAAAAAAACGTCTTTCCAAATATGACTCCGGCCGCTGAAAAAGCCACCTGTTATTTAAAGCATGGCTCATCATCTGCCTGTCCTGAAGAGAAAAATTTTCGCGGTAAGCATGGCTTAAATGCGAAAATCCGGCTTTTGAGGATTGTTCCTCAAAACCGCGTGAGAAACTATATTCATCGTTTGCCGCAGGGGTTTTCTTCACTTTTTGATAAGACATCATGCAATCCCCCTTACCAAATTTCCCTGTAATTTTCCAATTCCTCTTTCAACAAAATTTTCCCATTTTTTTCATATTCGTTTTTCAGTGCTTTTAATATATTTAACATAGTCACTTCTTCGCCCTGGGCAGCGCTTAAAAAAGCCGCATTAAGAACTACCTGCTTAATTTGTGCCGGCGAAATCTCAAATTTATCAGCCAGAAAATCAAAATCAACTTTTTTCTCAACCGGCATTGAGTCATTCAGCAGACTTTTCCATATTTTAAGTCTTAAACCAGCATCCGGCAGAGAAAAATACACAGTATAATGAATCCTTCTTCTAAAGGCGTCATCTAAATTATACATTAAATTAGAGGCCAGTATCGAAACACCGCTGTACTCCTCTGTTTTCTGCAAAAGAAACGCCGTTTCGGCATTTGCATATTTATCCGTTGAATCTTTAATATCTGTACGCTTTGCAAAAAGCGCATCTGCTTCATCAAAAAACAAAATAGCATTGGTTTTGGCAGCCTCATTAAAAACCATGCTTAAATTCTGCTCCGTTTCTCCTATGTATTTACTTATAATCCTGGACAAGTCTATTCGGTATAAAGAAAGTCCCAATTCTTTGGCAATAACCTGCGCTGCCATAGTCTTTCCTGTCCCGCTGGGGCCATAAAACAGCATACATAAACCCTGCCCATAAGCCATTTTATCACGAAATCCCCAAGTATCATATACTTTATGCTTAAATTTAATATGCTTGCATGCGTCTTTTAATTTTTCCTCTACTGATTTTTCAATCATCAAGTCATCCCAATTAAAATTTAACTTCACCTTTACAGCTTTCTGGCCTAAATCTGATTTGAGCTGATTAACCGCATACTTCATAATATTCTGCGGTGTAGGAAGTATTTTGCATGCCTTCATTTCTGCCAAAGCTGCATCTATTTTAGGCGCTGTAAGCAAAACATTGGCTGCTGGGTATGAAAAATCCGCATTTATTTGATATTTCTTTGAAAAATATTTCCACATTTCCAAACTTGTTTCCGTATTAGGCAAATCCAGATTAAGCATTGCAAAAGCTTGGCTTAAATTAGGCGCATTAATATCATCACAAACAAAAATAAAGCTGTTCACATTATATCTTTCAAATAATTTTAATACTCTGTTTACTTTATCGCATAATGCTGTTTCAGAAGTCAAATGATGAATGCAAATAAAAGCTCCAGTCAGTATATGTTCCCTGACAATGTCAACAACAGCATCTTGCTTTTCCGTCAGTATTTGTCCGTCAACAAAAATAACAGACCTGCCTTTTTCTTTTAGAATATGCTTTAGTAAAAATTTTTTACCTGATGTTTTCGGTCCATATAAGCATAAGCTTTTTAAACTGCCTTCTTCTATCGCTTCAAGCAGCTTAAAAGCTTCATTATATTTTTCCTTGTCGATTATAATGCGTTCAAGTTCCATTGTCGGGACAAACAGCGAGCAAAAGCTTTGAATACTTTCAGGCAAACTGAAATCATCATTGCATATAAAACTTACTATCCGCTGCTTTAACACCAGCGGTGCTGACAATAAAGGTTCATTGGAAACCATAAAAGTATCCTCAAACAACAGCCGTGAAAAAGGATAATCGCCTTCAAAAAAGCGAATAACTTCGGATTTAGGAGTAGGTTTCATAATCTGCATGTACTGAAAAACCAAACCAATTGTCGGACGAATATTATAGTTTCTATCTGTGTCAAAAGATGTTAAAATGCTGCTGTTTTCCTGCAAATCATAGCAAAGCGCAAAATAAACCATCAATCTTTCAAAATCATTTAAAAAGAATACTTTTTTCAAATATGAAAAAGCAATGAAAATCCCTTCTTCATCGGCTTCGTTTTCATAAGTAAGCAGTTCATTCCATAAAAAATTTAACCTTTCTTCTGATATTTGTTCAAAATTTAATAAAGAAACTATAAATTTTTGTATTTTTTCCAAATATTCTGAGTTGTTTTTTTCCCTATTTTTATCTTTCATACCATATTCTCCCATAATTATTTCACGCTTTACCAAGTTCGTCATTTCTATTGACTTGAATCAAAATTTTTAATAGAATTAAATATATTTAAATATGTTATTTTCAAAAGAGTAAATTAAATTCCATATGTCTTTTGGATTATCCGCAAATGAAAGCGGATTTTTATACATTAATTAATCATATAATGTATATTTATAAGAAGGTGATAAATTGTTTTCTATCGCACTGTGCCTTTCCAATAAAGATTATATGAACGAAATTGAAATCTTACTAAAAAACATGGATGCAGCAGAATACAGTACTATAAAAATTTTCAAGTACTATTCAGCAGAAGAACTTTTAATTGCGATGGAGGAGAAAAGCATTTTATTTCACCTTGTTTTTTTAGATTTGCTATATCCAAGCAAAGTCGGATTTCAAACAGCAGGCAATATCCAAAAACTATGCCCTGACACAGAGTTCATTTTTTTATCCGACACTTATGATTTTCTAACAGAATCCTTTAAATTTAACTTAAAAAACTATTTTAAAATACCGCTTGATTTTTCTGCATTCAGACATGCTATGCAATCATATTTTTCTAAAAAGCTTGAACATACTTTTTTAGAAATAAAAAACAAAAATTTATATAAGAAAATAATGCTCAATAAGATAATATCTATAGAATCTTATGGCAGAACAGTAACTATTACAACAACAGAAAATGAAACTGTTATAACTTATTATACCATGGAACAGCTTGAAAAATATTTACCTAATGACAAATTTATACGCTGCCATAAATCATACATAGTTAATGTTAATTATATAAGTACATTAAGCGGCAGTACAATTACTACCATAGACAATAAAATCATTCCAATCGGCAGGATTTACAAAAACCGAGTTATGCAGGTATTTTGTTTCTGATACATATGGGGGAAAACATAATGAAAAAAGCACCTATTATTATTTTGATTTTATTAACAGCAGCCTTCTGCACTTTTCCAGTCTTTGCTGCTGTTGAAACTAACTCATATGCTGCCTACGGCGATATACCACCTGCTTTACAGCCTTATCTTGAACATAATTCTTCTGAAGATAAAACTGAGGATACATCTATCCAGACTGAAAATTACAACCCCGTAAACGAAGATACTGAAACTGGTATTTATAGTAGCAAAACAGAAACTACTACACCTTCAGTTAATGACTTTACACTGCCTTCCGGCACAACACCTATTGAAACTTCATCTAAAAATCCTCCTTCCGTCTTATTTTTAATTATAGGACTTATTTTGGGAATAGTAGGAGGATTTTATTTTGCGCATGTGAAGAAAAAAAATATAATGCTGCCGGAAGAAAATCAGAGCATAAATTCTGTAAGCGGCTTATTTTCTTCTTCTGATACACAAAATAAAGAGGATTTCTTTTATCATGCGTTATGCCAAATCAGGCTTCTACTAAACAGCACAGCTGAAGAATTTAATGACTTGCTGTCTATCCCTGCTTCTGCTTCACAAGACAGCTTCCTTCGCCGCATGCTTTTAAAGTATCTAAAAGAAGAGCATCTGTCTGTTTATACAGCAGTAAACAGACTTTGCCTTTTATCTAAAGGTATTAATCCTAAAGCAGTTAAAATTGATATTCACACCATTATCGGAAAAAGCATTGAGGAGTTTACCAAAACTCCTTTTGCAAAGAATATCCATATTCAGCAAATTCTTTCCGACGAACAAATCTTGCTATTTGCGGATTATACTCTTTTAAAAAGTGTATTTTTAATATTAATGGAAAATTCCGCAAAGTATACTGAAAAACCAGACAGTACTTTAACAATTATGGTAAAGGAAACCTCTGACCAGCAATGCTTTATTCTATTTAAGGATGACGGTATCGGCATGCCTGCTCAAACTGCAGGGCATTTAATGGAATATGAGTATTTCCGTGGAATTAATCAGAAAAACCGCGGAATCGGATTAGGTCTGTTCTATGCTTCAGAAATAATAAAAGCTCATAACGGCAAAATATGGTTTAAAAGCGGTTTAAACAAAGGATTTGAAGTTCATATTTCTCTGCCTTTGCCAATAGAAACAGCTTAAAGATATAAAACAAAACGCCTCTTTATTAAAGACAGCGTTTTGTTTTTTTATTCCAATATTACTGCTGAACCAATGGTGCTGATATTTTCTTCTCCCAAATAAGCTTTCGGCATAGTTCCAAATCCAAGTTCAAAGGACAGCTTTGTTTTGTCCTCTGAGTCGGCATCTTTTACTTCATAAATAATAACCGCTTTTGCCGAAGCAGGTTTATAGCACTGTATAAAAAGCTCTACCTGACCTTTAGTAGCGCCGTTATCGTAGCATTTTTCATTTAATATAACACCGAAAGTATTTTCATCAACTAAAGCATGTTTTAAAAAATTCAGTTTTTCCTCATCATCTTTGGCAAATTCCGTATAATTATGATATTCCACTATTGATACTTTTTCATCAACCAAAAATTCCACAACTTCTTTTAAACAATTTGGTGTGCCTTTAATAGAGGAAAAATACACAGCTTTTCGTAAGAATTCACGTATTTTATCTTTTTGCAAAATACTTATTTTCTCCTGTGCTCCAAGCCATGTTGAAAAATAAGGAAGATTCTTTTCGTCGGTTAACGCCAAATCAAGGCAGTCTGCAAATTCATCAATCTTATCATTTAAATCTGTAAACTCCATTCCCGGTATTGCAAGAAACCGGCTTGTAAAGTCATAACTCTCCTGATAAACTTCCGGAAGATACTGTATAAAGTTTTCCATTGGAAATTCCGCACAGATATCCTCAACCTTAGGCGCACTTCCCGATTCATAAAAAAACTCAAAACTAATCCAAAGATATCTGCCTTCCAAACGGTAAAGCAGCACATCATCACAATTAGTAAACTGGATTCCTCCGTTTTTTTCTGAAAAAAACTCAAACTTTTCTTCCGGCGGAATTTCTGGATTCTGCAAAAAGTCCGCCGCATCTATATTACTGTCTTTATAAAAGAAATTCCGTTCATTTGCTGCTTTTACCCGGATAATATAAGTTAAATACGGACTGTTTAAAATTCTAACAGACAAACGATTCCATGTCATATCAATGCTTCCGCTGTCTAAAGCACGTGAAAAAAATACGGCATATCTTTCGTTTTCATCTGCCTTCAAAACTTTATTTTCAAGTTCTATATTCATACCAAAGGACTGATTAGCCAAACCGCCCTTTAAAGTAAATTGGTTTAAACGCTGGTTCAAATTTGCCTTCCCCCTCGTTTATCTCTTAAATTCCAAATTAATAGATTTTATATAGCATACGGCATTAGGATGTAAAATCAAATTGCCGCTGTGCCCGTTCCTGCATCCTCTGTAACTGCATTCAAAATTTATATTTTCAATATACTCCACTGAGTCTATTACATCAAGCAAGGCATAAAGCTCGCCGGAAGAAAGTTCTTCACCAAACTCTTTTTTACTGAGAAAATATTGACGTATAACATCGTAAAAGAGTTCTTCCTGAGCCAAACGCTGTTCCTTAATATATATTGTGCCATAAACATCAACACCAGCCAAAACAGGTTCCAGAACCTCAATGTTAGTTGTAACAAGCCGGTATTCATCAAGGTAGCGGACAAGCACGTCTTTGTATTTTTCAAAAAAAGTGCTTCCCTGTTTATAATCATACGGCAAAACAGAAATATATACCGTATTTTTTTGTAATGACTCTTTGTTTCCCTCAAAAGAAGCCAAATCCCAGTAATTCCAAACTGCAAACTTTTCTATAGCCAAACCGGGCGCTTGCTTTACCAGCATCTGATAATGCTTTTTGGTAACAGCTCTTTGCGGAGTAAGCTGAAAAGCTTTAAGCCGTTTTATAATTTCTTCTGTATCCGCCAGATTCCTGCCGCCTGTCGATTTTGTTTTATTGCTTACACGCAGAAAAGAATTTTTTTCTGCATCTTTAAATCGCGTAATTTCATCTGGCTTTACATTACCGTCAGCACCTTTTGTAAATGCCAAACCAGAAATCATAATAGTCTCATCTTCAGCAGGAACCGCTCCGTGAACTCCGTCGCCAAAATATAACACTGTACTGCTCATGTCAATCTGATAAACCTTTTCTTCTGCAGCGTCAGCCAAATCTTCTATTTTTTTCCAGTCGTAATACCTTTTTCCATAATATGTAGGTCTGCTTGTAACAATAGAAAAGCTGTCCCACGCAATCTCGTCCATATCCAGCACATAAGTTTGGCGGATAAGTCCAGTGCCGTAAGAAATCAGTCTTTTCTCGTCAAAACCGTCCTGATAACAGGTAACTCTTATATTATTTTCACCTTTTGCCGGCACTGCTCCGTATATTCTTCTGTCAAAATACAAAAACGGTTTTGTATCATCCACAATCAATATATTGCAGCGGCTTTCAGGTTTTCTCCCTACAGGAAAATGAATCCATTCACCGTTTTCTCTTTTTACTTCTACAACCACATTGGCGTTCATGGCAAGGGCATGCTCTAATAAATACGTCTGTCTGTCGCTGCCGCTTCCGGAAAACAAAAATGTCTTGCAGATAGTATCCTTCTGCACTACTTCAACGGCTGAAACAGATATATCTGACAGCATAGGCATTCTGTCATAATCAGCTGATTTTACAACAGCCTTTATATAATAAGCGCTCTGCAGCTGTTCATCTTCGTATTTTTCCATATTTCCGTTAAAATGCAGCGTTACAAATCCATCGCATAAAAATCCGTTTGTTTCATCTTTTATAACATCGGCCTGTTTCCACTGCTGGCCGTCAAAATATTCCCATTGTATATCACTAAGAATTAACGGTATTTCTTTTGAAATTGGATTGCGTCTATAGGAGTTATCCAGCCAGAAATATAAACTATGGTTTGTTGTATTCCACAGCGGCCCGGAAAGACCGATATAAAATTCATTTCCCGCCTGGACATTTTTTCCAAACATATAGTCTTTAATATCAAGACGATTCATAAGTCTTGTTATATCAGAAACTCCGTACTGTGTTTTTATATACAATTTTTCAATATGTATATTATAAATGATTTTTGATATGTCCGTTTCAAAAACAATGCCGCCTGCCAGTAATTTTGTTCCTTTTAAAAGCACGTATGGTTTATCCATTAAATTTTCAACACTGACTATGGCCTTAGAGCATTGATTTATCTCTTTATTTATTCCAAGCAGTCTTAAATACTTATCTTTATGCGCTTTTGTTACAGTATCAAGCCTTTCCTGAAGTGCTGTATTCATAGCGGCAAATAGCTCCAAAACAGTTATTCCAGGGTCGCTTTCTCCTGTATCGTTCCATTGTATCCCCATATAGGGAATTTTTTGCTTTATAAGCTGCATTGTTTCTTCAATACTTCTTATTTCAAAATCAGGCACTTTCAGCATATTATCCTCCTTTTGAATCAGCCTTTAACTGTGACATAATGTGTCGCATTGATACCGGCAGCAAAAGGTGTTTTACATTTTTCTATCTCATATTCGTACCGAACTCCATTTTTGATATATGAGCCGGTTAAAACCACCCGTAAAATCCGGCATGGAAGATTCAATGTTCTAAGATATGAACGAATTTTAGTTTCAGTTGGGATATCTCCAATTTCAAAACCTGTTCCGTCAAACCCTCCGCTTTGTATATCAATAAACCGGCTGACTGCATCCTGAATTTCCTTTTGAACATAATATGCGTCCTGCATATCATTTACCTGAACCGTTATGAGCGCTGAAATCTCCACAAACAGCGGTTCGGATAAATAAATGGCATCTCTTGCTAAAGTCATGGGAATTCTTTTTTCAATTTCTGCCATTATTTCTGAATGGCGTGATGAAAATACATGACTTCCTTCTTTATAATCATTCATTAAAACTGCTATTGTTACTGCATTTTCGGCTTTTTCGCCAAATAAATTAACTCCGCCTAAGCAGCGAACCTTTGCTACATCACGAAAAGCACTTTTAATAATTTTTTCAAAATCTTTCTCGCTTACGGCACAGTCAAAATGGTCAAATGCCGCTATAACTCTTTTGGAAACATCGTCAACACTTTCGGTATTGCATCCACCGTGTGTGGCTACCGGGTTATAAACACGTCTTAACCCTACGATACCGGATTCCAAACGGTAAATTGCTCCCGGCTGTAAATTTCCTCTTAACCCGTGGCAGGAACAGAAATTGACTTTAATCACTTCCCTGTCGGACTTAGGCGGAATTTTTCCGTGAACACCTGTGCCAAAATATAAAATACCATCATTTCCGTCAAAACAATAATGCCGGTCATTGGCAGTAGACTCAAAAAAGCTTTCTACACGATTCCATAGAACCCAAAATCCCATTTCATTACCAGCATAATCATATTCACGCTCAACTGCCGCGCCGCTTTGCTCCAAAGCAATCTTTTCCTGCTCTGTCAGAAT
>CALWHR010000067.1 GCA_944380455.1 uncultured Clostridia bacterium
GTTATCGGCTTAAAATTAAAGCTGGAATTACAGGCTATGCTCAGCTTTTAGGCCGATATAATACAGACCCTTATGATAAACTGATGTGGGATTTGATGTATATTTCGGGGTATTCCTTTTTACTTGACTTAAAGCTGATAATGATGACAATTAAAGTGCTGTTTCTTCCTGAAAGTACGCAGGGAGTAGAAAAAAGTGAAGTAACAGCACGAAGAAAGAAAAAGGGGCGTGTGTAAAGTGAGCAGTAATAGTTTAAAAAAAGAAGGCAAAAGCTATATAATATCAGCGCTGCCAGTTATATTTCTTGTTTCGGTTTTCTTTTTTGCAGTTAGGGCAGTTATAGTAAAGACAGGCCTTGACGGAATGTTCTGGTATGGCGAAAGCGGATATACAGTAGATGTTTATGCTTATTTAAGGATGCAGATATTTATAGCCTTAGCTGTAATTTCGATAGTTTATTTGGTTATTTCGGTATTTTCGGGCAGTGCTAAAATATATAAGAATAAAGTATATATTCCGATGATAATATATATTGTCATGGTATTTATATCATACCTTGCTTCAGATTATAAGCATATGGCCGCAGTAGGATTTTATGAAAGATACGAGAATACATTTGTTTTAATAGGTTATATGGCAATAACATTTTATGCCATGAATATGGTTAATGAAGAAAGAGCGTTTAAGCTGATTTTTTATATTTTTTCAGTATGTTGTGCTGTGCTTGGTGTATGGGGAGTTCTTCAGTCATTTGGTATAGATATTTATAATCTTCCAAGTTGGCTTTATATGAATTCAGAAATAAGCTCTATGACTAATTTAAAAATATCAGGTGCAGCCGATTCAGTAAGATGGTTCTTTACTAATCAGAACTATTCATCTTTCTTTATGGTATTTCCAATTTGTGTTTCGGCAATGCTTATTATTTGCAGTGAAAAAATACAGTGGAAAATAGCTTTTACAGTGATTTTGGCACTTATGTTTTATTCGCTTTTTAACGCTAAGTCATTAGGCGGTATGGTAGGTGTTGCAGTTTCTGCTGTTGCCGGCCTTATTGTGTTTAATAAAAAACTCATAGAATGGAAAACAAGTGTTGTTCTTATTATAATTGCAGGAATTGTGTCGGCAGGGGTTTCTATTCCGTCTATTATGGGTGAAATAGGTTCTGTTGTGCCGCTTGCATCGCTGTTTTCAAAAACTGTATATGCAGATGATACTCAAACAGAAGGTCTTAAATATGTAGATATTGACTATGTTATAACTGACGGAAATAATTTAGTATTTAATTTTGCAGGAACTGAAATTACAATTAAAACCGAAAACGGTAATGTTACAGGGGTTTATAATGCTGACGGAACAGAAGTAGGCTTAAATACTGAATATATGCAGATATCAGAGGGCGAACTGGAAGATACTGGGTATAAAACGGTAACTGTTAAAACAGCTAATGCTGACTGGGAATTTGCTGATTTAGACGGAGAACTTTATTTTGTTACACCTACGGGAAAAGGTGCTAAACTGGATAAAGTAGAAAGCTTCGGCTTTGAAAACAGTCAGGATTTTGCTACATACAGGGGTTATATATGGTCAAGGACTCTGCCTTTATTAAAGGATACTATTATTATAGGCCATGGAGCGGATACGTTTGCTATGTATTTTCCACAAGCTGATTATGCCGGAAAATATAATATTGGCTATTTCAGCAACTCAAGGGATATCGTTATAGATAAACCTCATAATATGTATTTGGGAATGGCTGTTAATACAGGTGTTATATCGCTTATAGCTGCTCTTTGTATATTTGCTTTTTACTTAATTGACAGTTTTAGAATATACAGGAAAAATGAATATTCAGGATTTATAAGCTTTATGGGAGCAGGTGTTTTTGTAGCAGTATGCGGATTTTTAGTAGCAGGCCTTGTAAATGACTCAACTGTTCAGGTTATGCCGGTATTTTATGCTATGTTGGGAACTGGTTTTGCGGCTAACAGAATTTTAAAAGGAAATAAATAATGACGAATTAAAATAATAAATATTAATTTCAAACAATTTAAGCGGAGCGTAAAAACGCTTCGCTTTTTTATTTTTCATTTACAATGTAAAAAAATAAATAAATTATTGAAAAATTTTATTAAAAATAAAAATAAATTTGGGTTTTTGGGAAATATTGGCCTTATGGTTTACTTGATTGTTCATTGGCGGTGTTGTATAATACTTTTAAGTGGAAAAAATTGGTATTTATTAATTGGTTTTTTATATCGTATTATTGCTTATACTGTTTAATAAGAATAATTTTTACGCAATTGTATGTATTTACACTGTTTTAGTGGTTAATATAACTAAAAAGCCAATTTACCGGAAGGGAGAATAAAAATATGCTCAATAAAAAAACTGTAAATGATATTGACGTTAAAGGCAAACGGGTACTGGTTAGATGTGATTTTAACGTACCAGTTATAGACGGAAAAATAACAGACGATAATCGTATAACAGCGGCACTTCCTACAATAAAAAAACTCATTTCAGACGGCGGAAAAGTTATACTCTGCTCGCACATGGGTAAGCCTAAGGGAGAGGTTAAAAAAGAGCTTTCTCTTGCACCAGTAGCAAAAAGACTTGGCGAGCTTTTAGGCAAAGAAGTTGTTTTTGCAGCCGATGACAATGTAGTAGGCGAAAACGCTAAAAAGGCAGTAGCCGAAATGAAAGACGGCGATGTAATTCTGCTTGAAAATACAAGATTTAGAAAAGAAGAAACTAAAAACGAGGATAATTTCAGTCAAGAGCTGGCATCCCTTGCCGATATATTTGTAAATGATGCTTTTGGTACAAGCCACAGAGCACACTGCTCAACAGTAGGTGTTACAAAATATGTTCCTGTTTCTGCTGTGGGTTATCTTATGGAAAAGGAAATCGAATACCTTGGCAACGCAGTTAATAACCCTGTAAGACCTTTTGCTGCTATACTTGGCGGAGCTAAAGTAGCTGATAAAATAAATGTAATAAACAACCTTCTTGAAAAAGTAGACATACTTATTATAGGCGGCGGTATGGCTTATACATTCATTAAGGCACAGGGCTACAGTGTAGGCAACTCACTTCTTGATGCTGAAAGAATTGACTATGCTAAAGAAATGATGGCAAAAGCCAAAGAAAAAGGCGTAAAACTTCTTTTGCCTGTAGATACTGTTGTTGTTAAAGAATTTAAAAATGATACTGAGTTTAAAACAGTGCCTGTAAGCGAAATACCAGACGGATGGGAAGGCGTTGACATTGGCGAAAAAACAAGAGAGCTTTTTGCAGATGCTTTAGAGAACGCAAAAACAGTTGTTTGGAACGGCCCTATGGGTGTATTTGAGTTTGAAAACTTTGCAAAAGGTACAAATGCTGTAGCTAAGGCTTTGGCAGATTTAGACGCTACAACAATAATAGGCGGCGGAGATTCTGCGGCGGCTGTAAATCAGCTTGGATACGGCGACAAAATGAGCCATATATCAACAGGCGGCGGTGCTTCTCTTGAGTTCCTTGAAGGAAAGGCACTTCCTGGCGTTGAAGCTGTAAATGATAAGTAATATAGAAAGGTTTGATTAACCCATGAGAAAAAAGATAATAGCCGGAAACTGGAAAATGAATAAAACTCCGGCAGAAGCAGTAGAGCTTGCTAAAATGCTTAAAGATAAGGTAAATACAGATGAAAAAGATGTTGTTTTCTGTGTGCCTGCAATAGATATAATACCTGTTGGTGAAGTTTTAAAGGGCACAAATATTGCTCTTGGTGCCGAAAATGTATATTTTGAAGAAAGCGGAGCATATACAGGTGAAATTTCACCTCTTATGCTTAAAGAAGCCGGTGTTAAGTATGTTATTATAGGTCATTCCGAAAGACGTGAATACTTTGGCGAAACTGACGAAACAGTGAACAAAAAAGTTAAAAAAGTTCTTGAACATGAAATGACACCTATTATGTGCTGCGGCGAAACTCTTACACAAAGAGAGATGAATATTACTATTGAGCATATTCGTATTCAGATTAAAAAAGGTCTTTATGGTTTAAGTGCTTCTGATGCTGAAAAAGTTGTAATAGCTTATGAGCCTATTTGGGCCATAGGCACAGGCAAAACAGCTACAAGCCAGCAGGCACAGGAAGTATGTGCCGCAATAAGGCAGGTTGTAAAAGAAATTTACGGCGAAGCAACTTCCGAAAAGATTCGTATTCAGTACGGCGGCAGTGTAAACGGCAAAAACGCAGCAGAGCTTTTTGCTATGAACGACATTGACGGCGGACTTGTAGGCGGAGCCAGTCTTAAAGAAGAATTTGAACAGATAGTAAATTATTAAAAAGTTATGAAAAACTTATTAAATAAGGTGGATGACAAATGAAAACTACAGTATTAATGATACTGGACGGTTTTGGCATTAACGACAGAACAGAAGGTAATGCCATAAAGCTTGCAAAAACACCTGTTATTGATTCTTTAATGAAAGAATACCCATGTGTTAAAGGTTATGCCAGCGGACTTGACGTTGGACTTCCAGAGGGACAAATGGGTAACTCCGAAGTAGGTCACTTAAATATAGGTGCCGGAAGAATTGTATATCAGGAATTTACAAGAATAACAAAATCAATAGAGAACGGCGACTTTTTCACTAATGAAGAGTTTATAAAAGCCGTTGAAAACTGCAAAAAAAATAATTCAGCACTTCATATATTCGGCTTGCTTTCAGACGGCGGAGTACACAGCCATAATTCGCATTTATACGCTGTTTTAAAGCTTGCCAAAGACAACGGACTTGAAAAAGTATTTGTTCATGCTTTTATGGACGGCAGAGATACACCGCCGCAGTCAGGAAAAGACTATATATTAAGCCTTGAAGAAAAAATGCGTGAAATAGGTGCAGGCAAAATTGCAACTGTTTCCGGCAGATATTATGCCATGGATAGGGATAACCGCTGGGAAAGAGTGCAAAAAGCCTATGATGTTATTACTTTAGGCAAAGGCAACACAGCATTAAGTGCTCAGGAGTGCATGGAAAAAAGCTATGAAGCAGGTTTAACAGACGAGTTTGTTGTGCCTTGCGCTATTGCAGATGAGGAAGGCAGAAGATGTGCCACTGTAAACAATAACGACTCGGTTATATTCTTTAATTTCCGTCCTGATAGGGCAAGGGAGATAACAAGAGCATTCTGCGACGATGATTTTACAGGCTTTGAAAGAGAAAAAAGACCAAAAGATATTGTTTTTGTGTGCTTTACAGAGTATGACAAAACAATAGGCAATAAGCTTGTTGCTTTTAAACAGCAGACATTAAACAATACTTTAGGTGAATATTTATCATCTTTAGGCAAAAAACAGCTTCGTCTGGCTGAAACCGAAAAATATGCTCATGTAACATTCTTTTTTAATGGTGGTATAGAACAGCCTAATGAAGGTGAAGACAGAATACTTATTCCTTCCCCAAAGGTTGCAACTTACGACCTTAAACCGGAAATGAGCGCTTATGAGGTTACAGATGCACTTGTTGAAAATATTAATGCTCAAAAATACGATTTAATTATAATTAATTACGCAAACAGTGACATGGTAGGACATACAGGAGTTATTGAAGCGGCTGAAAAAGCAGTTGAAGCTGTTGACAAATGTGTAGGCCGTGTTGTTGAAGCTGTTAAAAATACAGGCTCTGTGCTTTTTATATGTGCCGACCACGGAAACAGTGACCAGATGGTTGATTATACAACAGGTGAGCCTTTTACGGCACACACAACAAACCCTGTTCCGTTTATACTTGTTAACTATACAGACGGAATTAAATTAAGAGAAGGCGGAAGGCTTGCTGATATAGCGCCTACTCTGCTTGATATAATGAATATTCCTGTACCTGAAGAAATGACAGGAAAGACACTTCTTATAGGAGAATAAAAACAAAAGAGAGGGATGTAAAAAAATGAAAACATATTTGGAAATAATTGACGGATATGCAAGAGAAGTACTTGACTCAAGAGGCAATCCTACAGTAGAGGTTGAAGTTACACTTGAAGGCGGAATTATGGGCCGTGCCGCTGTGCCATCTGGTGCATCAACAGGCGCTTTTGAGGCTGTTGAGCTTCGTGACGGTACAGAAAGATATATGGGTAAAGGCGTTTTAAAGGCTGTTGATAACGTAAACACAGTTATTGCAGAAGAAATTATAGGCATGAACGCTCTTGACCAGGTTTCAATTGATAAGGCTATGATTGCTCTTGACGGTACACCAAATAAGGCTAAGCTTGGCGCAAATGCTATTTTAGGTGTTTCAATGGCTGTTGCAAAAGCTGCTGCTGAGGCGCTCGATATGCCGCTTTATCAGTATCTTGGCGGATTTAACGCTAAAAGAATGCCTGTTCCTATGATGAACATTATGAACGGCGGTAAACATGCCGATAACACAGTAGACCTTCAGGAATTTATGATTATGCCTGTTGGTGCCGACAGCTTTTCACAGGCTCTCCAGATGTGTGCCGAAGTTTACCATAACCTTAAAAACGTATTAAAGAGCAAAGGTCTTTCAACAGCAGTAGGCGACGAAGGCGGTTTTGCTCCTGACCTTCCTACACCTGATTCAGTAATCGACCAGATTAAAGAAGCCGTTGAAAAAGCCGGCTATAACTGGGGCGAAGATATTAAAATAGCTCTTGACCCTGCTACAAGTGAGCTTTACGATGAAAAAGACGGAAAATATCACTTCCCTGGCGAAAGCAAAATGGCAGGCAGAGAAATTGTAAGAACAAGCGAAGAAATGGTTGAAATGTGGAAAGCTCTTTGTGACAAGTATCCTATTATTTCAATTG
>CALWHR010000068.1 GCA_944380455.1 uncultured Clostridia bacterium
ATACCTTATGAAAAAGGTCTTTTAGGTCATTCCGATGCCGATGTTCTGCTTCATGCCGTTATGGATTCGCTCCTTGGTGCTGCGGCTCTGGGAGATATTGGAAAGCATTTTCCAGACAGCGATGATAAATATAAAGGTATTTCTTCAATTAAGCTTTTAAAAGAAGTTTTAGCCTTGATTAATGATAATAATTATTGTATAATAAACCTCGACGCTACAATTATAGCCCAAAAGCCTAAAATGCGGCCGTATATAGACCAAATGCGGTGTAATATTGCTAATGCTCTTGAAATAGATATAGATACTGTAAATGTTAAGGCAACAACGGAAGAAGGCCTTGGTTTTACGGGAAAAGAAGAAGGCATAGCGGCTAACTGTGTATGTTTAATTGAAAACAGATAATGACGTTGAAGAAAAAGAGTAATTTTAATGTCTTTCTCAGAGAGGGCTGTGATTTGCTGAAAGCGGCCTGTCAGATGTTTTAATGAAGTGCGTTTTGGAGTCTCACTTTAAGTGCGGGTTGTTCCGTTAAAGACTGAAAGTGACAGTTTTGCTGTAATTAGAGTGGAACCGCGGAGTTTATGCTTCGTCTCTGTTAAAAGAGACGGAGCTTTTTTATTAGTTAGTTTCAGGGAGGGTATTAAAATGTCATTTTTAAAAGAAGAAATAAGAGTAATAAAAAAGAAAGACCCAGCAATTAAAAGTTCTATAGAAGTTTTGCTTTACCCATGTTTTTGGGCTGTTTTAAACCACAGAATAGCCCATAAGCTTTACAGAAGAAAAAAGTATTTTCTTGCAAGGCTTGTATCTCAGCTTTCCCGCTCACTTACGGGAATAGAAATTCATCCTGGTGCGAGAATTGGAAAAAACTTCTTTATTGACCACGGCATGGGTGTTGTTATTGGTGAAACATGTGAAATTGGAAACAATGTTCTTTTATACCAAGGCGTAACCCTTGGCGGAACAGGTAAAGATACAGGAAAACGCCACCCGACAATAGGCAATAATGTTATGATTGGCTCAGGCGCTAAGGTTTTAGGACCTATTAAAGTAGGAAACAACGTAAAAATAGGTTCCGGCTCTGTTGTGTTAAAAGATGTGCCTGATAATGTTACAGCTGTAGGTGTTCCGGCAAGATGGAGCAACAAATACGAAAAGAACTCTGAAAATGACCATCCATCAGATAACATTGACCAGTTAAAAGTACCTGATATTTTACAGGACGAAATTGATTCACTTAAAAAGAAAGTTGAAGACCTTGAAAAAAGAATTTCAGACAAAGAAAATGATGAAACACAGATAGAGCTTAAAAAAGCCGAATAATTAAGAAGGAGTGGTTTAAATGAAACTTTATAATACACTTACCAGAACAAAAGAAGAATTTGTGCCTCAGGAAGAAGGCAAAGTAAAAATGTATGTATGCGGTCCTACAGTATACAACTACATTCATATTGGAAACGCAAGACCATATGTTGTTTTTGATACGGTGCGCCGTTATCTTGAATATAAAGGCTATGATGTAACTTATATTCAGAATTTTACAGATGTTGACGATAAAATAATTAAAAAAGCAAATGAAGAACACTCCAGTATGGAGGAAGTCTCCAACAGATTTATAAAGGAAGCTTTTACTGATGCAGACGGACTTAATGTAAAACGTGCCACACATCATCCAAGAGTAACTGAAGAAATGGATAATATTATTAAAATGATTCAAACTCTTGTTGATAAAGGCTATGCTTATGAACACGACGGAACAGTTTATTATGATACAAAAAAATTCCCTGAGTACGGCAAGCTTTCCAAAAAGAACCTTGATGAGCTTATAGAAGGCGCAAGCGAAAGAGTTGACAAAGATGACGCTAAGAAAAATTCAACTGATTTTGTGCTTTGGAAGCCGTATAAACCGGGTGAGCCTAAGTGGGATTCTCCTTGGAGCGAGGGCCGTCCGGGATGGCATATTGAGTGCTCGGTTATGGCTAAAAAATATCTTGGCGATACAATAGATATTCATGCAGGCGGTGAGGACCTTATATTCCCTCACCACGAAAATGAGATAGCACAGAGTGAGGCCGCTAACGGAAAGACTTTTTCAAAATACTGGATGCACAATGGCTTTATAATGGTTAATAACGAAAAAATGTCCAAATCTGCCGGAAACTTCTTTACAGTTAGAGAAATAGCCGCTGAGTTCCCTTATGAAGTTATAAGATTCTTTATTCTTAACGGACATTACAGAAGTCCGCTTAACTTCAGCCGAGAGCTTATGCAGGCATGCCAGAACGGACTTGAAAGAATTAAAAACTGCAATACAGACTTACAGCACTATATTGATAACAGTGCCGAAAGCGCAGTTAAAGAAAATGAAAAAGAGCTTTTAAACGAGCTTGATAAATTCAGAGTTCAGTTTGAAACAGCAATGGATGATGATTTTAATACTGCTGACGCAATTTCAGCTATTTATGAGCTTGTAAGATTTATAAATAAAAGTATTAAGGACAATGTTTCAAAAGAATTTGCTTTAAAAGAAATGGAAATGTTCGGAAAGTTCTGTGGTGTTCTTGGTATTAATAAAGAAAAAGAAAAGGTAGAAGACGAAGACACAGCTCTTATTGAGGAGCTTATAGCAAAAAGAACAGAAGCTAAGAAAAACAAAAACTTTGCTGAAGCCGATGCTATAAGAGATAAGCTTACTGAAATGGGTGTTACAATAAAGGATACCCGTCAGGGAGTACAGTGGTTCAGGAGCTGAGATTTTGAGCGAATTAAACTACATTTTAGATGGATTTAAAGAAATTAAAGCAAGAGAGCTTTCACCTCTTGTTTTAGCTTATATAGGAGATGCTTTTTTTGAAATTATAGCACGTACAATGACTGTATCAAAAGGCAATGCGCCGGTTAATGTGCTTCATAAAAGAAACAGTGTCATTGTAAAAGCTAAAACACAGGCGGAAATGTATTTTAAAATAGAAGAAATGCTTACAGATGAAGAGCTTAATATAATGAAGAAAGGCCGGAACGCCAAAAGCTTTACATCGCCTAAAAATGCGGATATTTCAGATTACAGACACGCTACCGGTCTTGAGGCGCTTTTTGGTTATCTCTATTTGGAAGGAAAAACCGACAGGGCAGTTGAACTGTTTAAAGCCGGGCTTGATATAAAAGAAGGAGAATAAAATTGTATAAAAATACCGACGAAAAGAATTTTAACGAAAACCAGGTAGAGGGCAGAAACGCCGTACTTGAGGTTTTTAAAAGCGGACGCGATATAGAAAAAATTATAGTTGCTAAAGGCAATACAGAAGGCACTATTAGACGCATTATGGCTATGGCAGCTGATAAAGGTGTAGTGCTTCAGCAGGTTGAAAGAAAGCGCCTTGATGAAATGAGCCAGACAAAAAATCATCAGGGCGTAATAGCCATTGTATCGTCTCACAGCTATGTTGAGGTTGAGGACATACTGGAAAAAGCCAAAAGTAAAGGCAAAGACCCATTTGTAATCATACTTGACGAAATTACAGACCCACACAATTTTGGTGCGATATTAAGAACGGCAGATGCCGCCGGAGCAGACGGCGTTATTATATCCAAAAGACGTTCTGTAGGTCTTACGGCAACTGTTGCCAAAACATCGGCAGGTGCTATAGAATATGTTCCTGTTGCTAAGGTAACAAATATAGCAAATACTATTGAAGATTTGAAAAAGGCCGGTTTATGGATAGCCTGCACTGATATGGACGGAAAAAGCTATTTTGAGTCTGACCTTAAAGGACCTATTGCCCTTGTTATAGGAAGTGAAGGCGACGGGGTTAGCAGGCTTGTTAAGGAAAAATGCGATTTTACGGTGTCTATACCTATGTTTGGTCAAATTTCATCCCTTAATGCTTCAGTAGCGGCAGCTCTTTTTATGTACGAGGTTGTGCGCCAGAGAGGCAATGCCTGAAATGAGGGATTGACTTGAAAAGGGAGTACTTACTTGTAGACGGGTATAATATAATACACGCATGGGATGAGCTTTTGGATTTATCTCAGGTAAGCCTTGAAAGTGCAAGACATAAGCTTATGGATATAATGAGCAACTATCAGGGATTTAAAAGCAATTTGTGTGTTATAGTTGTTTTTGACGGTTATCTTGTAAAGGGAAACATAGGCACAGCTTTTGAGTATAACAATATATATGTTGTATATACTAAAGAAGCCGAAACAGCCGACCATTATATAGAAAAAACTGTTAACAAAATGCCTAAGGAATGTAAAATACGTGTTGCTACATCAGACGGACTGGAACAGCTTATAATACTTGGAAACGGTGCAAGCAGAATGTCCGCCCGTGAACTGAAGCTTGAAATTCAGGATGCGGAAAAAACAATGCGTGAGGAATTTATAGAAAACAAACCACCTAAAAATAATCTTCTTATGGATAACCTTGATGAACATACAAGGAACATGCTTGAGATTATGCGCAGACAAAAACGATAGGAGAAATAATGAGTGAGGAACAGTATCAGCAGTATAGCGATGAAGATTTAATAAATTTTGTACGTAACGGTGATGAAACGGCTCAGGACTTTCTGCTTAATAAGTATAAAGCTGTTGTGAAAAGCAAAGCAAGGGCATACTTTTTAATCGGTGCTGATAGAGAGGATATTATTCAGGAAGGCATGATAGGCCTTTATAAAGCTATTAGGGACTATCAGCCAGATAAAAATGCTGCATTTAAAAGCTTTGCAGACCTTTGCATTAACAGGCAGATAATAACGGCAATTAAAATGGCAAGCAGGCAGAAACATATACCTCTTAACTCCTCTATATCACTTAATAAACAGGTTTACGGCAGTGATGAGGAAGAAACATATATGGATTTGTTAAAAACAGAAGAGGCTACAAGTCCTGAAGCTATATTTATTGGTATAGAAAATAAGAACTTTATTATTGAACAGTTTTCAAAGGCTCTAAGTTCTTTTGAGTCAAAGGTTTTAAGCCTTTATTTGCAGGGAAAAAGCTACAGCAAAATTGCCGAAATTACAGGCAAGCCTGAAAAATCAATAGATAATGCCCTTCAAAGGGTTAAAAAGAAAACAGAAAAATTCATGCATCAGGCACAAGCGGAATAATTTCCGTTTGTGCTTTTTAGTTTTAAGGAGATGAAACAGTGTACTTTTTGTGTTTTAATAAGTCTGTGCAGGGAATGTTAAAAATAAATTGCTGTGGAAAAAAATTAAAAGGCAGTATGGTAGATGACTGCATAATAGGAATAATAAACAGAGAAAATCAAAAAGAAAATAATTTGCCACTTGGTGAACATGAAAATTTTAAAGAAGAAGCAGAATATGAAGAGCAGTTGTTTAATATAAGCTCAAAAAATGTGCTTTGTTTACCGCTTAATCTTTCTGTAGGTAATATTGATGAAGATTTTTTTGCAGAAAACAGTATAAGAAAACAAACTTTTATTAAAAGGTACTCTGAATTTTTATATGGCAGTATTGTAACTGAAGAAGAACTTGCAAAATCAGCCGAAAAAGACTGGGAAAACGTGGTTAATGATTATAATACGCTTTTGAATTTGAAAAAAGGCGAAAAATTGATTGTGTGGATGGACTACAGCTGTGAAAGTTTATGCTCTCTTTTATTTGCAGCAGATATTTTGAAGGATAGAGATATAGAATTTGAGGCTGTTTTTGTACCAAGGTATAAAGAACAGAATAACGGTACAGTTTTGGATTCTGTAAATTGGGGAGAATTTGATTATAAAGAGCTAAATAATAATTTGTTTAACAGAAGGATATTTACCAAAAACGAGTTAAATGCGCTGTCTTTAAAATGGTCTAAACTTAAAAGAGAAAATGCTGCTTTAAGAGTATTTTTAAATGGTAGGGTAGTAAGTGCTGATGAAAGCTTTTATGATGGTTTTATACTTAATTGTTTGAAACAAGGAGAGACAAAAGCAGGTAATGTTTTGGCAAATATGATTCCTGTTTTTGGTGATGACTGGTTTATTAATAAAAGAATTAGTTATTTAATAAGTATTGGAAAAATAGATTTAGTAAAAAAAGATAATGATTATTTTGGCGGTTGTGTAATTAAATTAACCAAAAATGAGTAATATTTATTAAATATGTATAAAATTAAGTACAAAAAATAACTTCAATTAAAAAAATTTATTGATTTTGATTTAGTTTACATAACATATGCTAAAATGTGACTAAATACATTAGTTTTTAACTTTAAAAAGTTTACATAAAATATTTAAAATTTTTTGTTAGCACTCATTGACATTGAGTGCTAACAGTGCTATAATCCTTTTATGTTAGATGAAATAAATGTTAACACATATTATTATTGTTAATGATACACCACTTAGAAAGGATTGGTGCTTATGAATACACAAAAATTTACGCAAAAATCTCTTGAAGCAGTTCAGAGTGCTCAGAGTGCGGCTTTGGAATATAAAAACACACAAATTGACCAGCAGCACTTGCTTTATGGTCTTTTAACTCAGTCCGATGGTCTTATTCCACAGATGCTGGTTAAGATGAACATAAGTGTAAACGGGCTTCTTAATGATTGTGAAAAAGAAATTAAAAATCTTCCTTATGGCTCCGGAAACGGTCAGCTTTATCTTTCGGGAGAGCTTAACATGGTCTTGGAACAGGCTGAAAAAATGGCTGAAAACATGAAGGACGATTTTGTTTCAGTTGAGCATATATTTATGGCTCTTATTAACAGCCCGAACGAAGCCGTTAAACGTCTTTTCAAAAAATACAACATTACAAAAGACGAGTTTATGAAACAGCTTAAAGCTGTCCGCGGCAACGCAAGAGTTACAAGTGAAAACCCTGAAAATACTTATGACGCTCTTAATAAATACGGCTATGACCTTGTGGAAAGAGCAAGAAGCAAAAAACTTGACCCTGTTATAGGCCGTGATGATGAAATAAGAAATGTAATAAGAATACTTTCAAGAAAAACCAAGAACAATCCGGTTTTAATCGGTGAGCCGGGTGTTGGTAAAACAGCTATTGCCGAAGGTCTTGCTCAGAGAATAGTAAGCGAGGACGTTCCTAACAGCTTAAAGGATAAAACAATATTTGCCCTTGATATGGGTTCTCTTATTGCCGGTGCTAAATACAGAGGAGAGTTTGAGGAAAGACTTAAAGCTGTTTTAAACGAAGTAAAAAAGAGCGAAGGTAAAATTATACTTTTCATTGATGAGCTTCATACAATAGTAGGTGCCGGAAAATCAGACGGTGCTATGGACGCAGGCAACCTTCTTAAACCAATGCTTGCCCGCGGTGAGCTTCACTGTATAGGCGCTACAACACTTAACGAGTATAAGCAGTATATAGAAAAAGATGCCGCTCTTGAAAGACGTTTCCAGCCGGTTATGGTTGCAGAGCCAACAGTAGAAGATACTGTTGCAATACTTCGTGGTCTTAAAGAAAGATACGAGGTTTATCATGGAGTTAAAATCCAAGACCAAGCTATAATTGCTGCTGCAACTCTTTCAAACAGATATATAACAGACAGGTTCCTTCCTGATAAGGCTATAGACCTTATTGATGAAGCATGTGCTATGATTAGAACAGAAATTGACTCAATGCCTACAGAGCTTGATGTTATTAGAAGAAAGATTATACAACATGAAATTGAAGAAGCTGCTCTTAAAAAAGAAAACGACAAGATTTCAGTTGAACATCTTGCCGAAATACAGAAAGAGCTTGCAGAGTTAAGAGAACAGTTTAATGCTCTTAAAGCTAAATGGGAAAACGAAAAGACATCAATCGATAAAGTTCAGCAGTTAAAGAGCCAGATTGAGCAGACAAACGCAGAAATTGAAATGGCTGAAAGAAAGTACGACCTTAACAAGGCGGCAGAGCTTAAATACGGCAGACTTCCGCAGTTACAGAAAGAACTTAAAGCCGCAGAGGAAGAAAGCGGAGAAGAAGCCAAAAATACTCTTTTAAGAAACAAGGTAACTGATGAAGAAATAGCAAAAATTATAGAGCGTTGGACGGGTATACCTGTTGCAAAGCTTGTTGAAGGCGAAAGA
>CALWHR010000069.1 GCA_944380455.1 uncultured Clostridia bacterium
TTAATGGCCAATATATTCCATTATTTAAGAGAGCCTCTTACCATGACACGCAGCTATACCGAGCTTATGAGGGATATACCCAGTGATAACAATGACGAAAATATTCAGATAATAATTGATGAAACAAACCGGCTCTCTAACTTGGTAACAGATATACTTGATATTTCAAGGCTTCAAAGCGGTGTTATGAAGCTTAATTTAGACGAGTTTTCAATTACAGATACTGTAAAAGGGGTACTTAACCGCTACAGAAGGCTTAAAGAACTGGAAGGCTATAAAATAGAATTTATAAGCAGTGAAAATGTATATATAAATGCAGACTCAATTAAAATGTCGCAGGTAGTATATAATCTTTTAAATAATGCCATTAACTATACCGGAGAGGATAAAAAAATAACTGTACGTCAGATAATAGAAGATAAAAAGGTATGTATTGAAATTGAAGATACAGGAGAAGGCATAGACCAAAAGGACATTAGATTTATATGGGACAGATATTATAAAGTAGACAAAACCCATAAAAGGCCGGTAGCAGGAACGGGACTGGGACTTTCTATTGTAAAGAATATTTTGGAGCTCCACGGCTTTGAATATGGGGTTATTTCAAATAAAGGCAGTGGAAGTATATTCTATTTTAAAGCGGATATAAGAAGAAAAGAAAGTATATAAAATTTAACGGAAAACAGATTTATTTGTTTTCCGTTTTTTTATGCAGACACTAAAATTTATATAAACTGCTATATTAAGATTAAGATTTTTTAATATATTTAAATTAAAGGAACATTGAAAGATATAATTCGTATATTAGTTGTAGTATAAGCACGTTTGATATGTCTTATATGACAAACATATTACAATTTGCTTAATTTTATGTAAAAATTAATATTTATTTAAGTATTTAACAGCAGTTTATTGTATAATATCAATGTCTAGGCATGAATTATAATTTGTTTTATTTATAGTTTGTTTATACATGCCTGTAAAGGAGGAGGATGGATAATGAAGTATAAAAGGTTATTAACTGCTTTTATGACGGCTGCTTTAATTACGGGGACTATAGTGCCGCAGGCTATGGCCGCAAACTTTGCGGATATAAACGATGTTCCTTGGGAGGGAGCTAAAACTTACATAAACGCTGTTGCTGATGCCGGTCTTATGGTTGGAGACTATAACGATAAAGGCCAAAAGGTATTCAGAGCAAAAGATAAGGTTAGCTATTGTGAAACAATGCAGCTTGTATACAGCCTTATGAAAAGCTATACAGGCAAAGCTGTAGACAGCTCAGTTGTAACTAAATATACAACTGTTATGAGCGGATATAAAATACCGTCATGGGCTTATGAGTGTGTAGCCTATGGCCTTGAAAACGGAATAGTTACTATTTCCGATATACCGGGATTTATAAATTCTTCCGGAGCAAGCGTAAATGCTACAAGACAGGATGTAGCCATTATGATGGGACGTGCCCTGAAGGATTTTGAAACGGTAAATAATAACGCAGTTCTCAGTTTTAAAGATGCTTCAAGCGTAGCGTCTATAGCAGTGCCGTATGTTGACTTGCTTAACCGACTTGGAATTATTACAGGTGATGACAACGGCAACTTTAACCCTAAAAATTACATAAACAGAGCCGAAATGGCTGTAATTGTATCAAAAACAAATGACTTAATTAATTCTAAGAAAGAAGAAGCTCAAAGCGGTTCAGTTACCGGTACTGTAAAATCAGCTGAAGCAGTAGGCGGCAATATAGTTCTTACAGTAGATACAGGCTCATCTACAATGAGTTTTTCCGGTGCAACTTATCTTTCATGTTTAAGCGGTTCAAAGGTTATAACTCTTTCGGATGTTGCAGTAGGTGATAAGGTTCTTGTATCATATAACGGCCAGAATATTAAGAGCGTTGTTGTAACAGAGCCGGCAAACAGCGGTGAGACGGAAACAGAAAATCCGGAGAGTATTAAGGGAACTTATTCCGATTTAAGCAGGTCATATCTTACTGTTAAAGTAGACGGAAGCAAAAAGGAATATGAGCTTTATGATGCTGATTATGTAAAATTCTATTATGAGGGAGAGTCTTATTCCTACAGTGAATTTAAAGACAAAGTATCCAGCGGTGATAGCCTTCTTGTATTCTTTGATGACAATAACTATGTAATTAAGATTCAGGCTTCAGAAGGCAGTGTTGAAGATGACGATTACGACTATACTGGATATTTTGATAAAATCTCTTCTTCTTATATCAGGCTTAAAAAGAGCAAGAGTAGCTCATCAACAACTGATTATGACTTTAAAAATGACAACAGAAACAATGTTACTTTCTATATAGGCACTAAGGAAAAAGATTACGACGATTTTTATGATGAAGTTGAAGAAAACTCAAAGATAGGCATTATTACAAACAGCAGTGATGAAGTAACAGAGGTATACCTTCTTGAAGATGATGATGAGGATGATTATGATGAAGAGGGATATTTCTATAAAGTTACAGACGAATACATAAGAATTACATCAAAGAAAGATTCCAGCAGCTATGATGAATACGATTTCAAAAACAGCGACAGTGATGATGTTACTTTCTATGTAGACGGCAAGGAAAAAGATTATGATGACTTTTACGATGCCGCAGAAAAAGGATATGAGATTGGTCTTATATTAAACAGAGATGATGAGGTAACTAAGGTTTATATGACAACCGATGACGAAGATTATGATGAAACCGGTTATCTTTACAAAATAAGTTCATCATATATAAGACTTATGGACAACAAAAATGATGATGATTACGATGACGAGTATGAATATAAGAACGAAGATTCAGATGACGTTACATTCCACATCGACGGCAAAGAGCGTGACTATGACTATTTTTATGATAAGGTATCCAAGAAAGATAAAATAGGTCTTAAACTTAACAGCTCAGATGAGGTTACTGATGTATATCTTATAAGTTCTTCAAGCTCTTCTTCAGATGAGGTAGAAGGTGAAATACGTTCTATTTCTTCATCATCAGTAAAAATACAGGGGTCATCAAGTAACTACAGAGTTGATGATGCAGATGACATAGATGTTGACGTTGATGACGGAACAGACAATATAGACGATTTTGACGACCTTGTTGATGCAATTAACGATGACAGCAAAACAGCAGAAGTAACTTTGGAATATGATGACGATAACTATATAGTTTCGATAAAGGGTTATATTTCAAGCGCTTCAGGACTTCTTTACAGCATAGATACTTCTGGAAAAACCATTAAAATTGAGTTTGACAGCGGAACAACAAAATATAATTATAAGAGTAGTATAGATGTAGATTTAAGATACTATGACTCAAGCATAGAAGGCCTTGAAAAAGCCATAGACGGCGAGAAAAAAGAGGACAGAAAAGTAAATATAACCATAAATGATGACGGTTATATAACAGATATTGAATCAAGTAAAATTTAATAAAAATCAAGTGCTGTTTTGGCTCAGCCGCAAGGCTGAGCCATTAATTTTAAGGAGATAAAACAATGATTTACAGCCAAAACATAAAAAAGGCGGCAAATATTGCCTATAAAGCTCATTTGGAACAAAAAGATAAAGGCGGGTATCCGTATATTATGCACCCACTGCATTTAGCAGAGGAGATGGAAACGGAAGAAGAGGTAATAACGGCTCTTTTGCATGATGTTTTGGAAGATACGGACGTTAGTTTGGATGAAATTAAAAAGTACGGATTTTCTGAAAATGTAATTAAAGCCTTGAAAGCCCTGACAAGAGATGAAAATGAGGATTATGGTGAGTATATAAAAAGAATAAAAAATACAGGCGGGATTGCCCTAAAGGTAAAAAAAGCTGATTTAAAGCATAATATGGAATTGGATAGGCTTGATGAATTTACGTCTAAAGACAAGGAGCGTATAAAAAAATACATGGCCTCGTTTAAAGAACTTGAATAATAGTATTGAAAACCTATCGGATTATAGATAAAATATAACGGAGGTGATTAAATGAGAGTTTCCACAAAAGGAAGATACGCATTAAGAATAATGATTGATTTGGCGGAACATAACACAGGGGAGTATATACCCCTTAAAGATATATCGGCACGTCAGGGAATAACCATAAAATACATGGAGCAGATAATACCCCAGCTTAATAAAGCAGGTTATTTAAAAAGTTTAAGAGGAAACGGCGGCGGATACCGCCTTGCTAAAAGGCCGGAAGATTATATAGTAGGAGATATATTAAGGGTAATGGAAGGACCGCTTTCACCGGTTGCATGTATTGACGGTGATGAAGTTGACTGCCAGAGAGGAACACAGTGCGAAACGGTATGGTTTTGGCATGGTCTTAAAGATGCGGTGGACAAATATGTAAACAGTTTTACTTTGGCTGATTTTCTGCCTAAAGAGAGAGAAATTTAAGGGGTTTATTATGGAGCTGAAATATAAAAAGCTTTTCCTTTTTGACATAGACGGAACTGTATCTGTAGGAAATGAGTTTATCCCAGGAGCAAAGGAGCTTTTGGAATATATTTTAAAATCCGGCGGCAAATATATATTTATTACCAACAATTCCACAAAAAGTGTAAATGATTATATATTTAAATTTAATACTATGGGGCTTAAAACAACAGAAGAAAATTTTGTAACAGCCGCCAGCGCTTCAGTAAAATATTTGCGTGAAAAATACTGCGGAAGAAAAATTTATACTATAGGAACAAAATCCTTTGTATCCGAGCTTAAAAATAACGGAATAAATGCCATAGAAGAATTTGACGATAACATATCATGCGTGCTTGTTGGTTTTGATAACGAACTTACATATGAAAAAATAGAAACTGCATGCCGTATTTTAAGCCTTACAAATGCCGATTATGCCGCTACCAACCCGGATTTGGTATGTCCGGCGCCTTTTGGATTTATACCCGACTGCGGCTCCATATGCCGCATGATATCTGAAGCCGTTAAAAAAGAGCCAGTTTTTATAGGAAAACCTGAAAGGCTTATTGTTGATATGTGTTTGGAAAAAACCGGATGTACCAAAGAAGAAACAGTTATTGCAGGCGACAGGCTTTACACAGATATACTTCTGGGTGTTAAAAATGATATAGATACAATAGCGGTTCTTACTGGTGAAACAAGCAGAGAAGAAATTAAATTAAGTCCGTATAAACCGAAATATGTTTTTAACTCAGCAAAGGAATTGCTTGAAGCAATAAAAAACTGATATAAGAAGGTGTTAAAAAGAGTATGGGAATTAAAAAATGTGTGCTTATATTTTTTATGTTTATTATGAGTATTGGCAGTACATGTTTTGTTAAAGCCGAAATTACAGATTATCCATACAGCATAGATGTGGATTTATTAAATAATCAAGTAGTTGTTTACAGTAAAGATGAAACCGGAGAATATACAGTGCCGTATAAAACTTTTGTCTGCTCAGTTGGTGAGGGAACTCCTGAAGGAGAGTTTTATACTACCGATAAATATGAGTGGAGAGCTCTTTTCGGTAATGTATATGGACAGTATGCCACAAGAATAACAGGGCATATACTTTTTCATTCCGTGCCGTATTTAAAAACGGATAAATCAACCCTTGAGTATGAGGAGTACAATAAGCTTGGGCAAACAGCGTCTATGGGATGTATAAGGCTCTGTGTTGCTGATGTTAAATGGATATATGATAACTGCCCTTCGGGTACAAGAGTGCGTATGTTTAAAGGCGGCAAAGCAATGCCGCTTCCTAAGCCGGAAGCCATAAAAATAGATGTAAACGATATACAAAAGCGAGGCTGGGACCCTACTGACCCGGATGAGAATAACCCTTGGAACAGTACAGAATATAATGTTAAAAAATCTAAGCCGGAAAGCGTTGAAATTGTTAAAGAAAGTGCCGCAAAAGCATCAGAAGAAGTTTTGGATAAAGAGGAGTATGAGGTTAAAACTGTTGATGTATATGCTAAATGGTATTACAGGGCAAAGGCGCTTTATATAAACGGCGAGTACTATATCTCAATGCCGGAAATACTGGATTTTTTAACAGCTATTGGTGTTGATGTAAACACTCAGAACATAAATGGCGACGGATTTACTGTATTGCTGGATAATACGTGCACAGTAAGTGATGATGAGCTTAATAAAATAATAGCGGAAAATTCTGCTCAAAACAAAAAAAGTGTATTGCTTTGTTATGGCGGGAATAAAATTAAAACAGATGTTTATAATTATGAAGGCAAAAATATGTTTAATATAGGCACTGTTTGTTATATAACAGGCTGTAAAACAGCAATAAACGGCGATGAAATAAATATATATAAGTAATTTGCTGTTATAATTTCAATTTTAAAACACAAAAATCAGGCAGTGAAAAGCCTGATTTTTTATTTATTAAAGATAAAAAGGCCTAAACCGCATGGTTTAAGCCTTTAATAATTATGGTTATGTAATTTTACTTTTCCGGTGTAATTATTACAACACAGCGTGAATTTTTAACAACATGTGCTGTAACAGAACCAAGTATTGTCTGATGTCCCGGTTTTGATGATTTGGTCATAATAATAGCATGTACTTTATTGGCATTGGCATACTCTATTATCTCAGTACCGGCGGACTTGCCTACAAGAACTTTTTTATCGCAAACCTTGTAGCCGTCAAGCTGTTTTTCCACATCGTTAAGCATAGGCATATTTTCTTCATATACCTTTTCCGGCTCAAACTCTGTGCGGATGAAAGATTCATAATCCTCTTTAACGGTAACAATAGCGATTTCAACTTCTTTAGGGTCGTAAAGCTTTCTTACAAGGTCGACTGATTTCATACAGCGTTCAGAACCGTCAACAGGCAGTAAAATTTTTTTCATATTAAAAACCTCCCCGTGAAATACCTCAAGGCGATGTTTTAACAACACCGGGCCGGATTTAAATTTTTATTCTTATGTAATTATTATACATCCACATATAATTATGTCAATGCTTTGTGCTAATAAATATATAAAATTTTATTATCTAACAAAATAAATGTTGATTGTGCACAAATATATATTTTTTGATTTGTGCGGTAATTTATATGAAACAAATATAAATCATTTGAAAGTGCATAAAAATTTTTATATCCGTTAAAAATTATGCTGTAAAATAATCAAATAATTTTAAAGCCTGAAAAAAGCGTTATGAATTATTAATACTCAATATTATAAGACATATCCCAAAACATGGCTTCATAACGGCTGCAGTTAATCATTATTTCTTCTAAATATTTAATTTGTTCTTCGGTATAGTTTTCCGTAACGGCATCGATAAAGTTTATAATTTCGTCATTGGCGGCGGAATACTCAGCAGAGGAATATTCGTCAATCCATTCTATATAAGGGTTGTTTTCTAAATTTCCGGTGATTTTTACATAATCGCCTATATATTTATAGCTCCATGAGCAGGAAAGAACGGCTGTAGCTATTTCTGCAAGGCCATCTTTAAAGCCTACAGAGAGCATATAGTTTGTGTAGGATTCATTTACAATACCCATTTTGGAATTATCTATCATTTCACGGGTAATGCCGAGGCGTTTTAAGTACTCCCGGTGAACAGCATTTTCTGTATCTATTGTAGCTGTAATTAATGAAGCAAACATGCGTAAATCTTTTTCATTGTGGCTTTTTACAAGGCCAAGGGCAAAAAGCTTTGCATATTCCATTAGATAAAGATGGTCTTGTATCATATAAAATCTGAATTTTTCAATAGGCAGTTTGCCGCTTGAAAGTTCCATAACAAAAGGATGTTTGTTGTATCCGTCCCATATATCTTTTACACATTCAAAAAGTCTTTGAGATACTTTCATTTTATGCCTCCTTAATAAAGTGGGTTTAAATATACTTAATTTGTTTATAATTATAATATCTGATTTAATTTTGTTTGTAAATAATACAGAATAACTGAAAAGCTTTTCACTTGCAATTTATACCATTATAATTTAATATGAATGTGAAGTTGTGTTTTGTTTTGTGATTAATTGTATTATTTTATGGATTGGAGGCTTTATATTGAAAGTTCTTATTATCGGCGGTGTAGCCGCAGGAACAAAAACAGCGGCTAAAATTAAAAGACTTAACCGCGATGCTGAGGTTATGATTGTTTCAAGCGGTAAAGATATATCATATGCCGGATGTGGTCTGCCTTACTATGTAGGCGGCGCTATTGAAAGCAAAGACAGTTTAATTGTTAATTCTCCTGAAAAATTTTCAGCTCTTACAAATGCTGATGTACGTACATTAAGAGAAGTATATAAAATTGACACAGCAGCCAAAAAGGCTTATGCCAAAAATTTATTAACTGGCGCTGATGAGGAATATGGCTACGATTCATGTGTTATATCAGTTGGAGCTTCTTCTATAGTGCCTAATTTTGAAGGCGTTAACCTTCCTGGAGTATTTACAATGCGCCTTCCTGATGACGCCATTAATTTAAGGGATTTTATTAAAAAAACAGGCGCTAAAAAAGCCGTTGTTGCCGGCGGCGGATTTATAGGCCTTGAAACAGCAGAAAACTTAAAGGCACAGGGCCTTGATGTTACTGTTATTGATATGGCAAGCCAGATAATGACTAATTTTGACAGAGATATAGCAGATTACTGCCGCCGTCAGATGGTTAAAAGCGGTATAAGAATAATGACATCAACTAAAATAGAAGGCATTACAGGTACAGATAGAGTTACAGGCGTAAAAACAGATAAAGGCTCTGTAAGTGCTGATTTGGTTGTGCTTTCTATAGGAATTAAGGCAAATACTGCTTTTCTTAAAGACTCAGGCATAGAAATGGACGCTAAGAGCCTTATTAAAGTTGATGAAAAGCTTAGAACAAATATAAATGATGTTTATGCCGCAGGTGACTGTGCTACAGTTAAAAACCGCATTACAGGCAAACATGTTTGGTCGCCTATGGGTTCATCTGCCAATATGGAAGGCCGTGTACTTGCTGGTGTAATATGCGGCAGAGATGTTAGCTATAAAGGTGTTTTAGGTACAGCCGTTGTTAAACTTACAGGCTTTAATGCCGCAAGAACAGGTCTTGGCGAGGAACAGGCAAAACAAATGGGCTACGATGTAATTTCATTCCTTACTGTAACAGATGATAAAGCTCATTATTATCCGGGTTCATCACTTAACGCATTAAAGCTGATTGCCGACAAAAACACTCATAAAATATTAGGCCTTCAGGCAGCAGGCGCAGGCGCTGTAGATAAGTGGACAGATACCGTGGCTATGGCTATATCTATGGATGCTAAGGTTGAAGATTTACAGGACCTTGATTTATGCTATGCTCCGCCGTTTTCAACAGCAATTAATCCTGTTGTAACAGCTGCTAATTTGCTTATAAACAAAATCAACGGCGATATTATTTCAATGACTCCTATTGAGTATATGGACGGCGCAGCTGAAGGCTACCGCACAATAGATGCCACAAATGAGGGCGAGGTTGCAGCGCAGAAGCATATTATTCTTACAACAGTTAATGGTCCTTTGGAGGGATATGATAAGAACGAGAAGATACTTATTATATGCCGCAGAGGCCGCCTTGCATACCTTATGCAGAACAGATTAAGACATTTCGGCTATACAAATACTGTTGTGCTTGAAGGAGCAAACTTCTTTAACGATGTTAAGCCGCCAAAAGGTGAAGGAACAACGCTTCCTCCTGATGAAATAACAAGAGTTAAAGCATGGGGATTTTTAATTAATAAAGGCACAAACAATTTTAACTGCCGTGTTATAACAAGAAATGGAAAAATAACATCTGAAGAAAACCAGCGCATTGCAGAAGCTGCAAGGTTATACGGAAATGGAAATATAGCCATGACAGGCAGGCTTACAATGGAAATAGAAGGCGTGCCTTTTGAAAATATAGACGCCATAAGAGCATACCTTGCAGACGGCGGCCTTGCTACAGGCGGTACAGGCTCTAAGGTTCGTCCTGTAGTATCATGCAAGGGTACTACATGCCAGTACGGTCTTATTGACACTTATGATATATCGAAAAAAATACACGAGCTTTTCTTTGTAGGGTATAATAATGTTAAGCTTCCACATAAGTTTAAAATTGCAGTTGGCGGCTGCCCAAATAACTGCGTTAAGCCAAACCTTAACGACTTGGGTATAGTAGGCCAAAGAATACCTGATTACAATGCGGATATATGCCGTGGCTGCAAGACATGTCAGATTGTAAATGCTTGCCCAATTAAAATTGCTAAAATGAATGATGATGGTTCAAAGCTTGTTATAGATGACTCTGTATGCAACCACTGCGGCAGATGTATAGGTAAATGTCCGTTTGGTGCTATTAACTCAGGACAGACAGGATACAAGATATATATCGGCGGAAGATGGGGCAAGAAGATTGCTCATGGTCAGGCGCTTGAAAAGATATTTACAACTGAGGACGAGGTACTTGATGTTGTTGAAAAGGCTATACTTCTTTTCAGAGAGCAGGGCATTACAGGCGAGCGTTTTGCTGATACAGTAGAAAGATTAGGATTTGAAAATGTACAGTCACAGCTTTTGTCAAATGATTTGTTATTAAGAAAAGACGATATTATAGGCGCTCAGGTTCATCTTGTGGGCGGAGCTACATGCTGATATAAAATTAAAAATATTAGAATTATTAAAAGCACAGATTTATTATCTGTGCTTTTTTAAGGAGAAAGTTTAATAACATTATGGTGATAAATTTCATTGAAGTCGTTGACAAAAGCTTGGAAAAATTAAATTTTGTGCAAAAATGCGGATAGATTTTTTATATTAAATTACTGTATTACCCTAAACCCCTCTCCGTGTACTGCTGAGGAGTCCATAACAATTATAAAAGACTGTTCATCTGTATTTTTAACCTGTTTTTCTATGGCTGACATTTCTTTTTCACTGCAGGCTACAAGAACAACCTGTTTTTCGCCTTTTTTGTAGCCGCCTTTGCCGTAAAGAATGGTAGAGCCTCGGCCGGAACAGTCATTTATAACGTCGCAAAGCTCCTCGCCGTTTTCCGTAACTACAAAGCCTACCTTTTGTGAATTAAGCATACTCATTGTTTTGTCAACCATAACGGCAAATATGAAATTAATTATCATGCCGTAAATTATCCCGTCTATGTCTTTAAATATAATTCCGCCAGCAAGTATAATACCTATATCAGAAATAAAGGCTATTGTACCCAGCTTTAAATGCGGCTTTAATGCCTTGCAGGCCATTATAATAAAATCTGAGCCGCCTGTGGATGATTTTCTGGCATAAATCATAGCGTAGCCTATACCGCCTAAAACGCCGGTTGTTATGGCGGCTAACATTCTGCTGCCTGTATATACCGGAAATATCGGCGCTATATAGTCTATAAAAATAGAAGATATAACCATACAGCGCAGTGATTTTATCATAAATTGCCGGCCTATAAGTTTATAGCAAAGCAAAGCTACCGGAATGTTTAAAATAATTGTTGTTAAGCCTATAGGCAGATTAAAGAGCCTGTAAAATATAAGTGCTATGCCTGAAAAGCCTGTCATAGGAAATTGTGAATATATGGCAAAATTATAAATTGCCGCAGCTATAAGCGTGCTTCCCAATACTTCCCAAAATAAATCAAATAATATCTCTCGGTTTTTCATTTTAAACATCTCCTTTCTGAACTTTTAAGACAAAAAAAGACGTTTGCAAATCATATATTTTTATGATTCGCAAACGCCTTGCTCTTTTAATGTAGTCTAATTATAATATTTTAAAGTATTTATGTCAATAGATTTTATGTAAAGTAAAATATGTAATTTTTATTAGTCATTATCATAATATTTACAGTAAGTTAATAATTTTTGTTTATTATATAAATGTTCTTAATCTATTTATAACTTGACTGTAAAAATCAACATGTATAGTATTATAATAAAAACTTCAAGCGTTTTTCAATTGATTTTTAATGTACAATAATTTTGTTTTGAAGGGGGAAAGCGATGAATGAAGGTCTTTTGCTCATAGGAGCGGCAATTTTAATTTGCATATTAATGAACAAATTTTTGGATAAATTACCTATTCCGTCACTTATAGTATTTATTGCTCTGGGAATGTGCTTTGGCGAAAACGGCTTGCTTCGTATTTCGTTTGATAATTATGAAGTAGTAAATATGATTTGCTCCGCAAGCTTAATATTTATTATGTTTTATGGCGGATTCGGCACTAATCTTACGGCGGCACGGCCGGTAATTGTACCATCGGTACTGCTTTCTACCGTGGGGGTTGCAGGCACTGCGGCATTTGTGGGGCTTTTTGCTCATTTTGTATTAAAGCTTCCGCTGCTTGAGAGCCTTTTAATTGGCTCTGTTATTTCTTCTACTGATGCCGCATCGGTTTTCAATATACTCCGTTCTAAAAAATTAGCATTGAAATATCATACGGATTCTCTTTTGGAGATAGAATCCGGCTCAAATGACCCTATGTCGTATATGATGACAACAGTTATACTTACCATTATGTCAGGAGAAAACATATCAATTCCAATACTTCTTTTTAAGCAGATTGCTTTTGGAATACTAAGCGGAATATTAATAGCCAAATTGGCGGTATGGTTTTTGGGCAAAAACTTTTTTGAGTCACAGCAGAGCAGAACGGTATTTTTGTTCGGCGTTATACTGGTGTCATATGCGCTTCCTTCTATGTTTGACGGAAACGGGTATTTAAGCGTTTATTTGTGCGGTATTTGGCTTGGAAACTCCGGGCTTTCGCAGAAGAAATTTTTGGTACACTTTTTTGATGTAATAACTGATATAGCTCAGGTTATAATTTTCTTTTTATTAGGTCTTTTGGTAACGCCTGTTAATCTTCCGTCTGTTTTGCTCCCGGCGCTTATGATTATGGTGTTTTTAACTCTTGCGGCAAGGCCTGTTGTGTCAGGAATTTTGCTTCTGCCGTTTGGCAAGTCATTGGGACAGTTTTCAGTTGTATCCTGGGCGGGACTTAGAGGTGTAGCGTCAATAGTTTTTGCAATTTCGGCTGTAATTAAAGGCACTGAAACTACTTATAATTTGTTTAATCTTGTGTTCTGCATTGTACTTTTGTCTATATCAGTACAAGGAACTCTTCTTCCATGGGTATCTTCAAAACTTTCAATGATAGATGAAAACGAGGATGTAGGAAAAACATTCAATGATTATGAAGAAGAAAGCGATGTTGACTTTATTAAGGTTTTTATAGGCGAAGGACATTCCTGGAGCGGACTGAGTTTAAGTCAGCTTTCCCTCCCTGCTGATTTACTTATCGTTATGATAATACGGGATAATGACACTTTTGTTCCTAACGGCAGTACAAAGCTTCTTGAAGGCGATACACTTGTTTTGTCGGCAAGGGCGTTTGAGGATAAGGAAAACATACATGTTTATGAGAAGGTGGTAAGCCGGCATGATAAAATGGCTAATATGCCGCTATATAAAATATCCAAGCCGGACGGAAAGCTGGTTATATTAATAAAACGTGGACTTGATACTATAATACCTACAGGAAGCACTATAATTCTTTCTGGAGATACCCTTGTGTTTGCGGAATCAAACAGGAAAAAATAAAGATTAAGAGCTAAAATTTACATACTGCCGGCAGTGCATGTCAGTTACTCTCTAATCGTGCTTGGTTAATATTCAAAATAGTAATTAAAAAGATAAAAAAGATACCTAATAACGGTATCTTTTTTTATTATGGAGAAAAAGGAATTTGAACAGACCTGCCTTGAAATATAGTCGTTTGAAATCATGTGCAGAGCCAAGCTTTCAAACTCCTTATTTTTAATGGTTTCTCGCAATAGCAGGCGCGCTTTATCTGCCGCAGGCAGCGTTTGCCGGTTATTCCCGCGTTGCTCGGGTTCAAAACAATAATCAAAGAAAATAAAAAAAGATACCTAATAACGGTATCTTTTTTATTACGGAGAAGGAGGGATGATCAGAAATACTCCAAGCTCCATATTCCTTCATAAATGATTAAAAAAGATATTTATCAAAAAATTTAATAATTTATATAATTGATTTGATGCACATATAAAATACCTATT
>CALWHR010000070.1 GCA_944380455.1 uncultured Clostridia bacterium
ATGTTGTAGCTTTTGACGCTTCAGTTAAATACGAAATTGAAACAGTTAAAGGAGTAGGAAATATACTTTTTGGCGGAGAGGGTCTGTTTTTAACAAAGCTTACCGGACCAGGTAAAGTTATAATGCAGACAATGAGCATAAATGAGCTGGCAGGAAGGATACACTCAGTTTTGCCTTCTAAATAAATCGCTAAAGGACGGAAATTAATTCCGTCCTTTTTTATATTAAACCCGGATAGAAACCGGAATTATTTTATATAAAATATATAACTACCATAAACATAATAATTGCGCCGCACAAACAGTACCATGTGCTAAGGCTCTTATCCGATAAATCAGGTAATTGCTTTTTTAAACTAAGACCAAAGCTTACAAATATCAATTCAAGAAGCGATACTATTATAGGCGCATGTTTAAATGTTATACCGCAGGCTGTAAATGAGGCAATAATTAGATAGGTGTTAAGAGCTGTATAGCAGAGCGGAAATATACTGCCTGAGGCAAAATAGTTTTCTAACATATATGCTTTTTCGCTTTTTCCGCGGATTAATAAAGCTATGCCCAAGCAAAATGTGACAACAGAAGCCACATTTTTAAGCTGTGCCTGATTATATTGTGTTAAAAGACAGGCCGTCGTCAGTTCTCCGGCTTTGGCCGATATTACTATCAGCCAAAAGAAAATAACACGGAAAAGAGAAAAATTATTTATCTTATTGTTTTTAATTACCATACCTGTGCCGAAAGCCATTACAGATAAAAGAAGTGAAAGAATTATAATTTTATAGAACATATTTTAAGCCCTCGGTTTATGTTTATTATTATTCTATGATGTTAAATTCTATTTGTGTATGTCCCGTTTTTATAATCCCATTTTTTTAAGAAGAAAAGATTCAAATACCTGTATGCCTTTATACATTAAAGCCGCAAGAATTGCAAGTAATATTACACTTAACATAACCCAGTCCAGCTTAAATACCTGACTGCCGTAAACTATTAAATATCCAAGACCTTCTTTGGCGGCAAGAAATTCGCCTACAATAACACCTACAAATGACAAACCTACATTAATTTTAAGTGCGTCTATAATATATGGTGTTGCAGAAGGAAATACTACTTTAAAAAGTACATCTTTCTTATTTCCGCCAAATGAACGGACAAGACGTATGTCATCTTTGTCTGCACTGTTGAAACCGCCTAATACATTAATAACAGTTACTATTACGGAAGTAAGGAGAGCAACGGCTATTATGGCCTTCATGTTATTGCCGAACCATACAATAATAATAGGCGCTAAAGCTGTTTTAGGAAGGCTGTTTAAAACTACAAGGTATGGGTCACATACTTTATTAATAAAGCTGTTCCACCACAGAACAACTGCTGCAAGAGTTCCCATAGCAGTACCTATGCCAAAGCCTACACATGTTTCAAAAAGGGTAATTCCGGTATGCTTTAACAATGAGCCGTCTTTAAGCATATCTACAGCACAGGTCATAATGCTGCTTGGCCTGCTGAATATAAACGGGTCAATAATGCCTGCATCGGCAGCTATTTCCCAAATAACGAAAAAGAGTATAAATATAGCTATTCTTGTAATTTTAACTGCCTGCTTAGTCCTATTCAGACTTTTAATAAACATAATTTGTTCTTTAGAAGGATTGTTGTTCATTTGTCAAGCTCCTTCCATATTTTATTAAAATATTCTCTGAATTCCGGAGCTTCACGAGCACTTATGCCTTTTTTAAAATTTTCCGGAAACTCTATTTTAAACTCTGCTTTAAGACTTGCAGGCCGTTTTGAGAAAACAAGAACTCTGTCGGATAACGAAACAGCTTCAGAAATATCATGAGTTACAAGCACTGCCGTTTTTTTCTCTTTTTTAATAATCTTGCTTATTTCATCTGATACAGTAAGTCTTGTTTGGTAATCAAGGGCAGAAAATGGCTCATCAAGCAGAAGTATGTCCGCCTGAGAAGCAAGAGTTCGTATAAGAGCCGCTCTTTGCCGCATTCCGCCGCTTAATTCAGATGGTTTTTTAAATGCAAATTCTTCAAGGCCATATTTTTTCAAGAGCTCATGGACTTTCTGCCTGTTTTCAGCTGTAAGATTCTTTTGGAGCTCAAGTCCAAGACAGGCATTTGAAAAAACACTGCGCCATTCAAAAAGGTGGTCTTTTTGCAGCATATAAGCACTTTTTCTGTTGCCTTCGATTTTAACTGTACCTTCACTTGGCTTGCTTAAACCGGATATCACAGAAAGAAGGGTGCTTTTACCGCAGCCTGACGGACCGACAATGCTTAAAAACTCACCGTTATAAATATCGAAAGTAACATTATCCAGTGCTTTTGTTTCGCCTTGCGGACTGTGATATGACAGGCTGATGTTTTTAAGGTGTGCTATTGCCTCCATAATCTATAACCTCCGTTTGTTTTTAATCCATTATATTTAAAAAACACACTATTTGTGATTAGTTTTAAAGGTCTATGTTGTTATAAATTTTATAGACAAGAGTCATCCACAGCATTTAATAGTAGAGTTGTATATGTTAAATAGCAGCAAATAATGGAATATTTCCTAATTGTAAAGTTGATTTTGAATGTAAGTTATGTTATTGTAATAAGATAGGTTTATTATGTATTAATTTAAATAACTAATAAACGGTATCCGTTATTATATTTATACAAAATATGAGAGGAGCGCTTTAAAGATGGTAATTGATGATAAAATGATTGATTACATTGGCGAGCTTGCCCGTTTGAAATTACAGGATAACGAGCGTGAAAGCGCCAAAAACGAAATGAACAAAATTATTGACTATATGGATACATTAAACAAAATTGACACCAGCGGTATAGAGGCTATGAGCCACGCTTTCCCTGTTAAAAACGTATTTAGAAAAGATGAAGTCAAGCCTTCTATAAGCAGGGAAGACTTACTTTTAAACGCGCCGGATAAAAGCGAAGAAGCTTTCAAAGTTCCTAAAACTTTTGATTAATAGCAGGGAGGCACTAAAATGGATTTAAGCACTCTTACAGCTTTAGAAGCTGGAAAACTTATAAAAAACAAAGAAATAAGTGTAGCTGAAATTACAAAAGCCGCACTTGATAATATAGAAAAAACAGATAAAAATTATAATGCTTTTGTTACCGTATGCCATGATGAAGCTCTTAAACAGGCAGAAGAGGTACAGAAGAAAATTGATGATGGCACATTAACATCACCTCTTGCCGGTGTGCCTATGGCTGTAAAAGACAATATGTGTACAAAAGGTATACTTACAACAGCATCTTCAAAAATTTTAACTGGTTTTAAACCTTTTTATAATGCTACGGCAGTTGAAAGGCTTGAAAAAGCCGGCGGTGTACTTTTAGGCAAACTTAACATGGACGAGTTTGCCATGGGAAGCACAACAGAAACATCATATTATGGCCCGACTTTTAATCCATGGGGTGAAAACAGGGTACCTGGTGGTTCTTCCGGCGGTTCAGCTGTTGCCGTAGCCACAGACCAGGCTTATTATACTCTTGGTTCAGATACAGGCGGCTCGATAAGACAGCCGTGTTCTTTCTGCGGTATAACTGGTATTAAACCGACCTATGGTGCTGTATCAAGATACGGTCTTTTAGCTTATGCTTCATCTCTTGACCAGATAGGACCTATGGGCAAAACCGTAGAAGACGTTGCAGAGGTTCTTTCTATTATTTCAGGCCATGACCCTAAAGACAGTACATCTTTCAATCAGGAAGCTATTAAATTTAACCTTGAAAACAATGTTAAGGGCAAAAGAATTGGTATCCCTGTTGAATACTTTGGAAAAGGTCTTGATGCCGATGTTAAAGCAAGAGTTTTGGAAGCTGCTAAAAAGCTTGAGTCAATGGGTGCAGTCATTGAGGAATTTAATATGCCTGAATTGGAGTATGCTATTCCTACTTATTATATTGTAGCCTGTGCCGAAGCAAGTTCCAATCTTTCAAGGTATGATGGTGTTAAATACGGCTACTGCACACCTAAGTTTGATGACCTTTCGGATTTGTATTATAAATCAAGAAGTGAAGGCTTTGGAATGGAAGTAAAACGCCGTATTATGATAGGTGCCTTTGTTCTTTCAAGCGGCTATTATGACGCTTATTACAAAAAAGCACTTCAGGTAAAAGCTATAATTAAGAATTCATTTGATAAAGCATTTGAAAAATATGACGCTATTTTAAGTCCTACAGCTCCTACAACAGCTCTTAAAATGGGCGAAAATTTAAGTGATCCGTTAAAAATGTATCTTGGCGATATTTATACAGTTTCTGTAAACTTAGCCGGGCTTCCTTCAATGGTTGTGCCTTGCGGATTTGACTCTAACGGTCTTCCTGTAGGTTTACAGCTTACCGGAAAGGCATTCAGCGAAAATACACTTATGAATATAGCTTATTCCTACCAGCAGGAAACGGATTTCCACCTGAAAAAACCTGTTTTGAAGAAAGAAATGGAGGTGTAAGGCATGGAATATTTAACAACTATGGGTTTGGAAGTTCACTGTGAGCTTTCTACTAAATCTAAAATATTTTGCTCATGCTCTACTGAGTTTGGCGGAGAGCCTAATACACATGTTTGTGAAGTTTGCACCGGTATGCCTGGTTCACTGCCTGTTTTAAACGAGCAGGTAGTTGAATACGCAATCCGTACTGGTATTGCTACAAACTGCACTATAACACAATATAATAAATTCGACAGAAAGAATTATTTCTATCCTGACCTTCCAAAGGCTTATCAGGTTTCACAGCTTTATCTGCCTATTTGCCAGAACGGTCATATTGATATAGAAGTAAACGGTGTTAAAAAAGCAATCAGAATCAAGGAAATCCACATGGAAGAAGACGCCGGAAAGCTTATTCACGACCCTTGGGAGGACTGCACGCTTGTAGATTATAACAGATGCGGTGTTCCTCTTTTGGAAATTGTATCCGAGCCGGATTTTGAAAGCGGAGAAGAGGTAATTGCTTATCTTACAAAGCTTAAATCAATACTTCAGTATATCGATGTTTCAGACTGTAAAATGGAGCAGGGTTCTTTAAGAGCCGATGTTAATATTTCTATTCGTCCGGTTGGTCAGAAAGAGCTGGGAACAAGAACAGAAATGAAAAACATTAACTCATTTAAAGCTATTGCTAGAGCTATAGAAGGTGAAAGAGAGCGCCAGATAGATGTTATAGAAGACGGCGGAAAAGTGGTTCAGGAGACAAGAAGATGGGACGATGCAAAGGGTATGTCTTATGCTATGCGTTCAAAAGAAAATGCACAGGATTACAGATATTTCCCAGAGCCAGACCTTGTACCTATTGAAATAAGCGATGAATGGATAGAAAGAGTTAAAAACTCGCTTCCTGAGCTTCCGGAGGAAAAGAAAGCAAGATATATTTCTGAATACAATTTACCTGAATATGATGTTGATATAATTACAGGCTCAAAATACCTTGTTAAAATTTTTGAAGGTGCTCTTGAAGTATGCGGAGAGCCTAAGGAAGTTTCAAACTGGATTATGGGTGAAG
>CALWHR010000071.1 GCA_944380455.1 uncultured Clostridia bacterium
CTAACACAAGTCAAACAGATACTGGCGCAAGCTTAGCACAGAGCATACGCTTGTTTTGTTCTCCAGATTATGATATACAGCCGGGAAGTAAAATATCATGCCAAGGTAAGGTTTATAAGGCTTCTGGAGAGCCGGCTGTATATACTTCACATCAGGAAATAGAGCTGACACTGGAACAGGAGTGGGCATAAATGGCAAGGAACGGATTTGATACAAGAGAGCTTAAAAAATTCAGGGATAACCTTGTTAAGCTTGATAAAAATATGGACAGCATAATTGAGGACTGCGCCAAAGCATTGGCAGCAAGGCTTTTAAGAGAAGTTAAAATGAGAACTCCAACAGGCGAACCGCCTAAATTTGACACTGAGTTTAAGAAAAAAAGAAAGACTCCAAACCCCGAAAAAGAAGCGGCGGAAGCAGCTCAGTACGAAGAATATTGGGGTGGATATACCGGCGGAACTCTTAAACGTGCATGGCACTCTACCAGTGTCGTAAAGCATGGCTTTACATTTACAATACTGGTTATAAACCAGACAAAATATGCCATTTATGTGGAATACGGACACAGGCAGCAGGCAGGGCGATATGTACCAGCAATAAATAAAAAGCTGAAAAAAGGCTGGGCTCCGGGTAAATTTATGATGACCATATCAGCAGAAAAGATACAGCAGAAGGCTCCGCAGATTGTTGAAAAGATAATAGCTCAAAGGTTAGGTGAGTATTTCATTGATTAATGAAATTTTAAAGGGCATTGCAAAAGCCTTAAGAGATGAGTTTGGCGAAAGCTTAAATATATATTTAAACGAGGTTGAACAGGGTTTAATTGAGCCTTGTTTTTTTATTATGCCTTTAAATCCTGATGTAAAACAGGTGCTCGGCAGAAGATATGTTTTAAACTGTCCTGTTTCGGTTCAGTTTATATCCGGGGATGACAGAGAGGTTATTAATGCTCAAGGCTCAAGACTTTTTAACTGTCTTGAGCTTATATCGGTTTCAAGGGATTTGGTAAGAGGAAGAAACATGTCGTACAGCATTAATGAGGATATTTTAACATTTACCGTAACTTACAATATTTATTTCTATAAGAAGCATGCAGAAGAATTTATGGACAATTTGAAACAGGAAACGGAGGTTTAACATGGCAGAATCTAAAGAAGAAACAAAAAAGGAAGCCGTTTTTTCAAAAGAACAGCTCATTAAAAGCAAGGCATTTGCACAGTACAGAGATTTATTGACAGTTATTGTTAAAGATAACGAAAAAATAACAAAACATGAAGCAAATAAAAGAATAGAGGCATTTTTAAAAAGGAAGGTGAAATAAAATGGCGTTAGGCGGAGGCACATTTTTAACACAAAACAAGGTTCTGCCGGGGGCTTATATAAACTTTATATCAACTGCCAAAGCATCGGCAACTCTTTCTGAAAGAGGCTATGGAGCTATGGCTCTTGAACTTGACTGGGGACCTGAAAATGAAATTTTTGAGGTTACAAACGGTGATTTTCAGAAAAACAGTCTTAAAATATTTGGTTATGATTATACGGCAGAGCAGTTAAAGGGTTTGAGAGATTTATTTTTAAATATTCAGACACTTTATGCTTACAGGCTTACAAGCGGCGGAACAAAGGCGGAAAATACTTATGCAGCTGCTAAATACTGTGGCACAAGAGGCAACGATTTAAAAGTTGTAATTGAAGCAAATGCAGATGAAGAAGAAAAGTTTGACGTTTCACTTTATATAGACGATACAACTCTTTTGGATAAGCAGACTGCTGTTTCAACAGCGGCAGAGCTTACGGATAACGACTATGTTGTGTGGAAGGACGAAGCTTCTCTTGCTGAAACAGCGGGAGAACCTTTATCATCAGGCACAAACGGCACTGTAAACGGTGCGGCACACCAGACATTCTTAGACAAAATAGAAGCATACAGCTTTAATGTTTTAGGCTGTGTTTCAACAGAGGATGAAATAAAATCCCTCTATGTTTCTTATACAAAGCGTTTAAGAGATGAGGTAGGAGCCAAGTTCCAGCTTGTAGTACATAACAAAGAGGCTGATTATGAGGGTGTTATAAATGTAAACAACGAAGTTGAGGAAGTTGGTTCTTTCCCTGTTTCCTCACTTGTTTACTGGGTAACGGGAGCTGAGGCAAGCTGTGCTGTAAATGCGTCACTTCTTAATAAAAAGTATGACGGCGAATTTACAGTAAAGACAGATTACACACAGAGTCAGCTTGAAAAGGCTATTGAAGGCGGCAAGTTTACATTCCATAACGTAGGAACGGATGTAAGAGTGCTTTCGGATATAAATTCTCTTGTTACAGTAAGTGATACAAAAGGTGATATATTCAAGGAAAACCAGACAATAAGAGTTATTGACCAGATTGCCAACGATATAGCCGATATATTCAATACACGATATATAGGCGTTGTGCCAAATGACAATTCAGGCAGAATAAGCCTTTGGAATGACATAGTAAAGCATCATCAGCAGCTGCAGGAGATACGTGCCATTGAAAACTTTGTGCCTGAAGATGTAACAGTTGTACAGGGTGACAGCAAAAAGGCTGTTGTTGTAAATGACAAGGTAACAGTTGTAAACGCTATGGCACAGCTTTACATGACAGTTGAAATAGCTTAAAAAGGTGGTGAATTAAATGGGAAATGTAATTATGAAAGGCAAAGACACTGTTTCAGCTCAGCTGGCGGAGTGCTTTGTTACAATAGAAGGCAACAGATATAATTTTATGCAGGCAATAAACCTTGAAGCTACTATGGAAAAAACAAAAACGGAAGTACCTATACTTGGTAAGCCAGGAAAGGGCAACAAGGCAACCGGCTGGAAAGGCACAGGCAGTGCTACATTCCACTACAACACTTCTATATTCAGAGAACTGCTTTACAGATACAAGAATACGGGAGAGGATATTTACTTTGATATACAGATAACCAATGAGGACGAAACCAGTGCAGTAGGACGCCAGACAATAGTACTTAAGGACTGCAACATGGACAGCGGAATACTGGCTAAGTTTGACGCTGACGGTGAATACCTTGACGAGGATATGGATTTTACATTTGAAGACTGGGAGATGCCGGAGAAATTTGCACTATTAGACGGAATGGTATAAAAAATCTTTAAATCTAATATAAAACTACTTTTAAACCCTTAGAAATTCATGTATAATGAAGAAAAAACTAAGGGGGAATTATGTATGGGAAGGTTTTGTCGTAATTGTGGAAAAGAATTGCAAGGAGATGAAAAGTTTTGCAGAAATTGTGGGGCAGAAACTGGTAATGTCGAAACTGTGAGTGGAAATAATATTTCTAATCAAGTTCAAAATACTATAATTCAAAAGCCGAAGAAAAAGAAGTCAGGATGTTTAATTGTAATTATAGTGTGTTTTGTTATAGGATTTATTATTGCTGTTGCCTCCATAGGTAATCATAGTGAAGAAGGCAAAATTGAAAATGAAGACAATATTAGTTCAAAAGAACAAACTACTAGTGAAGACATCAATGCTGAAGAAAATAATAAAGAAATAGCTTTTGGAACGGAAGGCGATATAGGAAATTTAAAACTCATAGTAAATAGCGTATCATCTGCTGATAGTATTAGCGCAGCACAGGGTTATATGCAGTACACTCCAGATAGTGGTAAATATGCAATAATCAATGTTACAATAAAAAATAATACAAAAGATAGTGAACATTTACTTATTAATTATTTTAAACTTATAGGACCAGATGATGCAGAATATGTTGCAACACTTATACCTGTTGCTGATGATAAGTTTATAACAATAGATACAATAAATCCTAATTTAGATATTACAGGAAATATTGTTTTTCAAGTTCCAACAGATTTAGCAGTTGAAGATTGTATATTGAAATATAGTGATTATGATTTGTTTAGTGGTATATCAGAATTTTTATTAAAGTAAATTTATTGCTTGAAGCACTTACTTAATGTAGGTGCTTTTTTAGTACAAAAAATTAAGGAGGAAAAATAAATGTCGGATTTATCAATGTTTTTAAAACAGAATAAAAGAGAAAGAAAGGGTACTACATACGCAGCTTCAAAGTCATTTTGTGACAGTGAGGGAAAACCGCTTGAATGGGTTATAAGACCGCTTACATCAACCGAAGTTGACGAAATAAGGGATTCATGCACTATAGATGTTCAGATAACAGGCAAACCGAACCAGTTTAGACCAAAGGTAGATACATCAAAATATTTAGCTAAAATGATTGCAAAATCTGTTGTTGAACCAAACCTTTACAGCAAAGAACTTCAGGACAGCTACGGTGTAATGACACCTGAAGAATTAATTAAACAGATGATAGATAATCCTGGAGAGTATTCAGCTTTTGCACAGTTTATACAGCAGTTTAATGGCTTTACTGATATAAATGATAGGATAGAGCAGGCAAAAAACTGATTAAGGGCGGAGGCGAGGCACTGTATGCCTTTTTCGCCCTTATGAAACTTAAAATAATGCCTTCCGTTTTTGTCCAGATGGATATAAACGAGAAGGCTTTTGTTATAGCCTGCATTAATGAACAGATAGAAGCTGAGAAAAAAGAAGAACGAATTTTAAAGAGAAACGCAGGCAAAGGCAAAAAAGGAAGGAGGCGAAAATAATGCCTTCCATAAACACGGCAATAAATCTAACAGACCGAATGACAGGACCTATTCAGCATATAATAAGCGCCGTCAACAGCCTTATTACAGCAACTGAAAGGGCAGGAACATCAGTTGACGGAGCATTTGATGTTAATGCTTTTGATGACACAAGACGTTCTCTTGATTTGGCTTCAAGGGAAATGCAAGAAGTAGTTGCATATACAGAACAAGCCCGAAATACTCAGGAGAATTATAACAGAAGTGTTGATGATGGTATATCAGGCACAAATAAACTATTAGATACTGTTAAGAGCTTAGCAGGGGCTTACATTGGTATGCAGGGCATTCAAAAGCTTGTAAACATGTCTGATAACTATGTTCAGACAAGAGCAAGGCTCAATCTATTAGTTGATGACGGAGGCTCTGTTGATGAACTGGAGTCTAAAATAAGAGCTTCAGCCAATAGAGCAAGGGCATCATACACTGATACAGCCGATGCTATAGCAAAAATGGGGCTTAACGCAAGCAGCGCATTTAATTCTAATGACGAGCTTATAGCATTTATGGAAAATGTAAATAAACAGTTTGTCATAGGTGGTGCAAGTGCAGAAGCAGAAGCCGGTGCTATGATGCAGCTTACCCAAGCCATGGGTGCTGGAGCGCTTAGAGGTGAGGAATTAAACTCAATACTTGACGCTGCACCTATGATAGCCAGAAATATTGAAAAATATATGGGTTGGGCGGAAGGTTCAATTAAAAGCTATGCCGAACAGGGACTTGTATCTGCAGAAGTTGTAAAAAATGCAATGCTGTCATCAACAGATGAGATAAATGCGCAGTTTAATTCTATGCCTATGACATGGGGACAGGTATGGTCTGTAATGGGCAACTATGCCACAGTAGCATTAAAGCCTGTATTATTAGGCGTGTCGGCTTTAGTAAACAACATGGATATTGTAGCGCCAATTGTTTTAGGTGTGGCTTCGGCTTTTGGGGTTTATACTGCGGCTATAGTGGCTAACTCGGCAGTACAAGGAATATCGAATGTAATTGGGTTTATAAGAGCAAAAATGCTTCTTGCTAACGTAAACGCCCAGCTTCTTGCAACAAGCTCTGAGTATGCTTTGGCAGTGGCTACTGCACAAGCTACAGTAGCACAATCGGGGTTTAATGCTGTACTTGCAGCAAATCCTATTATGCTTATTGTCATGTTAATAGCAGTGCTTGTAGGCATACTTTATGCAGGTGTAGCAGCATATAACAAATTTACAGATTCATCCGTTTCAGCAACAGGCATAATAGGCGGTGCATTTGGGATACTTGCGGCGTTTATATTAAATCAACTTATACTTTTATGGAATATGTTTGCGGCAATAGCCAATTTTGTTGCTAATGTGTTTACAGACCCGGTAGGAGCAGTTAAAGTATTGTTCTATGACATGGCGCAGTCGGTTTTAGGATATTTATCAACTATGGCTCATGCTGTTGAAGATGTTATAAACAAAATTCCGGGCGTTGAGGTTGATATAACATCTGGACTTGATGGTTTCTTATCCGAAATAAAAGCAGCAGCAGATGAGGCAAAAAGTGAGGCTGACTGGTTTGAGTTTGTTAAAACAAAAGACTTTATTGATTATAGTGATGCGGCTGATACTGGATACAACATGGGTGTCGGCTTAGCTGATAAAGTATCCGGATTCTTTAACGGGGAAGGTCTTGAAGGGTTTGACTCTTCCGGTTATCTGTCAGGAACAAGTAGCGGTATTGACCCAACAGGCAGTATAGGTGATACCCTTAACGGCATAGCTGCTGACACATCAGCTATATCAGATGAAGTGGCTACAACAGCTGAAAACGAGGAGTATTTGAGGAAAATGGCTGAAAGAGATGTAATAGTAAGATATGTAACACCTAATATCAGTGTAAAAATGAATAACCAGAACAACATAAGAAACGGTATGGATGTAGACGGTGTTATAGACCACATGGTACGAAAGACAAGAGAAGCAATGGTAAATTCGGCGGAAGGAGCGTGATTTTAATGTCTTATTTGGTTTATTTAGGCAACCTGCTTATTCCAGTTCCGCCGGAGAGCATACAAATAAAAATACAGAACCAGAATAGCACTATAACACTTATTAATGAAGCAGAATATAACTTTTTAAAATCTCCTGGGCTTACAGAAATAAGCTTTGATATTCTTCTGCCGGCTTTTAAATACCCTTTTGCTGTATATGAAAACGGTTTTAAAGACCAGAAGTATTTTCTTGATGAGCTTAAAAAGTTAAAGCTTGATAAAAAGCCTTTCAAGTTCTCGGTAAACAGAGAGCTTCCTAATGGAAAGGGATTATATGATACTGAGTTTAAAAATGTTAGCCTTGAGGAATACACAATTAAAGAAGAAGCCGATAACGGTTTTGACTTAACTGTAAGTATAGAGCTTAAGGAATATAACACAAACAAAACAGGCACTTCCGATATATCAGAAGACGGCACTATAACAGAAGAAAAACAGAGAGAGGAAAGCTCTTCAGCGCCTTCGGCAGATAATCAAAGTTATACTGTAAAAAGCGGAGATACTCTTTGGGCACTGGCAAAGTTCTATTATGGTGACGGCAGCAAGTATTCTCTTATATCTTCTGCAAACCCGGATATAACAAATCCTAACCTTATATATCCGGGACAAGTGCTTGTTATTCCAAAGGAGTGATTTATTTGAATGTAAGTTTAATTATAGAAAACCCGGATACAGGAAAGGTTTATGCTCCTTTAGTTAAAGAAGGTATTAAATGGATTACCGACAGGGAAGGGACAGCCGGAAGCCTTGAGTTTACAGTTGTTAAAGACGATGTTATAAACTTTCAGGAAGGCAACAGAGTTGAGCTTAAAGTGGACGGCACTCCCGTTTTTGCCGGATTTGTGTTTACAAAGTCAAGAACAAAGGAAAGCACCATATCCGTTAAGGCCTATGACCAGCTGAGATATTTTAAAAATAAGGATACATACATATACGAAAATAAAACAGCGTCACAGCTTCTTGAAATGATTGCAAAGGACTACGGTCTTTTTACCGGAGATGTGACGGATACAAAGTACGTTATGAGTGCCACTGAAGACAACAGCACTCTGTTTGATATTATGAAAAATGCCCTTGATACAACGCTTGTAAACACCAAAGAAATGTATGTGCTTTATGATGATTTCGGAAAGATTGCTCTTAAAAACATAGCCGACATGAAAGTTCCTTTAATAATAAATGACTCCATGGCAGAGGACTTTGACTATGAAACATCTATTGACAGCGAAACTTACAACAAAGTAAAGCTTCTTTACGAAGATAACGACAGCGGTAAAATGGAAGTTTTTTCAGCAAAAAATGACTATACAATTAAAAAATGGGGAGTTCTGCAGTATTTTGAAAAAATAGATAATACCGAAAATGCCAACATGATGGCACAGGCACTTTTAAGTTTATATAACAATAAATCACGTTCACTTTCAATAAACGGAGTATTTGGCGATTTAAGAGTACGGGCAGGAAGTCAAATTCCTGTCTTTTTAAATTTAGGCGATATAGAAGCAAATAACTATCTTATAGTGGAAAAATGTACTCACACATTTAAACAAAATGAACACACAATGGACTTGGAGCTGAAAGGAGGAGAGTTTATTGCTTAATTCAACAGACCTTTTAAAGACAATTAAAAAAGCTGCCGTTGAAGCTGTAAACGCTTCTAACCCGGCAAGCCTTATGTATGGAACAGTACAGAGTGTTTCGCCTTTAACCATATATGTTGACCAAAAGCTTATACTTCCCGAAAGCTTTATTATTGTGCCGGAGCACTTAACGGACTATGAAACAGAAATTACATTTGATAATCCAGATATAAAGCAGATTTACACTACATGGGATATGCAGGAAAGAGAAGAAAGCACCAGAGCCAAAATTTCTTTTAAACAGCCTTCTGTTAAGCACAAAATAACAGTATACAATGCTTTAAAAACAGGAGATAAAGTTTTGCTTTTACGTCAGCAGGGCGGACAGAAGTTTCTTGTATTGGACAGGGTGGTGGTTTAATGCTTCCGGCAGGACTTGACATTAAAAACTTAGAAGTGGTTAAACAGCCGTCACTTCAGCACAAAATGAACCTAAGTGACAGCTTTATAGCCGGTAAATGCGACGGAAAAGAAGGCTTAAAACAGGCAGTTTACAAGATACTTTCAACTGAAAGATACGAAAATGTTATTTATTCAAGAAACTACGGTGTGGAGCTTAAAGACCTTTTCGGGCAGCCGGTTAAAACAGTTATTGCACCTATTGAAAGCCGTATAAAAGAAGCTTTGCTTCAAGATGACAGAATAACTGATGTAGACAGCTTTGTATTTGATACAAGCCAAAAACACAAGGTTTCAGTAACATTTACTGTTCATTCAGAGCTGGGCGACTTTGAAGTTTTGAAGGAGGTGGCTGTGTAATTGTTTGAGAGTATGACATTTGAAAATATTTTAAAATCAATGCTAAGTAATGTACCTTCAAGCTTTGATAAGCGTGAGGGAAGTATTATATACGATGCTTTGGCACCGGCAGCAGCGGAGTTGGCTCAGCTCTATATAGATTTGGACTTTACTCTTAAAGAAACATTTGCAGATACTTCTGACAGGGAATATTTAATTATGAGAGCTGCAGAAAGAGGCTTTGAGCCCTATTCTGCTACATTTGCCATTGCAAAAGGTGTATTTAATATTGAAGTTCCCATAGGTTCAAGGTTCAGCATTGATGTGTTTAATTATACAGTTACAGAAGTTATTTCAGGTGAGGAACACAGCTATAAGCTTGCCTGCGAAACAGCCGGCAGTGAGCCCAACGGCTACACAGGACAGTTAATTCCCGTTGACTATATAAAAGGCCTTACACAGGCAGAAATAACAGAAATATTAATACCTGGAGAAGACGAAGAAGAAACCGAAAGCTTTCGTCAGAGGTATTTAAACAGTTTTGACTCTCAGGCTTTCGGCGGCAATATACAGGATTACAAAGAAAAAGTAAATGCCATACAGGGAATAGGCGGTGTTAAGGTTTATCCCGTTTGGAACGGCGGCGGAACAGTAAAGCTTGTAATAATCAGTTCTGAGTATAAAGTACCTTCATCGGAATTAATTCAGGAAGTGCAGACAGCAATAGACCCAGTACAAAACCATGGAGAAGGTTTAGGTCTTGCTCCTATTGGCCATGTGG
>CALWHR010000072.1 GCA_944380455.1 uncultured Clostridia bacterium
CTGCAAAGCCTATCCTTAAGCCCGGCATAAGTATTTTTGAAAAGCTTTTTATATATATAACTCTGTTTTGGTAATCAAGGGCTTTATACGGCACTATATTGGATTTTGTATAGTTAAAGTCGTAAAGGTTATCGTCCTCAATAATATAAAAATTAAACTTTTCGGCTAACTCTAATATACGTCGCTTTTTGGCAAGTGAGCACGAAACGCCTGTAGGAGTTTGAAAATATGCCATTGAATATAAAAACTTTGGTTTATAAAGTTTTGCCATATTTTCTATAGCCGAAACATCAGGGCCGTTTTCATCAACCGGAATTTCAATTATTCTGCATCCGCGGGATATAAAAGCGCCTGCGGCACCGTAGAAAGTTGGGTTTTCGGTAAAAACAACATCGCCGTAGCTTATCATTGCTTTTGATACGATATCAATACCCTGTTGTGCACCGGATAAAATCTGTATGTTTTCGGGATATGTGTTTATGCCGTAGTCGGTAAGAAAAGCACATATTTTTTCTCTGAGGGGCATATATCCCTGGCTGTCTACTGCCGAAAAAGCACCGCCGCCTTCTCTGTCTAAAAGCTCGTTAAATGCGTTTTTAAACTCGTCGGAAGGGAAAAGAGTCTGTGGCAGTGATGAGTCGGAAAAGTTTATAAAGCCGGGAGATTTTATATCGGCTTTATGCTCTGTAAAAGGCGATATGTTTTCTTTTGCTACCGGCTGGGGAATTTCATCAAGAAGTATAGGGGATACGAAAGTTCCGCTTCCTACCTGGGAGTATGCGGCTTTTTTGTTTATAAGGTATTTGTATGCCGCTACTATTGTATCATTATTTACGCCTAATTTTTGCGCCAAAGGCCGTATAGCCGGAAGGCGTGTATTGGCCTTTAATGTGCCGTCTTCTATAAGGCGGCATATATCGTCGCCTATCTGGCGGTAAAGGGGGATATCAGAGTCCTTAGTTATTTTAATATTAAAAATAGAGTCCATTTTTTACTCCTTTTAACTGTATATTAAAAGTGCCGGCATAGCCGGCACGTAGAAGTTTTATTTTATTGCGGTTTACCTGAGTCGCGTCTTGTAACTATCATAGCGTTATTAAGTATTTCGGCAGCTTCGGCTCTTGTTACATAGCTCTTTGGAGCAAGTGTTCCGTTGCTGTTTTTGGACACTATGCTTTTAAGTGTGCAGTACATAACAGCTTCTAAATTGTCGCTTGAAAGCTGGTCAGTATCGGTGTATGGCAGGCTAATTGCCCATGAGCCTTTAGGACCAGCACCAGTATATTTAGCGTAGTTATAAATCATTTCGCATAATTCTTCTTTTGTAACGGCGCCTGTAGGATTAAATATGCCGTCTGACTGTGGTTCTATTATGCCATTGTGATATGACCATGCTATGGCATCACGGTATGAGCTGCTTTCCGATACATCGCTGTATGGATTAGAGAAGTTAGAGCTTACAATTCTTTCCATGCGGTAGAAAGCTATTGCAGCGTCCTGTCTTGTAAGGTATTCATTTGGTGAAAACTCGTTTGCTGATGTGCCTAAAAGCACGTCGTTTGCGTAAAGGTTAAGCACGCTCTTGTAATAAGAAGCACTGCTTGAGATATCTCTATATGGGTTTTCAATACCGGATATGCTATAGCTGACATCTATTGACTGCACTTTGTTTGTTGTATTATTGCTTGTAAGCTGACCTACTTCGGCATTAACGGCTGTTTCAAACTCAACCCTTATAGTATGGTCTTTTGCCAAATCGCTGAATGTGTATGATGTAAGCTTACCGCAGTATACATCATCAATGTATACGCCTTTTACTACATATCCGTCTTTAGGAAGCATTTCAAAAGTAACACTTTCACCGCCTTTTGCAGAAACGGTGTTGCTTGGAGAAATTTTGCCGCCTGAGCCGGCAGCTGCCTTTATGTAAAAGGTTTTGTCTTTGTTGGCTTCGTTCCTTGCTGCTGTGGCATTAGGGTCTGTTGCCCAGGCTGAATTAGCTGTTTCTTTTTCTTCTTCAGCTTTTTTGCCCACAAGCTTTGTATATCCAGAACTTTCTTCTTCTTTGGTAGTTGCTTTTGTTATTTTTTTAAACTCAGCTCTTATTATATGGTCGCCGAAAATGTTATAAAATGTATAGCTTGAAATATCATCTTTTTCTAAGCCGTCAACTGTAACGGATTTTATTTTATATCCGTCATCAGGGGTTATTGTAAATGTAAGGTTCTCGCCTTCAGGCACCTCGACATTATACTTAGGCGATATGCTTCCGCCTTCGCCGCAGGATGCGTTTACTGTTGCCATACCATCGGAAGCGAGAGCAGGTACACATATTGATAATGTTAATGCCAAAGCCGAAGCTATGCTTATTAATTTTTTAAATGCTTTCATTTTTAATACCTCCTTAGCTGAAGTGATAAATTTATGTAGCCGCTGATTTTATTATACAGTTTTTTATACCTGTTAACAACTAATATAACACGAAAACAAAGCTCTTAAATATTAAGTTTTTATTACATGGAATGTTTTTTATTTCCAATCTTAATTGAAGAATTTCAGCAATTTGTGTTGACAATATAATTTTTATAAAATATAATTGTTTGCATTAAGCTGTAAAAGGCAAAGAAAAGAAAAAGTAGGTTTTAAAATACCTTTCAGAGAGACGCCCACGGATTTATCCGGGCTGTAAGGTGCGTTATGTGTGTTTTTTAACCGAAGCAGTCTTTGAGCCGCCGGAGGGAACAAAGAGTATCTCCGGACGTAAGCCCTTCGTTACAGGGTATAAAGTGACACCGCTTTTGTGGTGTAAATAGGGTGGTACCGCGAGCCTTCGTCCCTAAAGCAGGGATTGAAGGCTTTTTTGTATTTAATTTTAAGTAAATAAAACAATTTATAAATGTTTTTAAGGAGGATATAAAAAATGAAACCATTGGGTGTAAACGAAATAAGGGAAAAATTCCTTTCATTTTTTGAATCAAAGGAGCATTTAAGACTTCCGTCTGCGTCACTTGTTCCGCATAACGACAACAGCCTTCTGCTTATTAACTCAGGTATGGCGCCTCTCAAACCGTTTTTCACAGGACAGGAAATTCCGCCAAGAAAAAGAGTTACTACTTGCCAGAAATGTATAAGAACAGGCGATATTGAAAACGTAGGTAAAACAGCCCGTCACGGCACTTTCTTTGAAATGCTTGGAGATTTCTCATTTGGTGATTATTTCAAAAACGAGATTATACCTTGGAGCTGGGAGTTTGTAACAAAGGTTCTTGAAATTCCTGAGGACAAGCTTTATGTAACGGTTTACAAAGACGATGAGGAAGCAGCTACTATCTGGCATGAAAAAGTAGGCATCCCAAGAGACAGAATTTTCTATATGGGTAAAGAGGATAACTTCTGGGAGCACGGTACAGGCCCTTGCGGTCCATGCTCAGAAATTTATTACGACAGAGGCGAAGAATACGGCTGCGGTCAGCCTGGCTGTACTGTAGGCTGCGACTGCGACAGATACATGGAGTTCTGGAACCTTGTATTTACACAGTTTGACGCTCATGAGGACGGCACATATTCAGAGCTTGAAAAGAAAAACATAGATACAGGTATGGGTCTTGAAAGAATGGCTACTATTATGCAGGGCGTAGACTCAATATTCGATGTTGACACACTTAAAGCACTTAGAGATGCCGTTTGCAATATTGCTGGTGTTGAGTACATGAAAGACCACAAGACAGACGAAAGCGTTCGTGTTATTGTAGACCATATCCGCTCCGTAACATTTATGACAGCTGACGGCGTTCTTCCTTCAAACGAAGGCAGAGGATATGTTTTAAGAAGACTTTTAAGACGTGCAGCTCGTCACGGAAAACGCCTTGGAATAGAAAAAGAGTTCCTTGCAGACCTTTGCGAGGTTGTAATTGCTACATCAGGCGATGCTTATCCGGAGCTTAAAGAGAAAAAGGACTATATCAAGAAAGTTCTTACAGTAGAGGAAAACAGATTCTACAAGACACGAGATAAAGGTAAGGAAATACTTAAAAACGATATAGAAGAAATGAAATCAGCCGGACAGAGTGGAATGGGAGCAGATAAGAGCTTCAGACTTTACGACACATATGGTTTCCCTATTGAGCTTACAGAAGAAATACTTGAAGAAAGCGGCCTTACACTTGATAAAGACGCATTTGCAGCTGAAATGAAAGAGCAGAAAGAAAGAGCAAGAGCTGCAAGAGCAGTATCTAACTACATGGGTGCAGCAGAAACAGTTTACAATCAGCTTGACCCTGCACTTTTAACAGTATTCGACGGATACAACAAAGCAGAAATTGACGACTGCAAGGTTATTGAGCTTGTAGCTGATAATGCTGTTGCAAACAGTGCTTCTGTTGGCAGTGATGTAGCTGTATTCCTTGACAAAACACCGTTTTATGCTGAAATGGGCGGTCAGGTAGGCGATATAGGTATTATCAAAACAGATATGGGTACTGTTGAGGTTTCTGACACAATACATGTTGTAGGCGGAAAAACAGCTCATATCGGTACTGTTGTAGACGGTGTTATAACTGTAGGCGAAAAAGCTGCAGCTAAAATTGACGAGAAAAACAGACTTTCTATATCAAGAAACCATTCAGCTACACACCTTCTTCAGAAGGCTTTAAGAGAAGTTTTAGGTACACATGTAGAGCAGGCAGGCTCTTATGTTTCAGCCGACAGACTTAGATTTGACTTTACTCATTTCCAGCCAATGACAGAAAGTGAGATAAAGAAGGTTGAGGATATAGTAAACGAAAAGATACTTTCAGACCTTAATATAGATATTTCCGAAAAATCAATAGAAAAAAAAAAAAAAATGGGCGCAATGGCTCTTTTTGGCGAGAAATACGGTGAAGTTGTCCGTGTTGTAAATATGGGCGGCTACAGCATAGAGCTTTGCGGCGGTGCTCATCTTACAAACACAGCACAGGTTGGTTCATTTAAAATTGTTTCCGAAAACGGTGTTGCTTCCGGTGTAAGACGTATTGAAGCCCTTACAGGCGAAGGTGCACTTAAACATTACCAGAGTGAGGAAACAGCACTTAAAGAAATTTGTGCTATGCTTAAAACAAACCCGGATAACATGGTTAAACGCCTTGGTGATATTATTAAGGAGCAGAAAGACTTTGCTAAAGAGGTTGAAAAGCTTAAAGCAGAAATGGCTTCCAGTGCAGCAGATGAAATACTTAAAAACTGCCAGGAAGTAAACGGAATTAATGTAGTATGCGCTCAGGTTGAAAATACAGGTGCAGATGACCTTAAAACAATGGGCGATGAGCTTAAAAACAGACTTGGCGAAGCAGTAGTTGTTCTTGCTTCAAGTGTAGAGGGTAAAGTTACTCTTGTAGCTATGGCAACAAAAGGTGCTGTTGATAAAGGCGCACATGCCGGCAAGATAATTAAAGAAGCTGCGGCAGTTTGCGGCGGTGGCGGCGGCGGTAAGCCGGCTATGGCTCAGGCAGGCGGCAAAGACGCTTCAAAAATAGGCGATGCACTTAAAAAAGCCGAAGAAGTTATAAAATCACAGTTATAATATAAAACTGTAAGACAGTTCTTCCCGTAAAGAGCGGGAGGAACTGTTTTTATACCTGTATAAATATTAAAAATATACACTTAATTTTAATTTAATGTTGCGGTTGCTTTAAGTATGGAATATAATGTGTTTATGTTGTAAACATGTGTGTTTTCGGGGGTGGCGGCTTGGAGTATTTTAATATTATTGTTCAGCAGGTATGCTTTTTTTCAACAGCTCTTGCCGTAGGCTTTATAGCACAGAGAGTTAATTTTATAACTGATGAAATGATACTTTCCATGTCCAAGCTTATAATGAAAGTGGTAGTGCCTATAATGATTTTAACGGTAACTGCCTCCAGCGGCACGAGAAGCGAGCTTTTATCAGTATGGCCGTTTGCTCTCTGCGCAGTAGGAATGTATATTATACATTTTATAATAAGCTTTCTTACAGGCAAGGCAGCAGGACTTAAAAAGCCGGAGATAAACTCACATGTCTGTTCCTGCACTTTTGTAAACAGTGCTCTTATAGGATATCCTATTATAATGGCCATGTTTCCTGAAAAGTCCGGACTTTTTATAGCAGCGTTTCTGGTAGTTGAAACTTTTGTTACATGGACAGCCGGTGTGCTTGTTTTATCCAGCGCCCACGGAAAAGGCCATATTGACGTTAAAAAAATGATAACGCCAATGACTGTTGCGCTTTTAATAGGCATTATAATGGTATTGCTTGATATACACCCAAAGAATATAGTTTGGGATACACTTACAGGCATAGGCGGCATACAGAAATATCTGGGACTTATATATATAGGTGCAGATATTGGCCGCAGGGGATTTAAAAAGCTTTTTGCTAAGCCAAAGGTATTTTTAACTGTGCCGGTTAAGCTTATACTGGCGCCTTTAGCGGTATTTTTTATATATAATTTAGTAGGCGTTGCAGAAGATATTAAATTGGCCATAACGGTTTTTTCAATGCTTCCGGCAATGCTTATAATAACAATACTTACTATGGAATATGATGCGGCGCCGGACTACGGCTCAGGTGCTATACTTGCAACTACTGTAAGCTGTCTGTTTACAATGCCGCTGGTATTTTATATAATTTCGTTTTTTTAGGGGATAAATTATAATTTATGTTTGGGGATATATTATGGACAGTAATGTTGCGCTGCTTATAGGACAGATGGAAATAATAGCCGCACTTATGGTGATAGGCTTTTTTGAGCAGAAGGTTAAGCTTTTCAGCAATGAGCTTATAGACTCCTTTTCAACTATAATTTCAAAGCTTATATTGCCTCTTATGCTCTTAACGGTTATAGGCTCTATTTCAAGGCAGCAGCTTTTTTCATCTTGGGTATTTTTTGTAAGCTCTGTGGTGTGCTATGTTATAGTAATAGCCATAAGCAAATTTTTAGCCGTATTTTTAGGACCGAAAGAGCCTAAAAGGAGTATGCACGCTCTTTTAATGTGCTTTGGTAATTCCGGCTTTATAGGTATACCACTTATAGTAAGCATGTTTCCAGAAACAGCGGGAATTGCCGCTGCGTCTTTTTCGCTGGTGGAGTCTACATATTACTGGGTAATAGGCCCGCTTCTTATTAATAACGGCGAGAAAAAGAAAGGCATAGACTGGAAAAAGCTTGTAACACCCCTTACCATTTCTATTCTGCTCGGACTTGTTATAGTTCTGCTGGATTTGGATTTTCAGGGAACTGTTTTGTGGGATACAATGACGGAGGTAGGCGGAACAAGCAAGTATTTTGCCAGTATTTACATAGGAATGACATTGGGCAGAATGGGTTTAAAAAGGCTTTTGAGCAACGTAAGGGTTCTTCTTGCGGTGCCTTTTAAGCTTGTAATATTCCCTATTTTGGCATATTTTTTATTCGGCAAAACAGGATTAATAACAGGGGATTTGCTTATTATGTTTATAATACTTTTTGCTACCCCTGCCGGAATGACACTGCCTATACTTTCCAAAATATCCGGACTTGATGGGGAATATTCATCAGCCGGCTGTATGGTATCAACGGTTTTATGCCTTGTAACAATGCCTTTTGTAATTTGGCTTACAGGCATTATTTGATAAACGAAACGGAGGATTAAAATATGAAGCTTTACGATACTGGAGTTTATGTTTTAAATGGCAATAAAATTATAGAAGATAACGGCGAGGCTATTGACCGTATAAAAGCCGAAACCGGTAAAGACGTTACAAAAGAAAGCGCTTCTAAGGGAACAATGGCTTACAGAATACTTACAGGCCATAACACAAGCGGAAATGACAGCAAGCTTAAAATTAAGTTTGACGCTATGGCAAGCCACGACATTACTTATGTAGGTATTGTGCAGACTGCACGTGCCAGCGGACTTGAAAAATTCCCTATTCCTTACGTGCTTACAAACTGCCATAACTCACTTTGCGCAGTAGGCGGTACAATTAACGAAGACGACCACCTTTTTGGTTTAAGCTGTGCTAAAAAATACGGCGGTATATATGTACCGGCTCATCAGGCAGTTATTCACCAGTACATGCGTGAAATGATGAGCGGTGTTGGCAAAATGATACTTGGTTCAGACAGCCATACTCGTTATGGTGCTCTTGGTACTATGGCTATGGGTGAAGGCGGTCCTGAGCTTGTTAAACAGCTTTTAAACAAAACTTACGATATCGACATGCCGGAAGTAATAGCTGTATACCTTACAGGCAAGCCTGCGCCTTATGTAGGCCCTCAGGATATAGCCCTTGCTATTATAGGCGCTGTATTTAAAAACGGTTATGTTAAAAATAAGGTTATGGAGTTTATAGGCGACGGCATTGCTAACCTTACAGCTGATTACAGAAACGGCATTGATGTAATGACAACTGAAACAACATGCCTTTCATCTGTTTGGATAACAGACGACAATGTTAAACAGTGGTACGACGTTCACGGCAGAAGCGAAGACTTTAAATATCAGACGCCTGATGATATAGCGTATTATAACGGCATGATTTATATTGACCTTTCACAGATTAAGCCTATGATTGCCATGCCTATGCACCCAAGCAATGTATTTACAATAGACGATTTAAACGCTAACCTTGACGATATACTCAACGAAATAGAAGTAAACTGTGCTAAACAGCTTGATAACGACACAGTAAAAGTATCTTTAAGGGATAAAGTTGTAAACGGCAGGCTTATGGTTGAACAGGGTGTTATTGCAGGCTGTGCTGGTGGTACATACGAAAATATATGCGCTGCAAGAGATATTATAAAAGGCCATTCTATAGGCTCAGGAGAGTTTGCATTAAGCGTATACCCAGCAAGCCAGCCGGTATTCCTTGGCCTTGTAAATAACGGTGCTATAAGCGATATTATGGTTTCAGGCGCAACAGTTCGCTCTGCATTCTGCGGACCATGCTTTGGTGCAGGGGATGTTCCGGCTAATAACTGCCTGAGCATAAGACACTCAACACGTAACTTCCCTAACCGTGAAGGTTCAAAAATTACAAACGGCCAGATTGCAACAGTTGCTCTTATGGACGCAAGAAGCATTGCCGCTACAGCAGTAAACAAAGGTATGCTTACAGCCGCAAGCGAGGCTGATTTTGAGCTTACAAAGCCTTCATACTTATTTGACAAGACTGTTTATGAAAACAGATGTTATTTTGGCTACGGCAAAGCCGATGAAAGCGCTCCTTTAAGATTTGGCCCTAATATTACAGACTGGCCGCAGATGTGCGCTCTTACAGATGATATGCTCCTTAAAGTTGTTTCATATATAACAGACCCTGTTACAACAACAGACGAGCTTATACCTTCCGGCGAAACATCATCATTCAGGTCAAACCCTCTTAAACTTGCCGAGTTTGCTCTTTCAAGAAAAGACCCTGCTTATGTAGGCAGAGCAAAAGAAGTTCAGAAGGCAGAAAAAGCAAGAGAAGCAGGCGGAAATCCGGCTGAGGCTTTTGGCGAAATTAAAGGCGTTTACGATGTTTTAAAAGCTAATTTTAAAGATTTTGACGCTGATAAAACAGGTATAGGAAGCACAATTTACGCTGTAAAGCCTGGCGACGGCTCAGCAAGAGAGCAGGCCGCAAGCTGTCAGAAAGTATTAGGTGGCTGGGCTAATATTGCTAAAGAATACGCTACAAAGCGCTATCGTTCAAACCTTATTAACTGGGGTATGATACCGTTTATAATAGACGAAACACCTTTTGAAAACGGGGATTATATTTATATTCCTGATGTTAAAAAGGCTGTTGCTGAAGGCGCAAGCCAGATGAAAGCATATGTTGTAAAGGATAATGCTGTTAAAGAGTTTGAAATTAAGCTTGGAGCTCTTACAGATGACGAAAAGCAGATTATACTTGACGGATGCCTTATTAACTATTACAGACATTAATAAATTAAAACACCGCCTTTAGGCGGTGTTTTTTTATGAGTTTTTATATTGTTTTAAGCTTTTTATTATGTATTACGATTGACCGGAAACCTCAACAGGCATGCCGCTTTCAATAGCTGTGCTTTTTGTTGCTCCTTTGTCGCCCCATTCAGTGCCGTCTGTAAAATATACACTGTAAATATACAGTTTAACGGTTTTAACACTGTCTTCTATAAACTGGTAAGAAATAGTGCTTGACTGACCGGCACCTATTGTACTGTCGGTATAAAGCTTATTTTGGCTTGTCCAGCCTGTAATTTCATCGCCGTATACATCATACGGAACAGAATAAAATTGAACTGCCGCCACATCTTTTTCTGTTGGATTAGATATAGAAATTGTAAGCTCCGGGTATCCTATAACAGATGAGCCCATTTGTGCTGAAGCCGAAATAGGGCACTCTCCGCTGAAAGCACTCTCCTGAGTATCTTGTGTTTCTTCTGCACTTTCAGAAGAAGCATTGGAAGAAACGGCAGAGCCGGTGGATGAAGCAGATGTGTTTTCAGAGTTGCTTTCGCTGTTAGAAACAAATACACTGCTTATAATTGGTGATAATATAATTATAACTAATATCCAGAACCAAACCCTTTTATAAACAGGCGGTTTATTTTTTGCCCCGCAAGAAGGGCATACGTATGCTTTTGATGAAATCTCAGCCCCGCAGTTTTTGCAGTTCTTCTTTTTTTCCATTTTCCATTCCCCTTTTCTGTATTCAAGATTTAATTAATAATTTTAACTGTATAGGCATAAAATAGCCTACACGGTTTATTTTACTATACTATATTTGCCTATACAATTCAAGTAAAAATAAACTGGTTGGGTGATTTTTTGTTATGGATTATTATAAAATAGGACAGCGTATAAGAAAATACAGAAAGGCAAACGGTTTGTCACAGGAGCAGTTGGCAGAAAAAATAGGTATTTCTGTTACCCATATGAGCCACATTGAAACGGGCAATACAAAACTTAGCCTCCAAGTGCTTGTGGATATTACAAATGCACTGGATGTGCGCTCTGATGAGTTGCTTACTGACGGAGCGTCCAATCGAGAAGTAGCTTTTTCTGAGCTTAATAAAACCCTTGAAAGCTGTACTTCTGACCAGCTTAAAATAATAGTAGATGTAGTGAAAGCAATAAAAATTTCTCTTGAAAAATATACAAATAACTAAAATATATACAGTTGATTTTTACAGATATAATTCTATAATAGTAGTAAAACAAATTTTGAAATTTAGTTTTTAGGAAGGTGCGGATATATGAAAATACTTTATATTTCCGGCGGTATATTGTTTTTTTTATTGGGAGTTATAGGCCTTGTTATTCCCGTTGTGCCGCAGGTGCCTTTTTTTCTTTTAAGTGTATATCTTTTTTCAAAAGGTTCACCAAGGTTTGAAAAAAAGCTTAAAAGCACAAAAATATATCAAAAGTATGTTTCAAAAATAACCGAGGAGCTTTCGTTCCATAAGTATATAAAATATACACTAATGTTTTTAGTTTTTGCTATTATTTTGGGTGCTGTTGTAACTACTTTATTATATTTAAAAGGCGGTTTTTAAAGTTTATTTTTCAAAATCCGCCTTTTTCTTTACATAATCATATTTTGGTATTATAATCAAAAACAGGCAGGGGTGCGTCGGTTTAAAACTCGGCGCTGAGAGAGTCCCATTGAACCTGATGCGGGTAATTCCGCCGTAGGGAGCGCGTAAAGATTAGAGGACATTTCTGCCGGTGTCCTTTTTTTGTTGCTTATTTTGGAGGTAACACAGTGTTAAAATTTGATAATGTAACATTTAAGTACGATTCAGATGATTATGAAATGATAAAAGACCTGTCTTTTGATGTAAAAGATGGGGAGTTTATATCACTTATAGGCGCAAGCGGCTGCGGCAAAAGCACTGCCTTCAGGCTCATAAACGGCTTGGAAAAACCGCAGAGCGGCAGTATAACAATAAACGGTACGCCTATAAAGGAGCTTAAAAACTACAGCTCATATATGCCCCAAAAGGATTTGCTTTATCCGTGGCGTACTATAGAAAAAAATGTATGCCTGCCTATGGAGCTTAGGAAGGAAAGCAAAGAAAAAATGAAAAAGGCCGCCGACGAAATTTTGGAAGAAGTTGGCCTTTTGGATTATAGAAATAAATACCCGCGGGATTTATCAGGCGGTATGCGGCAAAGAGCATCTTTTGCAAGGGCGCTTTTAGCTGGAGCTGATTTGCTTTTGCTTGATGAGCCTTTTTCCGCTCTTGACTCCCTTACAAGAATAGGACTTCAAGAATGGCTTTTAACTGAATGGGAAAAGCGGAAAAACACAATTCTTTTTGTTACACATGATGTTGAGGAAGCTATATTCCTTTCACAAAAGGTTTTTGTAATTACCGACAGACCAATAACACATTTTGAGGAATACGTGGTGCCATTGGATTATCCGCGTAGAAGGGATGACTTAAAAAGAAGTGATATTATGGAATTAAAAGAGGAGCTTATTAAAAAATTAAGACAGGAGGGAGTAAAATGAAAAACAGACTGCCTTCTATTGTGCTTATAGTTATAGTTTTAATTTTGTGGCAGTTTATAGCGTTTTTGATTGATGCGCCTTATATACTGCCGTCGCCAACCGAGATAGTAGCTAAAATCTGGGAATTAAGGCGCACGCTGTTTCTTGTTCAGCTGCCGGCCACTATGTCAGTTACGGCTATAGGCCTTTTAATTTCAATAGTTTTCGGCCTTGCTTTGGCAATAGCCATGGATATGAACAAAAAAATAGCCGATGCTCTTTATCCTATAGTTATAGCATCCCAAACAATACCTACAACAGCTATTGCGCCGCTTTTTGTGCTGTGGTTCGGCTACAGTATTTGGGCAAAAGTGCTGGTTACAATTCTTATTACGTTTTTCCCTATAACGATAACCGTTTACGATGGATTTAAGTCCACCAAAAGAGAAATGGAAGAGCTGCTTATTACATACGGCGCTTCAAAATGGGATATATTTTTTAAGCTCAAAATTCCTTCGGCACTGCCGCACTTTTTTTCGGCAATTAAAATGGCTATACCTTTAAGCGTTATAGGTGCAGCCATAGCCGAATGGCTGGGGGCTCAAAGTGGTTTGGGATATTTCAGCAAACGAATGATGACTCAGCTTGACGGAGCAGGAGTTTTTGCACCTATAGTTATACTTTCTGTAACAGCCATGATTTCAGTAGCCGTTGTTGGCGCTATAGAAGAAAAGCTTATTAAATGGAGAAAAGAAATTTAAAAAACAGGAACGGTTTTGAAAAGCCGTTCTTATTTTTTGTGTATTTTTTTATTTTATGACTTATTGGCTAAAAGTGGCGTAAATATGATGAAAATTCATATTTTGTTCACATAGATATAGTAAAATTCTAAGATATTAAGTATAATATTTAAGTTAAGGCAAAATTTTCTTTAATAAAAGCCGTTTTTGCGGCGTATATGGAGGGATAGGGTTTGATAGAAGTTAAAAACCTTGTTAAAAACTACGGCAAATACGAGGCCGTAAAAGATATTTCATTTAAAGTTGATACCGGCGAGGTTGTTGGCTTTTTAGGTCCTAACGGTGCTGGAAAATCAACAACTATGAATATTATTACAGGCTACATATCCGCAAGCAGCGGAGAGGTGTCTATTGACGGTTTTGATATACTCAAAAACCCGAAAGAGGCTAAAAGACGCATTGGCTATCTTCCGGAAATTCCGCCTTTATACATGGATATGACTGTAACTGAATATCTTAATTTTGCTGCTGATTTAAAAGGCGTTAAGAAATCTGAAATTAAGCCTATGCTCAGCGATATAATGGAGAAAATCAAAATAACCCACGTTTCGCATAAGGTAATTAAAAACCTTTCAAAAGGTTACAGACAGAGAGTTGGCCTTGCTCAGGCTCTTGTGGGTTATCCGGAAGTACTTATACTTGATGAACCTACAGTAGGTCTTGACCCTAAGCAGATTATAGAAATAAGGGATGTTATTAAAGAGCTTTCCAAAAGCCACACAATAATTTTAAGCTCTCATATACTTTCCGAAGTAAGCGCTGTATGCAACAGAGTAATTATAATTAATAAAGGCCGCCTTGTAGCTTCCGGTACACCGGACAGACTTTCCGAAAGCCTTAGTCAGGACAGATTTAAAATTAAGGTTAAGGGTGAAAAAGACGAAATTTTAAAAGCTTTTAAAGCCGACAGCGCTTTCAGTCTTATTGAGGAGAGCGAAACAACGGAAGAAGGCACAACAGACCTTATTGTTGAAGGCAAAGCAGGCATTGATACAAGAGAAGCAGTATTTGACAATTCTGTTAAAAACGGATTTAAACTTCTTATGATTAAATCAGAAAGGCTTTCTCTTGAGGAGGTATTCCTTCAGGTTACTGAAAACGAGAATTTCACTTTTGACGATTTGGCAGAGGGCAAAACCGAAAGCGGTGCTGCGGAAAATGCCGATGAGGCCGAGGAAATAGAGCAGTTATTAGAAAATACCGAGCCGGAAAAAGATATTAATGAAATAAACGGGGAGGATAATGAAAAATGAAAGCTATTTATAAAAGAGAAATAAAGATGTATTTTTCATCTATGATTGGATATGTGTTTATAGCATTTTTTGTGCTTATAACAGCGGTATATTTTTCTTTGCAGAACATACTGTCTTTAAGTCCTGAATTTCAGTATGTTTTCAGCTCGGTTATAATGATGTTTCTTATACTTGCACCTATGCTTACAATGAGGCTTTTATCTGAGGAAAAGAAGCAGAGAACAGACCAGATGCTTTTAACATCGCCTGTTAGTATACCGGCTATAGTTTTAGGCAAATACCTTGCGGCAGTAACAGTGTTTTTAATTTCACTTGCTATAACTGGTATATTTCCTGTTATACTTTCGTTTTTCGGCACTGTTGCTGTAGCACAGATATTGGGTTCATACATAGGCTTTTTCCTTTTGGGCAGTGCCTTTATTGCAGTAGGACTTTGGATTTCGTCTATAACCGATAACCAGATAGTATCGGCCGTAGCTACATTTGTGGCAGTATTCCTTCTGCTTATGGTAGAAACAATTGTTTCGGCAGCTTCCGGCTCAGAAAGCTTTTCGCTTATGTTTGCCGGCGTTATAGCACTTCTTATTGCACTTTATGTTTACTATAATACAAAAAATACTGAAATTTCCATAACAGTATTTATTGTTGAAGCGGCTGTGCTGATTGTTCTTTATTTTATAAAAAGAAGCATATTTACAGGTCTTGCAGGCAAGTTTGCAATGATGTTTGCCGTTCTTACACGGTTTAACAGCTTCGCTATGGGACTTCTTGACATATCGTCTGTTGTTTACTTTATTTCATTCATAGGCGTATTTTTATACTTTACTGTACGCGTGATTGAAAAAAGAAGATGGTCTTAAAAGGAGGCGCTTAAAGTTGAAGAAAATAAACAAAAACGACCCTCTTATTAAATACGGCGGTTATGCTTCGATAATGTCTGCTATAGTAGTAATTGCTGTTATAGTTTTAAATATGGTTGTAAGCAGTTTTGACGTAAAATTTGACCTTACTAAAAATGGACTGTATACTCTTTCTGAAGATACAATTTCTTTAGTTGAAAATTTAAATCAGGATGTTAGTATATATTCTCTTTATGCTGAAGGTCAGGAAATTTCAATGGTAACGGAGATACTTGACAGATATGCTTCCCACTCAAAGCATATTACAGTATCAAATATAGACCCATATACCGACCCGGCATTTGCTGTTGAACATACACAAAACGGCCAGCAGCCTAAGGTAGGGGATATAGTAGTTGAAACAGACAGTAATTTTGCTGTTATACCGCAGGAGGATATAACAGATATAAGTGTAGACAGCATGTCGCAAACTGCATATTTAAAAGGTATTAAAGTTGAAGGTGTGCTTACAGGAACTATCCGTCAGCTTACAAACGGAGCGGCAGAGGCGGTTTATGAGCTTACAGGTCATAATGAAACATCTCTTGGTGATGAGCTTAAAAAGGAGATGGGCTACAGCGGTTTTGAGGTGCAGACACTTGACTTGGTTAAAACACCTAAAATACCTGAAGACTGTGAGATACTTGTTATAAATGGTCCGGCAGTTGATTTAAGCAAATCAGAGGCTGACACAGTAAAAAGCTTTTTGGAAAACGGCGGGAAGGCATTTATAACCCTTACTCTTACAACACAGGAAATGCCTAACTTTGATTCACTTTTGGCTTCTTACGGTATAGCCGACAGCGGAAGGCTTATAGTCGAAGGCAGTGCTGATTATGTAATAGACAATAATCCGCTTTATCTTATACCTGATTTAAATTCAGAAAGTAAAATTTGCGAAAGCCTTGTAAACGCAGGCACAAACATACTTGCTCCGGCATCTATGTATGTTGAGCAGCTTGATACCAAGCGTTCTACGGTTAATATTGAAACTCTTGCTGTTTCATCAACATATTCCTACGCCAAGACTTTGAATGATATAAGCGGAAATAATGCGCAGCTTACAGAAACAGACCCAACAGGTCCTTTGGATATAGTTGTTTCTGTTACTGATACGGATAATAATGGAACTGAAAACGGAACAAAGCTTATAGTTTCAGGAACTTCTATGATTCTTGAAGACAGTGTGAATAATATTGTAAACGGCGGCAACTTCGGCTTTGTAATGAATGCCTTTGATTTCCTTAACGGCACAGAAAGCACAGGAAGAACAAAGAGCATAGGAGCTGATGAGTACCTTAATATAACTCAGAGCAAGGCAGTTGTTATAATGCTTGTGTCAGTTGTAGTAATACCGCTTATAATACTTTTAGCAGGCTTTACTGTATTTATCAGGAGGAGAAATAAATGAGCAGTCAAAAGACAAGGCTTATAATAGGTGTAGTGGCTGTGGTTGTTCTTTTAGGCGCTTTTGGTTTTAGTAAGTCGTATAATGCCAAAAAGGAAGAACAGGCAGTTTTGCAGGAAGAAACAAAAAAGCTTTTCGCGCAAAGCGATGCCAAAATAAAAAAGTATATTGTAACACAAGACGGAGTAAGTGTTACATTTAATAAACAGGAAGATACAGACTGGGCTATGGAAGGTCTTGAAAATGCAGACCTTACCCAGATTTCAATTGACCAGGCCATTGCCTGCCTTGAAAACCTTGAATATACCCAGATAATAGAAAACGGTATAGATAAGGCGTCAGACTATGGCCTTGACAAAGGCGTTACTGATGAGGCGTACGATGAAAACGGAAACCTTGTTTATAAAATAACTGTTGGAAATCAGACGGTTGACCAAACCGGGTACTATGCGTGCCTTGAAAATGACAGCAATGTATATATTATAAGTGCGGAAAACGGTAAACCACTCTCACGCAAACCTACTGCCTTTAGGGATGTATACCCGGCTTATGTAGATTTCAGTGATATTAAATCGCTCAATGTCAGCATCCGCGATGGAATAAGCTACAGTATTGTGCCTAATCCAAACGGCGAAATTACCGAAGGCTACGGTGAATTCCTTCTTACAGGCATTTACAGCTTCGATGTTCCTGTGCTTTCTGATGAGTTGGCGGATAATATAGGCGGACCGTTTTATGAGATAACAGCTGTTGATTTTATTGACACACCTGAAGAAGGCGTTGATTACGGCCTGGATAATCCGGCTATGGTATTATCGGCAGTTGACAATAAAGGGAATGAATGTACAATAACCATTGGCAATACATGTGCTGATGACAGTACAAAGGTTTATGCTCAGTTCAGCGGAAAAGACTATATATGCACTGTTTTAAAGGAAAAAACCGATAAAATTAAAAACGCAAAGCCTTTTGATATTATAGGCAAGTATTTTATAAATGACAGTGCTGATGTTTTCAGCGAGATTACGGTTAAAGATTTAGAGTTTACAGGAACATACAGCATAGATGCCGAAAACAGCAGTGTATCACTTAACGGAAAACCAAGTGATATGTCGGCATTTACTGAAATTTATAAGAGCATAGCCGCTGTTACCATGGACGGCGAGAAGAAAAAAGAGCCTGGGGAATATGTAGGCGAGATTGTTCTCACATACTCTACAGGGGAAGTCCTTACTTTAAGATTTTTACAGTATGATGACAATTATTATGCTGTAGAACGAAACGGAGTATGTGAGTTTGTAACCGGCCAGAGAAGCTTTACACAGGTATTTGAAGCCGTAAAAGCTCTTGCACAGTAATTAATAATAATTGCAGAAATAAAGCGTTTGGAGTGAAGGTTATTCACACCAGACGCTTTTTGCTTTGAATTTTAAATTTTTATGCTCTGTATAAATTAATAATGTATTTGTGAAGCATTTCCAGAGCTTTATAAAAGCAGTCCTCGTTTAATACAAATTTTGGATTGTGCAGAGGCAGTGCCGTTTGTGATTTTGAGCGGAAAACCATAAGTATTCCCGGTATTTTTTCAAAATAAGCACAGGCATTATCACCGGCTAAATAAAGCTTATCCATAATGTAAAACTCATCGCCGAAAACTTCTTTACCTGTTTGAACCGCCTTTTTAACCATATACGGACTGTTAATAATAGGTGTAATGGGATATTTAGATACATCGTATTTTATATTAACACCTGTCTGATTTTGAATTCTTTCAATTATGTCTTTTATAATATCTGCAAGCTTTAAATAGTCTTTCATAGAGCTTGCCCTTAAATTTCCGTTTATTTTGGCGTAATCACTCATTACATTTGGCGATGTACCGCCTTCAATTTGACCTATGCCTATGCAGAAAGGGTATTTGGAGATATAGCTTTGATTAAGCTTATAAAGTTCAACCGATGTAAGGCATGCGGCATTTATGGCGTCACGGCCCTTTTGACTGGCGGCCCAGTGCGCCGAAACACCTTTAAACTCAATTTCTATACGGCCTATGGCAGCTGAGGCTATATCTTTGTTTACTTCCATTCCGCCGGAAGCCTTGTTTACAAAGTGAAACATAATTAAAGAGTCGGCTTTTGGGCCTTCCAGAACACCGCTTTCAATCATAACTTTAGCGCCGCTGCCTATTTCCTCAGCAGGCTCAAATACAAATTTTACATTACAGCTTAATAAGTCTTTTGTATTCCGGCACAGCTTGGCCAGTACAAGTGCTACAGCTATGTTGGCATCATGGCCGCAGGCGTGCATGGCGCCTTTGTTTTTGGATGCAAAAGGAAGGTCTGTCTTTTCGTCTATAGGCACAGCGTCAATTTCAGCGCGTACAATAACTGTAGGCGCATTTTCTTTTACCTTTAAAAAAGCATAGCATCCGGTTGGATGAGTTTTTTTAACGCTGTATCCGGCATTTTGAAGATAATCTGCTATAAAATCAGTTGTAGCAAACTCTTTAAATGCTGTTTCTGGGTACATGTGAAAATGACGGCGAAGCTGTATTAATTCTTTTTGAAACTTAGTGTAGTCAATCATACAAAAATTCTCCTTTTCATAAAACTAATTATACGATAAATTTTTAAATGTTGTAAATAAGGTTACAAAAAGGAGAATACAAATATGGAAATTAAAAGAACTTTTAAAAGCAGTAATGAAAATGACAGAAAAGAAAATTTAGTAAAAATAATAAGACGTTTTATGTATTCCATAAAAAATTCAGAGACCGAAAATAAATAAAATCGTAATAAAAAAACGCTGAAATTATTTGTAGCGTATTATTATTTTATGTGGTTATTGGCATTAAAATGTTGTAAAATGTTTTATATAATAAAATTTTTAATGTTTGGAGGGATTGATATTGAAGGGCGATAAAAGACAGGTTATGACTTGGCCGGCTATGGCGGCGCTTTTTATATTTGCTGTTTTTCCGCTTTTAATTATGCTTTTTAACAGCTTCCAAAGTGATGGCGGCACAGGCGGCTTTGTGATATCAAACTATGTCAGGTTCTTTTCAAAAAGTACATATCTTAAACTTACGGGACGTACTATATTTAACAGTGTAATGGTAACTGTAATAAGCCTTATAATTTCGTATCCATTGGCGTACATAATGGCTAAAAAGCTTAAAGGCCTTAAAAACATAGTAATGATACTTATTATAATACCGTTTTTTACTAATCAGCTGGTGCGTGTTTACAGCTGGCTTATATTTTTGCAGGACGGCGGACTTTTAGAGAGTATTCTTAACTCAATAGGCCTCGTAGACGGTGCTCTGGGAATTATGTATACAAAAACAGCTGTTATAATAGGTCTTGTTCATGCTTTTTTCCCGTATATGGTAATTACTATTTATATGGCTCTTGAAAGAATGGATAATTCAATACTTGAGGCAAGCTCTTCTTTAGGGGCTTCAAAATTTACTACATTTAGAAAGGTTATATTCCCTATGTCAATGCCCGGTGTTGTATCGGGAATAATGATTGTTTTTGTGCCTTGTCTTGGAACATTTGTTGAGCCGCGAATACTGGGCGGTGTAAACGGCACGGTTATAGGTACTGTTATTGAAGACCAGTTCTTTGAGATTTACGGCTGGAACTTCGGCGCAGCTATAGCATTTATACTTCTTGCCATGGTGCTTATAAGCATGGCGGCTATAGGAAAATGGGGAAAGAGGTATGACATATGAAAAAAGGTGTTGTTTCAAAATTATATGTACTTTTAATTATGCTTTACCTTTATGTGCCTATATTAGTGCTTATGTTAATGGGCTTTAATAAATCCCGCTACAACTCCATGCCTTTTGAGTTTTCGCTTCAGTGGTATCAGGAGCTTATTGGGGATACGGTTTTGCAGAAAGCCGCTCTTAACTCTGTACTGCTGGCACTTGTAACAGGCGTTATATGCGTTATACTGGCCACATTTTTTATACTTGGTGAAAGGTATCTTTCAAACAAAACAAAAAGCATTTTTAACAGCATTTCAATGATGCCTATGAGTATTCCATGGCTTATAATGGGTCTTTCACTTTTGCTTTTAATCAGATTTTTTGACTTTGACAAGTCGATGTTTTTTGTGGCGGCGGGACATGTTGTTATTTCACTGCCGTATTCCCTGCTTGTTTTAAAGGCAAGAGTGCAGTCTATGGACAGGGCATTGGAGGAAATGAGCGCATCTCTTGGTGCAAGCCCTTTAACAACATTCAGAAGGATAACTCTTCCGGCTATTGCTCCGGCAATGGTAGCCGGCGGCTTTTTATCGTTTATGATAAGCTTTGATAACTTCGCCATAAGCTATTTCCTTATGCCGGCAGGAGTGTCAACACTGCCTATAGAAATTCAGTCCTCCATTAAGTTTGGCTTTACGCCGGAAATTAACGCCGTTTCTACGGTAATAATAGGTGTGTCGCTTTTATGCCTTGCTGTGGTTGGCTTAATAATGGGCTCAAGCCTTAAAACAATGGTTGGAAGGAGCGAAAACAAATGAGTAAAGTAGTTTTAAAAGGGATTACAAAAAAATACGGCAACAATACCGTAGTTAACAGCATAGATTTAACAGCTGAAAACGGAAAGCTTATATCAATACTTGGGCCTTCCGGCTGCGGCAAAACAACTACACTTAGAATGATTGCCGGTTTTGAAAAGCCCGACGGCGGCGAAATATTTTTTGATGACAAAGAAGTAGGAGCTATACCTGTTAATAAAAGAAATATAGGCATGGTTTTCCAAAGCTATGCACTTTTTCCGCATATGACAGTTGAGCAGAATGTGGCATACGGTTTGGAGCAAAGAAAAACTCCGCCATCTGAAATTAAAGAAAGAGTTGCGGAGGCACTTAAAATGGTTCATATGGACGAATACGCCAAAAGAAAACCGAAACAGCTCTCCGGCGGTCAGCAGCAGAGAGTAGCTCTTGCCCGTGCTCTTGTAATTAAGCCTGACGTTTTGCTTTTGGACGAGTGTTTAAGTGCTCTTGACAAAAAGCTCAGAGTAGAAATGCAGGTAGAGCTTAGGCGCATACTTGAACAGACAGGCGTTACAACATTTTTTGTAACTCATGACCAGGAAGAAGCTATGACTCTTTCAGATAAAATAGTAGTTATGAATGCCGGAAAAATTGAACAGGCCGGAACGCCTTTTGAAATTTACGAAAAACCGGCAACTCGTTTTACAGCCGGATTTTTGGGCAAAGCCAACTTTTTCGAAGGCAAGGCCTTATCATTTGAAAACAATAAAGTTCAGCTTGAGACTGAAAACGGAAATATTACAATACCGGCACAAAATGCCGTTGTTGGCCAAAATATGCTCTATGTAGTACGTCCTGAAAAAATACGTTTTGTTTCTGAAGGCGAAAACGGCATTAAAGGAACAGTTGAGCATGTAACTTATTCAGGCAATATATCAACTTGTACAGTTGTTTGCTCCGGAAAAGAAATTATATGCGAGGTTCAGAATGCTGTTTCCGGTCAAAGACCGCAAAAAGGCCAAAATGTAACACTTGATTGGGACAGTGCCGGAAGCATTGAAATTATAGGTGGTGTAAATTAAATGGATTGTATAATTTTCGGCGGACTTGTAGCCGATAAATATTTTGACATAGAAAGTTATCCTGACAGGGGACAGGACGGCTTTATTACGGGCGAGGCAGCTTTTGTTGGCGGCTGTGCTATAAATATAGCGGCTACCATTAATAACTTAGGCGGAAGAGCCCATGTTGTTTCTTATGTAGGCAGTGATAAAACTGGAGAGCAGATACTTAAATATTTAAAAACAAACGGTTTTTCAGATATGTTTGTTAAACAGACAGATGGCATAAGCGGATACTGCCTGGTGTTTAAAGAGCCTGACGGTGAGAGAACATTTCTTACAAAAAAAGGTGTTGAAGGCAGGTTTGACCCTGAGCTTTTGGAAAATATAGACAATATAAAAGTTCCTGTTGCGGCGGTTACTGGCTATTACCTGCTTAACGAAGCCGCGCCGATTATTATGGACTGCATAGAGGTTATGCGTGTTTCAGGCACTAAATTTATATTCGACCCGGGCCCTCTTGCGGGAAGTATTAAAGATGACATACTTAAAAGAATGATAAAGGCTTCTTCGGTTGTTACTCCTAACGAAACCGAAATAGAAGTTTTTGAAAGAATTCAGCCGGATTTTATAGAAAACTACGTTCGTTCAAGAGGAATAGTAGTGCTTAAAAAAGGTTCTGACGGCGGAAGATGCTATACAAGAAACGGAATATTTGATTATCACAGTGTTAAAGCAGATGCTGTAGATACAACAGGAGCTGGAGACAGCTTTACAGGTGCACTGTGCTATGCTTTGGGTTCAGGAGTTGATATTAAAAGCGCTGTTGATTTAGCATCGCTTTGCGCGGCTAAAACCGTGGAGATAAATGCTCCGCATGGTTTTTGGAAAATTAAGGAGGTATAAAAATGGATGTTTTAGACAGAGCCTATGGCTGCCTTGTAGGCGGTGCTATAGGTGACGCTATGGGTATGCCTGCGTCTTTTTTAACAAGGGAACAGATTAAAAACACATACGGATATATAGAGGACTTTTTAAAGCCTGACGAGGATGTTCAAAAATACCATGGCTCCCTTGAGGCCGGAGATATAACTGACGATACTATGGAAAGCATTATAATAAGCAATGTACTTATTGAAAACGACGGCTTTTCTGAAACGGCTTTTAATGAGGCTATGAAAAAATGGGCTATTGAGCAGAAAATGCTTGAAAGCACAGTTATCGGACCTTCTACAAGGCGTTATCTTACAGCTCTTATAGAAAACCGTGACCCAAAAGAAACTTCCGGCATGGGTAATACAAACGGTTCTGCTATGCGCGTTGCGCCTATTGGCGTTAAGTATTACAACAACATTGACAAGTGCATCGAAGCTGCATGTGAGTCATCGCTGCCAAGCCACGGAAGCAAGCCGGCTGTAGCCGCTGCCTGTGCAGTAGCTGCTGCAGTAGCTGCCGGGGTAAAAGGCGGATACTCTCCAAATGAGGTATTAAGAATAGCCGCTGATGCTGCTGTATACGGCGAAAGCAAAGGCTTTGATATTACAGCACCGTATGTTTCAAAAAGAATAAAGCTTATTGAAAGTATAGTTGATAGCTGCGGTGAATGTCATATTAATGATATTTTGGATGAGATAGCCGGTGTATTTGGTGCAAGCATGTTTGCATATGAGTCTGTGCCTGTTTCTCTTGCCATTTTTTATGCCGTAAACGGCAATGCAAAAGACGGAATATTAGGCGCTGTTAATACAGGCGATGATGCCGATACAAACGGCTCTATATGCGGAAATATATGCGGAGCTTATTCCGGTGCGATGGTATTGCCTGATAAATGGAAAGAAAGAGTGCAGAAAACAAGCAGTATTGACTTTTTAAGTACAGCAAAAAAACTTTTAAAAGCTTAAAATACTAAATATACAAAAGTAAAGCCATTTGTATAAAAGCAAAAGGCTTTATTTTTTTGTATAATTATAAACAGGAAAGATATTTAAAAAATGCTAATTAAGAATGAGTTTTGCCCATATAAAAAACTATCAGTAATAAGCTTTCTGAAAAATATAAGTTTTATCTTAATTTTAACTGTATAGTTGGAAAAGCGTTTTTGAAACTCAAGTTGTTTTTGATGGAAAATATCATCAAATGACGAAATAAACATAAATAAATACACAATCAATAAAGTTTACATAATCAAATTTTTGCCTTTTAAAAAATATTTTATGATATTATTAAAAAAGTAGATTATAAATATATAATATATTATTAAAAATGAAACAGTTAATTCCTTTATTATTGGTATATATGTACTTTTATTTTAAAAATATTAATATAATATTATAAATAAATTGCATAAAATTGACAATATAGTTCCTATATACTTTATAATTATATACATAAATCGCGATTTATAAACCTTACTATCAAAACATACTGTATTTCTGTTGTAAAAAGTGAAGTTCATTCAACATATAATTGGGGTACGTTGAATTTTAAACACTGTCAAACAGATTTGGTTTTGATATTCAATTAATCCTTTTGTTATGGAGTCAGGTCTTTAATTTGCCTAATAGGAATTCTATAATCAGGTAAATGTTAGACATATTATGAAGTATTGATGATAGAGTCGGGAAGGCTTTAAATTCAGAACAAAAAGGAAATATAAAACGCCTGTTAAGACGTTTTTTCTGCTGTTATTTGATACATAATCAGGGGTATGTATCGGATATATGCAGGCATTAAACGGAATATTTTCTTAACTGAGCCAGGGATGTTGTTTGAATATTGCTTATGCTTTAAATGTAATTATAATTTTTTATATTGTTTATTTAGGAAACAATGTTAAGTTTTTCTGAGTATCAAGCTTTGCATATATACTGTATGTACTGTATAGCTGACAGATATTTGCTCCAGACAAAACATTAAGCTATAAGCATAATTCAATAACGGCAAAAAAGAAAATATCCATGAAGCTTGGGGAATAGTTAATAAGGCTTTTGTAAAAAAAGCTTACTATTAACTGAAAGAGGGGCTGGCAATGGATTTGGAGTTTTATAACTCATACTTGGAAGTTGACTTAGGAATACTCCGCTCTAATGCGGAGAAAATAATTTCTGCTATTAAACCAAGAAAGTTTATACCAGTAGTAAAGGGCAATTCCCATGGAAACGGTACTGTACCGGTAGCAGCTATGCTTATTGAGGACTTAGGTATAAATCTTATTGCTAATGCCCAGATAATAGAAAGCAAAAAAATAAGGGATGCTGGATACAGCAATACAGAGCTTATGCTCTTGAGTGCTGTGCCAGATCATGCCCTGCCCTATGTTGTTAAATATAACTTAATTGCTCCTGTATTTAATAAAAAAACAGCTAAGCTATTAAGTGACGCAGTATCTCTTTCAGGCAAAAAATATCAGGATATACAGATTAAAATAGAAACAGGTCTTCATCGGCTTGGGGTTAACCCGCAAAAAGATTTAAACGGACTTATTGCTTATATAAAAAGCCTTAAAAATCTGAGAATAATCGGGGTATATTCTCATTTTGGAAACGCTTATGAGTTTAACGATGAGTTTACCGTTAATCAGTATAATCTTTTTGAAGAGGCGGTATGGCAGATACGGGGTTTGGGAATAGACCCCAAATATGTGCATATCTGCTGCAGCGGAGGCTCTATGTGGGTCAAAGATACAATATCCACCCACGCAAGGCTGGGGTGCATGTTTACTGGATTTTCAGGACTTGATGACGGAAGAAATCCGTTTAATGTAGAAACGGCGGCATCGTGGAGAGCTTTTATAACCAATATATGCCACTTAAAACCAGGCGAAAGAGCTGGCTACGGCTATTCATGCGTAGCGGACCGGGAAATGAAAACAGCTACTGTAAGCGTGGGAGTGTGCGACGGTTTTTTTAAACCTCTATCATACAGCAAAGCGCCGCTTCTTGTTAACGGAAAAAAAGCCAGATATTTGTCTGTATGTATGGATCAGCTGTTTATTGATGTAACTGGAATAGACTGCGAAATTGGGGATGAGGTTACGATATTCGGTAAAGACAGGCTGGGAAACAATATAACAACAGAGTATATATCAAAATTTGTTGACAACAGTCCTACATCTCTTACCGGATATTTAAATGACAGAGTAAAAAGGGTTTACATAAACAGATAGCGTATGTAAAAAGCCGCGGAAGAAAATTCCGTGGCTTTTTTACTGCGGTAAGTTATTTTTTGTCTTTGGAAAGCATTTTTACCGCATATTCAATGAATTTTGATGCGGCCGGTGACGCATTTTCAAGGGAAAACAGGCCTATGCCCAGTGTGCGGTAAAAAGGCGGATTTAACGGCAGAATTTTGACATTTTGAAAGTGCCGCAAAGTAATAAGCTCCGGAAGTATACTGACACCAAGGCCGTTTTCTACCATGCTCATAATAGCCACATCATCTTTTGATGAAAATGTAACATTTACATCTATGCCTGCTTTTTTCAGAACATTATCAATATCGCAGTCATTTTGCTTGTCCATTGAGGCCATTATAAAGGGCTGGTCTTTAAATTCAGATACATCTATATAGTTTTTGTTTTTTACTTCATACCACTGCGGCACAACGGCAACCAAAGGGTCTTTATGTAAAGGTATGTAATCAAACTCATCATTTTCCTGAAGGCTTGTAAGGCCTAAATCTACTGTATGGTCTAATATCCAGTCATGTATTTCCTCGATACTGCCTTCTTTAAGGTCTATTTTGATTTGAGGATAATCCTGCTGAAATGCCTTTAAAACAGGCGAGAGCATGTTTATAGAGATACTCTGGAAAGTGCCTATTGTAACAAAACCTTTTGTAATTCCCTGTATAGATGAAATTGTTTCGTTAAGTCTTTCCATGCTGTGCTGCATTTCCTTGGCGGCAGGAAGAAGCATGCGGCCTTCAGGTGTTAAAGTTACACCGCTTTTTGCCCTGTAAAAGAGCTTAAAACCAAGCTCATATTCTGCCCTGTTAAGGGTATGGCTTAAACCGCTTTGTGTATATCCCAGATTTTCAGCTGCCTTTGTAATATTGCTGCATGTGGCTATTTCTATAAATATTTTTGAAAAGTTAGAGTCCATGCCAACACTCCTTTTTTGATTAAGGATTAATATTGTATTGAGCAATGCTTATACATGTTTGTATGGCATGATAAGCATTAAAAAGTGGCGCTTTACTTATGGATAAATTTAATTATAATGGTTATTGTAAATAAGTTCAAGAGAACTTAAACCACAAAGAGAAGATAACATATTATAAAAATACTATTTAATA
>CALWHR010000073.1 GCA_944380455.1 uncultured Clostridia bacterium
ATAGGTCTTGATAAAAACGGGTATTTGCCTTTAACTAAGGACAGAAATCTTAAAAACGGCGAAACAGTTATTGTTCAGGTTGAAAAAGACGCTTTTGGTACAAAGGGAGTTGTTCTTACCGAAAAGATAGCGTTTGCTGGCAAGTTTGCGGTTATTATTAAAAACGACGGAAAAAGCATCGGGATTTCAAAAAAAATTACTGACAAAAACGAAAGAGACAGAATTTTTTCAATAGTTTCAAAACTTATTCCTGAAAACTGTTCGGTAATTGTAAGGACAGAAGGAGAAAATAAGAATATTGAAGATTTTGAAATCGAAATAAAATCCCTTTTAAAAAAGGCGGAGTTTTTAGACGAAAAAGCTATATATCACAAAGCACCGGCTTTAATATTTGAAGAAGAAAATTTTGTTGCCAAAACTCTTAAAAACATATTTACATCAGATGTTGACGAAGTAATTTTAAATGATGAAAAAGATTTTAATAATATTACTGAAATGCCGTATTTTAAAGACGGAAAAGCAAAGCTGTACAAAGGAAAAGTACCTGTTTTTGCAGAATATTTTATAGAAAGCAAAATAGATAAATTGTTTGACAATAAAATCTGGCTGAAAAGCGGAGGATTTATAGTTATAGAACAGACGGAAGCCTGTGTGGTAATAGATGTTAACACAGGCAAGTATACAGGCAAAAAAAATATTGAAGAAACTTTTTTAAAAACCAACATAGAGGCCGCGCAGGAAATAGCAAAGCAGCTTAGATTAAGGAATTTGTCAGGAATGATTATAATTGATTTTATAGATATGAAATCAGAAGAAAACCGGCTTTTGCTTACTAAAAAGCTTCAGGAAGCTGTTAAAGATGACAGGTTGAAAACAACGGTAGTCGGTATGACCGAGCTTGGTCTTATGCAGTTAACACGCAAGAAAAGCAGTCTGCCTGTTTTGGATTTAATCAGCAAGGATTGTTTAACTTGCAGAGGAAGTGGAAAAGTTCCTTCTTTTGAATATACTTCCGGTAAGATACTGCGTGAAATAGAAGCAGTTTTTTCTCAAACAATGTTCAGTGAAATTGTTGTCAGGTCAAATAAAAAGGTTATAGGGTTTTTAAAAACGGCAAGCATTGAATATATAAATGAAATAGAAAGAAAGTACGGAAAAACCATAGTTTTGGAAGAAATTGAAACGGGAAGTTTTGAGTACTACGAACTTGAAAAGAAAATTTAGGTCAATTAAAGCAAATTATGGAATATACAGGCGGTTTTCAGCTTTTCTTGACTTTTATGTATGTGTGTGATAAAAATAATATAGTTTAGTGTTAGTATGATTGGCATGTTTATGCCTGTTTATCTATAAGGAGGGGCAGAGTATGGGTCTTGATTATAAAAATGCCGGAGTTGACGTTGAAGCCGGTTACGAAGCTGTTAAACTTATGAGAGAACATGTTCAGAGCACATTTAGAAAGGAAGTACTTACAGATATAGGCGGGTTCGGCGGCCTTTTTTCGCTGGGGGCTTTTAAGGATATGGAAGAACCTGTTCTTATTTCCGGAACTGACGGCGTAGGTACAAAGCTTAGGCTTGCTTTTGTTCAGGACAAGCACAACACGGTAGGTATTGACTGTGTTGCTATGTGTGTTAACGATATTATATGTAACGGTGCTCAGCCATTGTTTTTCCTTGATTATATAGCATGCGGAAAAAATATTCCTGAAAGAATAGCGGATATTGTAAGCGGTGTTGCAGAAGGCTGCCGTCAGAGTGGCTGTGCCCTTATAGGCGGAGAAACAGCTGAGATGCCTGGTTTTTATCCTGTTGACGAGTATGATATGGCTGGCTTTGCAGTTGGTGTTATAGACAAAAAAGATATTATAAACGGTGAAAAAATAGTTGAAGGCGATGTTATAATCGGTCTTCCTTCAAGTGGTGTCCATTCAAACGGTTATTCACTTGTAAGAAAGGTGTTTGAGCCTATTGAAGAATATGCAAAAGAATATGTTGATGAGCTTGGAATGACTATAGGAGAATGTCTTTTAACACCTACAAAAATTTATGTTAAAGAAATTTTAAGCCTTATGAAAAAAGCTGAAATTAAAGGTATAAGCAATATTACAGGCGGCGGATTTATAGAAAATATACCAAGATGCCTTCCAAAAGGCAAAGGCCTTTGCGCAACAATACAAGAAGGAACATGGCCTGTTCTTCCTATATTTGACCTTATGCAAAAACGCGGAGAAATTGACAGAGCCCATATGTACAATACCTTCAACATGGGTATAGGCATGGTGCTTGTATGCGATAAGGAAAATGCAGATAAAATTCTTGCTGCTGTTGAAGAAATGGGCGAAAAGGCTTATGTTATAGGCAGAATTACAAAGAATGATGAAAAAGAGGTAGAGGTATGCTTAAAGTAGGAGTTCTTGTTTCAGGAGGCGGAACAAACCTTCAGGCTATACTTGACAATATAGAAAACGGATACATAAATAATGCCGAAATAGTAACTGTTATAAGCAGCAATCCGGAAGCTTATGCCTTAAAAAGAGCTGAAAAATACGGTATTAATGCTGTTTGCATCAGAAAAAAAGATTTTTCAGACGAAGAAAGCTTTCTTTGTGCCATGGAAAAACATTTGGACACCTTTGGTGTAGAACTTATAGTGTTAGCCGGATTTATGACGGTTCTTGGAAAATCATTTACCGAAAAGTACAAAAACAGAATTATTAATATTCATCCGGCGCTTATACCGTCTTTTTGCGGTGATGGTTTTTACGGCCTTAAAGTGCATGAAGAAGCACTTAAAAAAGGCGTTAAGATTACAGGCGCTACAGTTCACTTTGTAAATGAAGAAACTGACGGAGGTCCTATAATACTTCAAAAAGCTGTAGAAGTGTATGACGATGATACACCGGAGATACTTCAAAAACGTGTTATGGAGCAAGCTGAATGGAAAATTTTCCCTGAAGCTGTAAAGCTTATTTCTGAAGGAAAGATTATTGTTGAAGGCAGTAAAGTTAGGAGGCTTTTATAATGAAAGTTTTAGTAGTTGGCAGCGGCGGAAGGGAACATGCCATTATTTGGAAGCTTAAACTAAGCACAAAAGCTGATAAAATATACTGTGCTCCGGGTAATGCCGGAATAGCTAAGGACGCTCAGTGCGTTCCTATAGGTGCTATGGAAATAGACAAGCTTGTTCAGTTTGCCAAAAATGAAAACATAGACTTTACTATAATCGGCATGGATGACCCTCTTGTTGCCGGTGTAGTTGATGCTTTCGAAGCAGAAGGCCTTAGAGTATTTGGTCCAAGGAAAAATGCGGCTATTATTGAAGGCAGTAAAGCTTTTTCAAAAGACCTTATGAAAAAATACGGCATACCTACTGCTAAATATGAAACATTTGATAATTATGATGAAGCAAAAAAATATGTGCTCAGTCAGAGTGTGCCTATAGTAGTTAAAGCTGACGGACTTGCCCTTGGAAAAGGTGTTTTAATCTGTAATACACATGATGAGGCAGTTGCGGCCCTTGATGAAATAATGGTAGATAAAAAATTCGGCGCTTCAGGAAGCAAAGTTGTAATTGAGGAATTCCTTACAGGCCCTGAAGTTTCTGTTCTTTCGTTCTGCGACGGAAAGACTGTAGTGCCTATGGTTTCCGCTCAGGACCACAAAAGGGCATATGATAACGATGAAGGCCTTAACACAGGCGGAATGGGTACTTTTTCTCCAAGCCGCATATATACAAAGGAATTAAACGACGACTGTATGGAAAAAATATTTAAGCCTACAGTTGCAGCTATGGCCAAAGAGGGCAGGCCTTTTGTTGGTGTTCTTTATTTTGGCCTTATGCTTACAAAAGACGGTATGAAGGTTATTGAATATAATGCCCGTTTTGGTGACCCTGAAACACAGGTTATTCTTCCAAGACTTAAAACAGATTTGCTTGAGATTATGGAAGCATGTGTTGATACAACCCTTGATAAAATGGATATTCAGTGGTACGATAATGCAGCTGTATGTGTAGTTGAAGCCAGCGGAGGGTATCCTGTAAAATATGATAAAGGTTATGAAATAACAGGCCTTGACAGTGTTAAAGGCAGAGATGACATTATTGTTTTCCATGCCGGAACAGCTGAAAAGGAAGGAAAAATTGTTACAAACGGCGGCCGTGTGCTTGGAATAACAGGTATTGGAAAAGATATAGACGAAGCCAGAGCAAAAGCTTATGAAGGCGTTGATTTAATTGATTTTGAGAAAAAGCATTTCAGGCACGATATAGGCATTAAAAAGTATTGATTTCAATAATGCCGCAGAATTTGGTTTCATGCGGCATTATTTTTAACAAATTTTCTTTAGAGATGGTTTTAAATTGAGGAGTGTGATAAATATGACAGATATTCAGGTCTGCATAGGAAGTGTATGTCATTTGAAAGGTTCATATGACATTATTAACAAGCTTAATAAATTAATAGATGAAAACGGTCTTGGCAATAAATATAAAGTAAAGGCTACTTTCTGCCTTGGCAACTGTGTTGGCGCAGTTTGTGTAAAACTTAGAGAGGAGATTTATTCTGTTCTTCCTGAGACAGCTGAGCAGTTCTTTAATGAGAACATAAAAGGAAGTGCTGAATAATGAGACTTTTTAACTTTACCGTTTCAAACTGCCGCAACTGCAACAAATGCGTTCGTGAATGTCCTGTAAAGGCGATAAAGTTTATCAATAACGAAGCCAAAATATCAGAAAAAAGGTGTATTGCCTGCGGACAATGTTTTGTTGCCTGCCCACAGCATGCCAGAAATGTGCAGAACGATGTTGAAAAGGTACTTAACGCTATTGATTATGGCAAAAGAATTGTTGCCATACTTGATTCGGCTTACATGGGAACATTTAAAGAGCCGGCAAAATTTGTTTCAGCTTTAAGAGCTTTAGGGTTTGATTCGGTTCAGGAAATGGCGGCGGCTTCAGAGAAAGTTACAGAGCTTTATATTAATTATATTAATGAAAATGCCGGAAAGCAGGATTATTTTATATCCAGTACTTGCCCGGCAACATATATTTTTATAGAAAAATACCATCATGAGCTTATAAAGTATCTTATGCCGGTGGCTTCACCTATGGTTATGATGGGAAGGGTTATAAAAAAAGATGACCCTAACTGTATGGCAGTTTATATTGGACCGTGTCTGAGCAAAAAATATGAAACATTTCCTAAAGACGGAGCAGAGGTAGATGCGCATATTACTTTTGTTGAAATTTTGAAAATGTTCAGAAGGCGTGGAGTAAATATAGACAACATGGAGCCTTCTATTCCAGACCTTGTGCCGGCTCATTCAGGAGAAAATTATTCCATATCCGGTGATATGTGGCCGGAGCTTACAAAAACAGTTGAAGATAACGGCTATGACATTTTAAGAGTAAACGGCATGGACAATGTAAAAGAACTTTTTGAAAGCATTGAAAACGGTACCCTTGACAAGTGCTATATCGGCTTGTCGGCATGCAATGAGTCTTGTATAAACGGACCGTTTATTCCATGGGATGCAAACGGACTTTTTTGCAGAAGGCAGAAAATTAAAGCCTTTGCTGAAAAAGGCGGTTGGGGTGTAGGCCGTAAAAAAATTGATTGGGATAAAATAGATACATCATATACTTTTGTACCTATTGAAGTACCTAAAGACCAGCCTGAAGAAGCTGAAATACGAAAAATTCTTCTTGATATGGGAAGAAAAACAAAGGCTGATGAATTTGACTGCGGAGCATGCGGATACAACACATGCCGTGAAAAGGCTGTGGCTGTATATAATGGAATGGCTAATGTTGAAATGTGCTGGCCCAACATGCGTGAAAAAGCTAAAAGAATGGGTGACTTATTTTTCAGAAATTCAATAAACATTCTTTTTCTTCTTGATAAAAACCTGAATATACTTCAGCTTAATCCGGTTGGAGAAAGAAAGCTTGGTTTTAGAGCTGAAGAAGCAGTTGGAAAGCCAGTTGACATATTTAATGCCGGACGTGACATATATCAGCAGGCATTAAATATAAAAAATGATATTCTTAATGTAAAAATGCGTTTGAAAGACAAAAATCTTGCAGTCATAACTAATATTGTATATATAGAAGGCGACGAGATTTTTGTTTTAATGCAGGATGTAACACAGGAAGAAGAAAGAAAAGAAGAGTTAGCCAAACTTAAAATGCATACAGTTGAGACAGCCCAAAATGTTATAGAAAAGCAGATGAGAGTTGCGCAGGAAATTGCCAGTCTTTTAGGTGAGACTACAGCTGAAACAAAAGTTGTTCTTAACAGGCTTAAAGATGTAGTGCTTAAAGAAGAGGGTGATTAAATGTATTTTATAGACACCTGGTTTGACAGTTTAATAAAGCACGGTGAAGAACTTTGCGGAGACCATATTGAACAGGCAAGGCTTAAAGACAGTTGTATACTTGTGCTTTCAGATGGCCTTGGAAGCGGAGTAAAAGCAAATATTCTTGCCACACTTACATCTAAAATAGCAGTAACTATGCTTAAAGAAGGTTCAACTTTGGAAGAAACAATAGATACTATTGTTCATACACTGCCTGTATGCAATGAAAGGCATTTGGCGTATTCCACTTTTACCATTATCAAGATTTATAACGACGGCAGAGGATATGCGGCTGAATTTGATAATCCGTTTATATTTTTAATTAGAAACGGAGAGAATGTACCGCTTAAACGGCGAAAAAGAGTACTGAATGACAAAACCATATATGAGTGCAGTTTTACTATGGATAAAGATACTCTGCTTGTTGCCGTAAGCGACGGGGTTATTCATGCCGGAGTTGGGCGCTCCCTTGATTTGGGCTGGCAGTGGGATAATGTTGATGAATATGTTAAAAATTTAAACGCAGATTTTTCGGCCGTTGATGTAACAGGCGATATTTTGGAAAAATGCCGTGATTTATATGAAAATGAAGCCGGTGACGATACAACTGTTCTTTCTGTTAAAATTAAAGAACAGGAAACTATAAATCTTTTTACCGGACCGCCTAAAAATCCGTCAGAGGATTTTAATGTAATAAAAGAAATACTTAGTGCAGACGGAAAAATTGTTGTCTGCGGAGGTACAACAGCCAATATAGTTGCCCGCTCTTTAGGTGCAGAATTAGATGTGGATATATCGACAATGACACAGGAATTGCCGCCTATTGGAAAAATACCGGGGATTGAATTGGTTACGGAAGGTGTTATCACAATAAATAAAGCACTTGATATAATGAGGGATTATATTTCTCCTGAGAAAAACGCGGTTGCTTTGAAAAAACTTAATGAAAAGAATTCAGCTTCTATGCTGGCAGCTCTTATAATAGAAAGATGTGAAAAGCTGAATATGTGGATAGGCCAGGCTGTTAATCCTGTTCATCAAAATCCGCAGTATCCTATGGATTTCCACTTTAAAATGAAACAGCTTGATGATTTTATTTCTGTTGTAAGACAAATGGGAAAAGAGGTAAATGTAGTTTATATTTAACAATTTTTAGAAGGATTATTCAGAGGGGAAACATATGAGTAAATTTGAAAGCAATGTTCAGTATACTAAATATCTTGTAAACAGAGAAATTGTAAAGAGATTTCTTGCAGGGGAAAATCTGAATGAGGTTATAGAAGATATAGCTGAAACAATTATACCGGGGCCAAAGCCTATTACACGCTGCTGTATATATAAAGAAAGACATATTATAGGTGACAGGGTTAAAATTAATATTGAACCGCTTAAAGAAGGCGAAAATGTAATTAAAATAATCCGTTCTGCATGCGATGAATGCCCGGTTGACAGATTTGTTGTTACAGAAGCATGCCGCGGTTGTCTTGCCCATAAGTGCCACGAAGTATGCCCAAGAAATGCTATTACTATAGTAAATCACAGAGCATATATTAATCAGGAATTATGTATAGAGTGCGGCAGATGCCACAATGTATGCCCGTTTGGTGCAATAAGCGATGTTTTAAGGCCATGCCTTTGTTCATGCGGGGCTAAGGCCATTGTTATTGACGAAGATAAAAAAGCTTATATTGACGATGAAAAATGCACTCACTGCGGTGCATGTGTTTATAACTGCCCGTTCGGAGCTATTGTAGATAAATCATATGTAGTTGAAATGCTCGACTTAATTAAAAAGTCAGAGAATAACTCAAAATACAAAGTATATGCCATTGTTGCGCCTGCTATTTCAAGCCAGTTTACAGAGGCTAAAATAGAACAGGTAATTACCGGAATTGAAAAAATAGGTTTCTTTCACGCAGTTGAGGTTGCTCTTGGCGCAGATATTGTTGCCTGCCATGAGGCTGAAGAGTTTGCTGAAACAATAGAAGAAAGAAAGTGGATGACAACATCATGCTGTCCTGCTTTTGTAAAATACATTGAAAAGAATTATCCTGACCTTATGAGTCATGTTTCCGGTACCGTTTCACCTATGATAGCTATTGCCCGTACAATGAAACATCTTGAACCTAACTGCAAGATAGTATTTATTGGACCTTGCACTGCTAAAAAAATGGAAATAAACGAGGAAGACCTTAAAGGCGATGTGGATTTAGTAATTACTTTTGAAGAGTTAAGGGCTGTATTTGATGCTATGGAAATTGACCTTACAAAGTGCGAGGAGACAAGCCTTGATAATGCTTCTTATTACGGCAGGCTTTTTGCCAGAAGCGGTGGTGTAATTGAAGCTGTTAAACAGGCTAATATAAATCTTGGCATAAATGCTGATATTCAGCCAGTTAAGTGCAATGGCCTTGACGAGGTTGTTAAAACACTTAAAATTGCATCCTTCGGCAGACTTAACGGTAATCTTATTGAAGGTATGGCTTGCAAATGCGGCTGTATAGGCGGAGCTGCTTCTATAAGCCATGGCCCTAAAGATATGTCGGAAGTTGACAAGTACGGTAAGCTTTCTAAAGAAGAAAACAGTGTTCAGGCTACAAGAATTTTTGATTTGGAAAACATAGATTTAGAAAGAAAATATAAAGTACTTCAGGATAAAGAAAAATAATATAAATTCAGGCTGTAACTAATAAGTTACAGCCATTTTTAAGGTTAAGTAAACCGCTTAAAGGTAGTGTTTAACAAATATTAAACATTATGTTATTGTGCTAATATAAAAGAAATTGTATAATAAAGTGGCATTATAAAATAAAATTGCGGGTGATGTATATGGATAAAAAAAGCAGACGAAAAAAGAGACTAAAAAGACAGATAGCTGTTTTGGCTGCTTTAGTAATATTTATCGTTTTAGTTGTTTTATTGTGTATTACTATTTATAATTTTGCTTTTAACAGAGCAAAAGACTATACAACTGCGCCAAGCACATCTTCGGTAACAAGTGAGGTACAAACAGTGCGTATTACTATACCTGAAGGCGCTGTTACAAAAGATATAGCCGAAATACTTGAAGAAAACGGCTTAATTTCAAGCAAGCTTATGTTTAGACTGCAAAGTAAGTATAAAGGCTATGACGGTACATATGTTAAAGGAACTTATGATATACCTATGGGCACAGATTCTGAGGAGATAATGAAAATAATACAGGCAGGACCTGTTATTGACGAGTCGAGAAAAGTTACTATACCGGAAGGCTATACAGCACAGAAAATAGCTGAAACCCTTGAAGCAAAAGGAATTGTAACGGCTGATGAGTTTATAAATGAAATGAATAACGGAGAATTTGATTACGAGTTTTTAAAAGATATACCTAAACGTGACTATTATTTGGAAGGATATCTTTTCCCGGCTACATACCAGTTTGAAGAGGGCACTACAGCTCGTGATGTAATATGCGCTATGCTGGACAGATTCGAAATATCTTATAACAACATACTTAAAAATACTTCGTCAGATTATACTACAGATGAGATTGTTACAATTGCTTCAATGATTGAATCTGAAATACAGGTCGACAGCGAAAGAAGCGTTGCCGCAGGTGTAATTTATAACAGACTGGAGCAGGGAATGAAACTTCAAATAGACTCTACAGTTCAGTATGCTTTAGGCACAAGAAATGAAGTTGTTACATATGAAGACCTTGAAATAGATTCACCGTATAATACATATATGTATACTGGACTTCCGGCAGGACCTATATGCAATCCTGGTGAAGCTGCTTTGGAAGCTGCTGCAAACCCTGATGATAATGATTATATTTATTACGTAGTTAAGGAGCGTGGCAGCGGTGAGCATGTGTTCACTGATAATTATGAGGATTTCTTAAAGGCTAAAGAAGAATACCAAAACAGTTTTAATAATTAATGGTGATAATTTATGAAATATTTTACTGATGACTATATAAGCAAATATATAAGGCTTATTCAGCCTAAATATGATGGGGTATTGGGAGAAATACAGGAAGAAGCTCTTTCAATGGAAATACCTATTATACCTCACGAAACAGCAAGGCTTTTAAGCACACTGCTTACAATAAAAAGACCTAAAGAAGTGCTGGAGATAGGAACTGCTGTAGCTTTTTCCGCAGGTCTTATGTGCCGTTACTTACAGCCTGACGGACATGTTACAACAATAGACCGTTATGAGCTTATGCTTAAAGATGCACGAAAGAATATTAAAAGATTGGGTTTAGAGGATAAAATAAAAATAATACAGGACGACGCGGCTAATGTACTGCCGAATTTGGAAGGACCTTACGACTTTATATTCCTTGATGCGGCTAAGGGACAATATATACAATTTTTGCCGCATATATTAAGGCTTATGCCTATAGGCGGAATTTTTGTAGCAGATGATGTGCTTCAGGGCGGAAATATTGCAAAATCAAGGTTTTCACTTGAACGCAGGCAGAGAACTATACACAAACGAATGAGAAATTTCCTTTGGGATATATCTCATTTAGATTGCCTTGAGTCATCAATTATACCTATAGGTGATGGTATAGTGCTTTGTACTAAAATAAAAGAGTATATTCCTAAAGAAGGAGAATTCAGTGATGATTGAAAATAAGAAGATTGAGCTTTTAGCTCCTGCGGGTGATTATGAAAAGCTTGTTATAGCCGTTTTATATGGTGCGGATGCTGTTTATATAGGCGGAGAGGAATATGGTTTAAGGGCAAAAGCTAAAAATTTTGATTTGGAAACAATGAAAAAAGGCATAGAGTTTGCTCACAGCCATGGTGTTAAAGTATATGTAACAGCCAATATATACGCTCATAACGATGACTTTTACGGTATGGCTGAGTATTTTAAAAAAGTATATGAAATAGGCGCTGACGCTCTTTTGATATCAGATTTAGGTGTATTTTCTGTAGCAAAAGAAGCTGTGCCTGATATGGAAATTCATGTTTCAACTCAGGCCAACAACACAAACTACATGAGTGCTAAAATGTGGTATTCCCTTGGAGCAAAAAGAGTTGTTGCAGCAAGAGAGCTTTCGTTAAAAGAAATTAAGGAATTACGTGAAAATATTCCGTCAGATATGGAGATAGAAACATTTGTACATGGCGCAATGTGTATTTCGTATTCCGGAAGATGCCTTTTAAGTAACTACCTTACAGGTCGTGACGCAAATCACGGAGAGTGTGCTCACCCATGCCGTTGGAAATATTATCTTATGGAAGAAACACGTCCGGGTGAATATATGCCTGTTAACGAAAACGAAAGAGGCACATATATTTATAACTCAAAGGATTTGTGTATGATTGACCATATACCGGAGCTTATTGAAGCTGGTGTTCAAAGTATGAAAATAGAAGGCAGAATGAAAACACCGTTTTATGTAGGAACGGTTGTTAAGGCCTACCGTGAAGCTATAGATGATTATTTGCGCTCACCGGAAGAGTATGAAAAGAACAAACAGCATTATATAGATGAGGTTTCAAAAGCAAGTCACAGAGACTTTACTACAGGCTTTTATTTTGGCAAGCCAGGCGGAAACGAGCAGGTTTACACAAATAATTCATATATAAGGGATTACGACTTTGTAGGTATGGTTGAAGAGGATTATGACGATAAAACAGGCTGTGCTTTAATTATGCAGAGAAACAAGTTTGAAGTAGGCGACGAGCTTGAGATTATGCCTGCTAAAGGTGCAGCTAAAAAAATAACAATAACTGAAATGTGGGATGAAAACGGAATACCGGTTGAATCAGCACCACATCCTAAACAGATTTTAAAAGTTAAACTTCCTTTTCCTGTTAAAAAGTATGATATGCTCAGAAAAGAAATAAAAGAGTAATATTACAGCAATCAAAGAGTAATGTTGTGTTCATATTTTGTTAACACAAATTTATCGATTTACTGGTAATATGTATTCACCGGGTGAAATAAATTAAGTTTTAAATGGAGGATTATTTATGAAAAAGAATATATTAGGAAAACTTGCTATTGCAGCTTTTATCTCAACTATGGTTATTGGTTCAAGTGCTTTTGCAGATACTGCTGATACAACAGCAAATACAGAAGCAACTGCTGTTGAAGTAACACAGGAAGCAGAAAACAGCATCGAAATACTTAAAAACGAAAAATCAGACTATGTTGTTTATAAAGGAACAGTTACAGATGTTAATGATGGTGATGACGGATATATATCTGTTACAATTTCTGAAACTGGCTTAAAAGCTAATTTAGCATCAGATGCAGTTATTATGGATGCTGCTGACGGAAGCATTAGAAAATCAGCTGATATTGAAAAAGGTATGAATATAATGGTTGTTTTAGGTGTTAATACACCGATGACAATGAGCATTCCGCCTATGACAAGCAGTGCTGTTGCAACAATAATAAATGCTGATGAGAATGTTGATTTTTCAGTATATAATGATGAGTTTGTAAATGCTGAAAATACACTTCAGCTTAATACTGAGTCAGATATAGTTGTTAAAGATATAAATGGTGAAGACCTTACAGTTGATGATATTAAAAATAACGCAGCAGTTGTTGCTTATGGAATTTCAACAAAAAGCATACCTGCGCAGACAACACCTAACCTGGTTGTTGTAATTGGCGATGAAGCTGCTGTTGAGCCTGAAGCAGGAGAATCTGATGATGAAGAAGAGGTAGTAGTTGATAAATCTCCTGTAAAACTTCGTGAAATTTGTGAAAATGCAGGATATACAGTAAAATGGACATCAAATGATGAGCCTATTGAAATCTCAAACGGAGAAAAAACAATAGTTGTAACTAAAGACTCAAACAAATGCACAATTACAGGTTCTGAAGTTGGAATAAATGCTGAGCTTTCAGGAAAAGTTTATCTTGATGGCGACACAATGATGGCTCCATACGATTTAGCATCATATTTATAATTTGATACTAAGGTATACATGCTTCTGGTGGGGTGGTTTTTGTGAAAGCGGTTATTTCCGGCAAAAAGAAGGCAATTGGAATTTATATGGCTGAAGAAGCTAAAAAAATGGGTTATGATGTAATGTATCATGAAGACGAAAAAGTGCCTTTGAGCTATGAAGAATTAGGGTGCGATGTACTTGTTCAGCTTAATATGTTTAGCTGCAACAAGCCGGAAGATTTTAGAAATTTGAAATTTGTTCAGGCTCTTATGGTAGGTACAGACAATCAGCCTATAGAAAAGCTTAAAAGTATGAATGTGCTTTATGCAAGCATGAAAGGTGTTTTTGACAAGCCTATAGCTGAGTTTGTTATAATGCGTATACTTGATATATATAAGCATATGCGCACTTATGAAAAACAGCAAAAGGAGCACAGCTGGTCTAAAAGATTCGACTTGCTTGAGTTAAGCGGAAAAAAAGCAGCTATTTTAGGTACTGGTCATATTGGCACTGAAACTGCTAAACGTCTTAGAGCTTTTGAAACAATCTGCGACGGTTTTTCCAGAAGTCTTAAAAATGCCGAATTTTTTGATAACGCTTATACAATTGATACCCTGAAAGAAAAAATAGGTAATTATGATATAGTTATAGCTGCAATACCTCTTACAGAGGACACATACCATTTATTTAATGATGATATGTTTAATGCAATGAGAGATAATTCTGTTTTCATTAATATAGCACGCGGCGGAATACAAAGCGAAGAAGCTTTATATAATGCCTTAAAAAGCGGCAAGCTTATGGCAGCAGCAGTTGATGTTTTTGAAAAGGAACCTCTTGATGTTAACAGTCCTTTGTGGGATTTAGAGAACTTCTTTTATTCGCCGCATAATAGTTTTAATGGTGATAAAAATGATGAAACTATTGCAAAAGTAGTGCTTGGCAATTTAAAGGCATTTATTGAAGGCGGAAAAATTAATGATTTAGTATAGTTGAATAAAATTAAGTTTATAGAAAAATTGCAGTAATTTAATTATTAAAAGAGCGCTTTTTAAGCGCTCTTTTTTGTGTTAATTTAAAAATAAGAGAAATCTTGATTAAATTTTTATTTAAAAGTGCCATACATCTTAAAGCATTTGATAATTGAAAACAAGGATTAAGATTAAACTTTACGCTCTTAAAAGCGATTTTAGTGATAAAATATAAAAAAATTATAAATACTACTTGATTTTTTTAAAAAAACATGGTATTTATATAAAAGATGATTTGCAGAAACTTGAACTGAGGCGTTCTCAATTTTTGAGGACGCTTTCTATGTATTGGATAAATATAATTAGAAAGGACAGCGATAACATGAGCGAAGCTATATCTATACCTGAAATTTATGGGAGCAGAGTATTTAGCGACTCGGTAATGTGCGAGAAACTGCCTAAGAAAATCTACAAAGAGCTTAAAAGGTCTATAGAAAACGGCACAGAGCTTGCACCTGAGATAGCAGAGGTTGTAGCTAATGCTATGAAGGATTGGGCCATTGAAAAGGGAGCAACACATTACACACATTGGTTTCAGCCTATGACAGGTATTACTGCAGAAAAGCATGATGCTTTTATCTCTCCGATTGAAAATGATAAGGTAATTATGGAATTTTCCGGTAAAGAGCTTATAAAAGGCGAGCCTGATGCCTCATCATTCCCTTCCGGCGGACTGCGCGGAACTTTTGAAGCAAGAGGTTATTCTGTTTGGGACTGTACATCACCTGCTTTCCTTAAAGAGGATGCCGGCGGACTTACACTTTGTATACCTACAGCTTTTTGTTCTTACACAGGTGAAGCTCTTGATAAGAAAACACCGCTTCTGCGTTCTATGGAAGCAATTAATATTCAGGCATTAAGGATATTAAGACTTTTTGGTGATACTGAAACTAAAAAAGTTACAACATCCGTTGGAGCTGAGCAGGAATATTTTTTAGTTGAAAAAAGCATGTATGACAAGAGAAAAGACCTTATGTTTGCAGGCCGTACTCTTTTTGGTGCTATGCCTCCTAAGGGACAGCAGCTTGATGACCACTATTTCGGAGCTTTAAGAGAGCGTGTTTCAGAGTACATGAAGGACCTTGATATAGAGCTTTGGAAACTTGGTATATCTGCTAAAACAGAACACAATGAAGCAGCTCCGGCTCAGCACGAGTTAGCGCCTATATATGATGATACAAACATAGCTACAGACCATAACCAGCTTGTAATGGAGTATATGAAAAAGCTTGCTCCAAGACATGGACTTGAATGTCTGCTCCATGAAAAACCTTTTGCAGGTGTTAATGGTTCCGGAAAACATAATAACTGGTCATTAGCTACTGATACTGGTAAAAACATATTTAATCCGGGAAAAGAGCCGCATAAAAATAAAATGTTCCTTTTGTTCCTTTTGGCTGTTATTAAAGCGGTTGACGAAAATGCGGTTATTCTTAGACTGGGTGCATCAAATGCCGGAAACGACCACAGACTTGGAGCTGCTGAGGCTCCGCCTGCTATAATTTCTATTTTCCTTGGTGAGCAGCTTGAAGATATATTAAATCAGATAGAGCTTGGCAATCTTACAAGCAGCAAGAGCGAAACATCTATGACTATAGGCGTTTCAACTATTCCATCTATTAAAAAAGATGTAACAGACAGAAACAGAACATCACCTTTTGCTTTTACAGGAAATAAATTTGAATTTAGAATGGTTCCTTCATCTGATTCTATAGCTTGCCCTAACTATATTCTTAATACTATTGTTGCTGAATCTTTAATGCAGTTTGCTGACGAGCTTGAAAAAGCTGATAATTTTGATGAAGCTTTGGATAAACTTATGCAGAGGACAGTTAAAGAACATAAAAAGATAATTTTCAACGGAAACGGATATTCAGAAGAATGGGTAAAAGAGGCTGAAAGAAGAGGCCTCCCTAACTGCAAATCAATGGTTGATTCTGTTGAGTCAATGGTAGAGCCTCGTACAGTTGAAATGTTTAAACGCCATGGTGTTTTAACAGAGATTGAATGTGCTTCAAGAGCTGAAATATTATATGAAAACTATATAAACAGAGTTTTAATTGAAGGCAGAACAATGATTGATATGGTTGCTAAGCAGATTAAGCCTGCTGTAATCAGTTATGCCAAATCTGTAGCAGATTCGGTTATATCTCTCAATGCAGCTGGTGCTGACTGTGAGGTAGAAAAAGAACTTCTTAAAAATATTACTGATAATATTTCAGAGATGGATAAGGCTTATAAAAAGCTTAGAGTTGAGATTGACAACTCACAAGAAATCGAGCGTCTAAAAGAAAAAGCTTTCTTTGTAAAAGACCATGTTTTTGTTACAATGAGCGAGTTAAGAAAACCTGCTGATGAGCTTGAAATGCTTGTTTCAGAGGAATATTGGCCGTTCCCAACTTATGGAGATTTATTATTCTATTCGTAATTAAATAATATAAATTATAAAATGAGTAAAACATATACTGTTATTTTGATAACAATGTTTTACTCATTTTTTTGTTTTTAAAATTTTTAATTATATTTTCAGCCCTAAAATAACAATAAAATTTTTTTTAACAATATAGTAAATATACTGTTGTACTAAATTTAATACAAAGAATGATTTTTTTATTGGGACATAAAAAATTGCACATTTTTTAAAGTATTTGGTATACATATTATTACATAAAAATATCGTATGTCTTATGAAAGTTAGTTTAATTATTCAGTTTTTGCAAATAAAAATTGTGCAATAATAATATAATTATAATAAATAGTATGCTAAATATGTTTAAAAACGGATTTTAATTTTTAATGATATTATTGATTGTGCTTAAAAAAGTACAATAACCTTATTGAAAGTGAAAAATTTTGTTGTATAATAAATATGTACCGATAGTTAAATACCCATTAAAGGGGAGGATGCTGCAATGTATCTTGATGATAAACGTGTTAGGATTATATCAGGCCATTACGGAAGCGGCAAAACGGAATTTGCTGTAAATTATGTTACAAACCTTAAACAAGTATCTAAAAATAAGGTTGCTATTTCTGATATGGATATAGTTAATGTGTATTTTCGTTCCAGAGAAAAAAAGGATGAGCTTGTAAAACAAGGCATTGAGGTTTTTGACTCATCAATTGGTTCTTCTGCTGATTTGCCTGCTATACCTAAAGAAATGTTGGTTCCATTTGTTGATAAAGAATATGACTATGTTGTAGATCTTGGCGGAAACGATGTAGGAACCATTGTTTTAAGAAGATTTAGAGAGCATATTGATATTTCCGAAGTTGATTTTTTTATGGTTGTGAATGTTTTCAGACCAGACACACAAACGGTTGATGCTATTATTGAGCAAAAAGAAAGGCTTGAAAATACATCTGGTTTTAAAATTACAGGATTTATCAATAACACCAACCTTGTAAGAGAAACATCTGCCGAAGATTTGCTTTATGGCGATAAATTGCTTAAAGAAGCAAGTGAAAAGACAGGTGTTCCTATAAAATATACTTCCTATGTAAAGGAGGTTGTTAAGGATATGACGCCTGAAATAATCAACAAGCTTTCAGGCGATGTAATACCATTAAAGTACTATATGCGTGAAGTATGGATGTAATACAATTTCAGGAGGTGCTTTTTTTAATGGCAAAGTTCAATGTTAAATTTAATGAGGCGTTGTGTAAAGCCTGTGGTTTATGC